>JBEVKF010000125.1:0-10591 GCA_040509755.1 Thermoleophilaceae bacterium | reverse complement strand
ATCCGCGCCCAGCCCGAGGAGTTGCGCCGCATCGCGGGGCTGGAACTCCCTGCCGGTGCCAAGCGCCTCGCCGCCGGCGCCCGCGTCTGGCTGGTCGGGACTGGGACCAGCCTGCACGCGGCCGAGCTGGGCGCCGCGATGTTCGCGCGAGCGGGGATGGACGCTCGCTTTGCGTCCTCGATGGACTTCGCCCGCTGGGCGCCGCTGCGTGCCGGCGACTCTGTCGTGGTGATCACGCATACCGGCGAGACCGCCTACGCGCGCGCGTCGCGCAAGCGGGCGCTCGACGCCGGGGCGCAGACGCTCACCATCACCGGCGACGGCGTCGGCTGGCCCGAGGCGATCGAGACCGGGGCGAAGGAGAGCTCCCACACCTACACGCGCAGCTACACGGCTGTGCTGGCCCTGCTGGCGCTGATCGCCGGCGAGCTCGGCGCCGAGGGGCTCGGGCCCGACGCGGTGGTGGCCGCCGCCGACGCCACCGAGGCGGCGCTCGCGGAGCCCGGCATCGACGGGGTACCCGAGCCCGCCCGGCTGCTCGTGGTGACCGGCTCGGGGCCGGGCGCCGTGACGGCGCGCGAGGGCGCGCTGAAGCTGCGCGAGGCGGCGCGCCTGGCGGCCGAGGGCTATGACGCCGAGTTCCTGTTGCACGGCTCGGCTGTGCCGCTCGGACCCGACGACGCTCTCGTTGTGCTCGGCGCCGCTCGAGACCACGACGACTTCCTCGGGCAGCTTGCGAGCGCCGCCCGCGCCGAGGGCGTGCCCACCGTCGAGCTCGACCAGCCGCAGCCGGCAGACGAGCTGATGGCCCAGATCCCGCTCACCGCTCGCCTGCAGTTGCTGGCCTCGCGTCGCGCCGACGCCGGCGGTCACGACCCCGACCTGGTGATCACGGGCGCCTGGGACGGCGAACGGCTCTGGGCAACCGGCGCGCCCTGACGGGAAGGAATAGCTCCAGTACGTGCGAATAGGCACTGCGTATGGAGCCCACGGCCAAGGTCATCGCCTTCACGAACCAGAAGGGGGGTGTCGCCAAGACGACCACCACCCTCAACCTCGCAGCGGCGTTCGTCGAGCGCGGGCACCGGGTCCTCTGCGTCGACCTGGATCCTCAGGGGAACCTGACGATGAGCCAGGGCATCGACCCGGACACGCTCGAGCTCTCGATGTACGACGTGCTCGTCCACCAGATCTCGATCCGCGAGGTGATCCGCAAGCGCGAGGTGGATGTGGCGTGCGCGTCGATCGACCTCGCCGGCGCCGAGATCGCGATGTCGACGATGATTGGGCGCGAGCGCTCGCTCAAGAAGGCATTCGCCCCCATCCTCGAGGACTACGACTACATCTTCATCGACACTCCGCCGAGCCTCGGGCTGCTCACAATCAACGCCCTCACGGCGTCTCACAAGGTGATCGTCCCCGTGCAATGCGAGTATCTGTCCATGCGCGGGCTGATCCAGCTCCAGAACACGCTCTCGATGGTGCGTGAGGAGCTCAACCCGGATATCGAGATTGAGGGCATCCTGCCGACGCTCGTCGACAACCGCACCGTCCATGCAAAGGAAGCGATCGAGATCCTCGAGGAGAACTTCGGAGACCGCGTGTTCGCTTCGCGCATCAACAAGACGGTCCGGTTCGCCGAGGCTCCGGTGAAGGGAATGTCGGTTCTGAAGTACGACCCGGACGGCAAGGCGGCCTACGCCTACCGTCAGCTAGCGGAGGAGGTCCTGGCGAATGGCAAGCGGTAAGAGGGCGAGCATGCGCGAGGGACCCCTGGCCCAGCTCTTCCGCAACACCGAGGACGAGTCGACGCCCGAGGCGCCGGCGCGCCAAGCGCCCGCGCCCCGGACGCCCGCTCCGCGTCCAGAGCGCCCTGCGCGTCCCGAGCCGGCTCCGCGCGCCGACCGCCGCGCGGAGGGCAACTTCGAGCAGCGCGCCACCGAGGCCGCGCGCCGCGCCGACGAGCGCGCTCGCCGGCGCGACGAGGAGTCGCAGCCCGAGCGCGGCCGCAGCCGCTACGAGGGCGTGCCCTCCCCCGAGGAGCGCCTGCGCACGGTGTTCTCGGCGGACATCCCCGAGAACATCCTCGACAAGGCACCCGATCCGCCCGCCTATCACGAGCCCGAGCCGCCGGTCTCTCCCTACGCGATGCCCTCGCAGTCGCGCAAGACAGAGCCCACGCTGCGCGTTGTGGGCGTCGGCGGCGCCGGCGTCAACGCCGTCAACCGCATGATCGAGGCAGAGGTCGAGGGCGTCGAGTTCATCGCCGTCAACACCGACACCCAGTCGCTCGAGGGCTCGGCAGCCTCCAACCGCGTCCACATCGGCAGCGACATCACACGCGGCCTCGGCTCGGGCTCGAACCCGGACCTGGGGCGCGCGGCCGCGCTCGAGGACTACGACCGCCTCAAGGGCATGCTGAAGGGCTCGGACATGGTCTTCGTCACGGCAGGCGCCGGCGGAGGCACGGGGACCGGTGCGGCCCCGGTCGTGGCGCGCATCGCGCGCGAGATCGGGGCGCTGACAGTCGGCATCGTGACCAAGCCGTTCTCATTTGAGGGCGCGCGGCGCAGCGAGCAGGCCGACCGCGGAGTCGACGAGCTCGCGCGCGAGGTCGACACGCTCATCGTGATTCCCAACGCGCGCCTGCTGACGGTGCTCGACAAGTCCACTTCGATGGTCGAGGCGTTTCGGGTGGCGGACGACGTCCTGCGCCAGGGCGTCCAGGGCATCTCGGACCTCATCACGCTGCCCGGCCTGATCAACCTCGACTTCGCGGACGTGCGCACGATCATGGCCGAGGCCGGCCAGGCGCTGCTCGGGATCGGGATGGGCACCGGCGAGCACCGCGCGATGGACGCGGTCGAGCACGGCATCGAGTCGCCGCTGCTCGAGACCTCGCTCGAGGGCGCGCGCTCGATTCTGCTGTCGGTCACCGGCGGCCGCGACCTCTCGCTCTGGGAGGTCAACGAGGCTGCCAAGGCGGTTGCGGAGGCGGCCCATCCAGAGGCCAACATCATCTTCGGCGCGATGATCGACGAGAAGATCGAGGACCAGGTGTGGGTCACCGTCGTGGCAACGGGCTACGGCGACCGGCCGGTGCACCGTGCCGCTCCGCGCGGCGACTCCAGCGAGGCGCGGATCCCGGCGGACGCCGAGCCGCGAGTGCGCCGCGGGCGGGATCGCTCGTCGAGCGTCCTGACCGACATCGAAGTGCCCGAGTTCATCCCTCGGTGAGCGAAGCGGTCACGACGCCTGGACGGCGTCCATCCGTTCACGCCTGCGGTCGGGACGACCGCAGGGGGTAACTTCACCATATGCGCGGCGTCGTTGCCGCCGGTCATCCGCTGACGGCAGAGGCCGGAGCCGACGTGCTGCGCGAAGGCGGCAACGCCGTCGATGCCGCGGTGGCCTGCGTGCTGATGTCGTTCGTAGCCGAGTCGCCGCTGACCGGCCCCGGCGCCGGCGGATTCATGCTCGTGCACACGGCGCCGGGCGAGGACCACCTGCTCGACTTCTTCGTGGCCGCGCCGGGTTGTGGGCTCGACGACCTCGACCCGGCCGCCCTGACGCCGATCGACGTCCACTTCTCCGACGACGCGGTCCAGCGCTTCAACATCGGGCCGTCGTCGTGCGGCGCCTACGGCACGACGCTCGGCCTCGCCCAGGCGCTCGAGCGCTTCGGCACGGTTGCTTTGCAAGACCTCACGGGGCGACCGGCGCGGGCTGCCCGTGACGGCGTGGATGTCGTGCCGATGCAGGCGTTCCTGTTCACGGTGCTCGAGCCGATCATGCGCTCGACCCCCGAGTGCTCGGAGCTATATGCGCCGGGCGGGACGCTGCTGGAGGAGGGAGGGCGGTTTCGCTTCCCGGAGCTTGGCGACCTGCTCGACCGCCTCGGCTCTGAGGGCCCGGGCTTCCTCTACTCGGGCGACGTCGCCGCGGCGGTCAGCGACTGGCTGCTCTCGCGCGGCGGTCTGCTCACACGCGACGACCTGTCCGCGTACGAGGTGGTCGAGCGCGAGCCGGCGCGGGTCACTTACCGGGGGCGCGAGGTGCTCACCAACCCACCGCCCTCCTCGGGCGGGATCCTGATCGCGGACGCGCTGGGGATCCTCGAGCGCCTCGACCGCCCGCACGGTCCGTCGGTGATCGCGGAGGTGATCGCGTCCACCAACCGCGCACGCGACGAGGAGTTCCTCGAGGGGCTCGCGAGCGAGGGGTATCTGGAGCGCTTCCTGCGCAAGGACGCCCTCGACGGGGTGGCAACCGAGGTGCGCTCGCGGCTCGGCAATACGACCCACATCGCGGTCATGGACGCCGAGGGCGCGTGCGCCAGCGTCACCTGCTCGAACGGCGCGTGCTCGGGCGTGGTGGTGCCGGGCACCGGCATGCACCTCAACAACATGCTCGGCGAGGAGGACCTCAATCCGCTCGGCTATCACCTCCACGAGCCCGGCGCGCGGGTCCCGAGCATGATGGCGCCGACCGTGGTCCTGCGTGACGGGCGCCCGGAGATCGCCCTCGGGAGCGCCGGCTCCAACCGCATCCGCTCGGCCATCCTGCAGACGATCCTTGGCGTGGTGGATCACGGCCTGCCCGCGGAGGAGGCGGTCACCCGGCCGCGCATCCACGTGGAGGGGCGCGAGCTCGATGCCGAGCCCGGCATCGACGGCGACGCGCTCGACGGCCTCGAGGAGTCGAGCTGGACCGTTCGCCGCTGGAGCGAGCAGAACCTCTTCTTCGGCGGCGTGCAGGCCGTGGCGCGCAACCTCGAGACGGGCGAGCTCAGCGGGGGCGGGGATCCGCGCCGGGGCGGCGCGGCCCGGGTGGTCCGCTAGCCACCTAACTCAGGTTGCCGTTGCCCTTGGCGCGCTCGGCCGCTCGCTCGGCGTGGCGGATGCGGTTGAGCGCCTCTGAGAACAGCCCCTCGAGTTGCTCGAGGCGGCCGCGCTCGGAACGCAGCTCGAGCAGCAGCTGCTTTGCTTCAAGGGCCACATCGAGCGTGGCCGCCATGGCGTAGGCGTCAAGGGTGGCGAGCTCCTCCGCGGGGGGCGCCTCCTCGGTCACCTCGAGGATCAGATCCGAGTAGCGGCGCCGCGCGGCCTCGGCAGCATCCCCGAAATCGCCCGCCTCCTCGTCGCCGAGCAGCTCGATCTCGCCGGCCGGATATGGCATGTCGTCGATCCGGCGCAGCAACCGAAACGGATCGGTGCCCTCGGCGAGAATGTCGGCGCGCCCGTCTTCGAAGCGTTCGAGCACCTCTCCGACGCGCGCACAGCAGCCGACCTCCTTCAGGCCGTCGTCGGAGAGCCAGACGATCCCGAACTGGCTGTCGCGCTCGAGGCACTCGCCGATCATCAGCTTGTAGCGCTCCTCGAAAATGTGCAACGGGACCAGCTCATGCGGCAGGAGCACGAGGCCGAGCGGGAACAGCGGGAAGCGGTCGAGCGTCTGGCCCATCGTCCGAAGGCTAGAGCCGTCCGTACTACCAGGGTGACCGCCATCGTTTGGTTCACCCGCGATCTGCGCCTCCACGACCACCCGGCGCTGCGCGCGGCGCTCGATCGGCGTGCGACCGTCGTGCCCGTCTTCTGCTTGGACGAGCGTCTCCTGGGCGGTCGTCACGCCTCCGGGCCGCGCACCCAGTTCATGCTGGAATGCCTCGCCGACCTGCGCGCGCGCCTCGATGGCAATCTCGTGATCCGCCACGGCCCGCCTGAGCGTGAGCTCGTCGAGCTGGCCCGCGAGGTCGGAGCGCGCGACCTGCACTTCAGCGCGGACTCCGGCCCGTTCGCGCGGCGGCGCATGGAGCGCGTCTGGCGGGCGCTGAAGGCTGCGGGGGTCGAGCCGTATGCCCATCCGGGCCTGCACGCCGTTGACGACCTCACCGCGCTGACCACGCAGAAGGGCAAGCCCTACACGGTGTTCAGCCCCTTCTATCGCAGCTGGCTCGAGCAGCCACGTCGCGAGGTGCTCGGACGGCCGCGGGCGCTCGGCAAGTTGCCGCCCGGGTTGGGCAGGGGGCGGATCCCGTCGCTGGACGGCCTCGGCCTCGAGCAGGAGGTGGAGGATCCGCTACCCGGCGGGGAGGGTCGCGCCCGCGAGCGCCTGACGGACTTCCTGAGCGACGGCGTGCGCGAGTACACCGACAACCACGACGCCCTGGGACGCGACAGGACCTCCCGGCTTTCGGCCTATCTCCACTTCGGCTGCCTCTCGGCGCGCGAGGTCGAGGAGCGCCTGCCCCGCGGCCAGGGCGCGGAGGCGTTCAGGCGCCAGCTCTGCTGGCGCGACTTCCACCACCACGTGCTGCGCCACTTCCCGGACAACGCGCGCGCCGAGTTCCAGCCGCGCTACCGCGGCGAGATCGCCTGGAACGACGACGAGGAGCACTTCCAGGCGTGGTGCGACGGACAGACGGGCTACCCGCTGGTGGACGCCGGGATGAGGCAGCTGCGGCGCGAGGGCTTCATGCACAACCGCGCGCGTCTGGTGGTCGGCTCATTCTTGACGAAGGACCTGGGCATCGACTGGCGCGCCGGCGAGCGCTGGTTCATGAGGCTCCTGATCGACGGCGACGAGGCCAACAACAACGGCAACTGGCAGTGGATCGCGTCGGTGGGAGTGGATCCGCAGCCGTTCTTTCGGCGCATGTACAACCCCGCTCGCCACATGGAGCGCTACGACCCGGGCGGCGTCTATGTGCGGCACTACGTCCCCGAGCTGCGTGGGGTCCCCGACCGCTGGCTGGCCGAGCCGTGGACCATGCCGGAGGATGTGCAGCGCGACGCCGGCTGCGTGATCGGCGTGGACTACCCGAAGCCGATCGTGGACCACCGAGAGGCTCGCCAAGAGGCTTTCGCGCGCTACAGAGTCCAGTGAGCGTCCAGCCGGCCTGGCGCGCGCTCAAGGCGCATCGTACGTTTGTCGATAGGCGCCTCATGTCCATTGAGGTGACGAACGGTCTCCCCGAGGGCTTGGATCACACGATTACGCTCGAGCTGACGTTCGCCGAGGCCGAAGCCGTGAAGTCCTGGCTCCTCAAGCCCGCAGCCGACGGTAGCGCGGCCATCGAAGACGAGAATGCAAAGTCTGTGATGGTCAAGCTGGGCGCCAAGCTCGATTTCATCGAGGGCGTTTCGACGGTTCGCGAGGAGCTTGAGCATGCTGGCTTCCCGACTGAGAGTCTCAGCGACGAGCAGGTGGCGGATCTGGGCCGGCGCATTGCCGAGTCCCCGATTCGGCGCTACGCCGGCAACGGATCCTAGTCCTCTAACCGAATAGCGAAGTCCAACTGGTGGGCACGGCCGCCCGCTACGGTCGCCGCATGGCGACCTCTGCACAGGCCGTGCCCTCCGGACAAGCCCACGTCGCCGTGGTCTCCTTCCTGGCGGCGCGCGCGGCGCCCACTGGGGGGTTCTGGCTCGCCCTCGCGGGCGGAGTGGCGCTCGCCCGAGTGGCAGAGCGCCGCGGTGCGCGGCTGGGCTTTGGAGCAAGTGCGGCTGCGATGCTCGAGACGGTCGCGATCATTGGGCCCGCCCGGATCGGCATCCCGCTGACCCAGGCCGCCACCGCGCCGATGCTCGGCCGCCTCGAAGCGCGCGGCTGGGCCGCCCCCTCGCAGGTACTCGCCTGCGCCGCGATCAGGCTGGTGCACAACACCGCCACGACCGCCTTCTTCATCTGGGTGATCACGGGCGGCCTGGATGCTTACGCCGGGACCTACGACGCCCTCGGCCGCCGGGTCGGCCTCGACGTCGGCACCGCGGACGCCCTGGTGCTCACCGCGATCGGCCTGCTGGCCTGGTCGGCGTTCGCGAGCACGGTCCAGGTGCTCGTCTACCGGCGCGGTTTGCGCCTGTGGGACGGCACGGCAGCGCACGCGACTGACGTTGAACACGATAATTGTGCCGAACGTCAGTCGCATGAGACCGAGGCGGCAGACTGGCGCCGCTTCGACCCGCGGGCGGTTGCGCTGGCGGCGGGCGTTGCGTTCGTCCTGTTGCTCGCTTCCACCTCATGGTTGCTGCTTTCAGCGGTCGCGGCCTGGCTGGCGGTCGCCTGGATCGCCGCCCAGCCCGATCGCGAGCCACTGCCAGCCGGCCTCGTATTCGCCGCAATCCTCGCCGGCGGCGCGTTCATATTCACATTCGGCGGAGGGCTCGGCCTCGACACCGCGCTGCGGCGCGCCGCCCGGGCCGCCCTGCTCGTCCTTACCGCCACCTGGCTACGGGGCGCCGCGGGCGCCGAGGGGCTGCGCGAGGTGTCCCGGCGCGCGCTCGGCAAGTTTCGCCGCGTGCCGGGCGCGATCGAGGCGGGCGCCGTGCTCGATCAGCTGGCGGCGGAGGGCCGCCTGGCCGCGGCCGGACGGACGCTGGCGGACAAGCTGACAGGAGTGCCAAAGCGGCCCGTGCCGTTCCTGGACGCGGTGCTCACCTGGGTGGTGACCGAGTCGGCCGAGTTCAAGGCACCCCCTTCCCCAGCAAAGAAGACGCTTCGGGCAACCGCGCGCGACTGGCTACTGATCGCGCTGGCGGCCGCGCCGGCGCTCACGCTCGCGTACGTCTAGGAAGGCGCTCGCGCGGAGACCAGCAGGTTGTAGAACAGCGCGGCGGGCAGCCGCGGCTCGAGCAGCGCACCGTCCAGCCGTTGCAGCAACAGGTAGCCGCGGTAGGCGTACACGCGCCACGCCCATGGGACCTCGGAGGGCTCGGCGGTCGCCTCGAGGGTGCGATTGACCCAACCGAACAGCGACGCGGCCAGCTCCTCGCCGCCCACCCGCACCGATGTGAGTCCCGCCGCTGCGGCGTGGCCGCCGAGCTCGGCGGGCGTGAACGCGTGAACGTCGACCACTCGCTCGAGCCGCTCCTCCTCCGAGGCGCCCGCGCCGTTGGCGCCGTTCGGGCGCTCGCCGGCCCCCATCAGGCCGCGCCAGAGCGGCGCCAGCGCCAGCGCCCCGCGCTTGGGAACGGCCGAGATGCGATCCCCGTAGCGCGATGGCTCGCCGCAGAAGGCCACCAGTGCGCCCGGGCGCAGGACGCGGCGAAACTCGCGAAACGCCCCGGAGAGATCCGGTAGGTGATGCAGCACGGCGTGACCGAAGACGAGGTCGAAGGACGCGTCCTCGAACGGAAGCGCCGAGGCTTCGCAGACGCGGGTCTCCACCGCCAGCCCGAGCTCGGATGCCGAGTCCGACAGCGTGCGAAGCATTCCCGGCGAGATGTCCGTGGCCACGGCCTCGCGGATCACGCCGGCGCGCATCAGGTTCAGCGTGAAGTAGCCGGTGCCGGCACCGATCTCGAGTACCCGGTCGAAGACCCCCAGTTCGGTCCCGAGCGTCTTGCGGAGCTTTCCGACCACCTGCGCCTGCCCGACGTCGTCGTAGGTGATTCCCCACTTCGAGTCGTAGTGCCCGGCGGCCAGATCGTGGTAACGGACGTTGGCGTCGCGGATGGTCTTCGGCGTCGCCATGGCCGGGGGAGCGTAATGCCTGGCGGGAAGCGCCTCCTAAAATGCGCGCCCCATGCGGGAGACGGTCCAGCAAGGCCAGCCCGACGGGGTGCCGGCCCTCGAGCTCACCGGTGAGCGCACGCTTCCCGACGTGCCGGCCGAGAACTACTGGTTTCGCCGCCACCTCGCGGTCTACGAGTGGATCGCCGAGCGTTGTGCCGGGTTGCGCGTGGTTGACATGGCCTGCGGCGAGGGCTACGGCACCGAGGTGCTGGCGCGCCGCGCCCGGCAGGTGACCGGAGTCGATGCCAACCCGGACGCCTACGAGCACGCCCGCGCGAAGTACACGCGTCCGGGAGTGCGTTTTGAGCGCGACCTGATCGAGCGCTACGAGGAGGATTGCGACGCCGTCGTGTTTCTCCAGACGATCGAGCACGTGGCCGACCCCGCCGGCGTCCTGTCGCGCCTGAAGCGGATGTGCGACACGCTCTACGTGTCGACCCCGAACCTGCTCACGCTCGCGCCCCCCGGAGCCGAGAAGTCAGACAATCCGTGGCACCTGCGGGAGTACCGGGCCGAGCAGTTTCGAGCGCTCTGCGGTGAGGTCGCCGACGATTTCGAGGTCTACGGGCTCTTCCACGCGCGCAAGCTGCGCGCCCACGAGCTGGCCCTGCGCGCGGGCTGGGATCAGGTGCACGCCGCTCTGAGGGTGACCAAGCCGTTCTACGACCGCTTCACGCCGGCGATCTCTGCGCGCGACTTTGTGCTGAGGACCTCCGACCCGGAGCGCGCGCTCGATTTCATCGCGGTGCTCCGTTGAGGCGCCGCGGGCGGCTGCCCGATCCGCCCGAGCTCCCGGCGGCGGCGCGCCCCGCCTGGCCGCCGTGGTACGCGCCGGTGGCGCTGATCGGATCGTTCTTCGCGGTCTCGGTGGCCGCGGTGCCCGTTCTGCCGCTGATCCTCATCGCGGGCCTCTCGGATACCATCGGCGCGATCGCGCTGCTGGTGCTGGCGCTGCTCCAGGACGGCGTGTTCGTCGGCGCGGCGGTGCTGTTCGCCTCCTTCACGCGAACGCCGCTGGCCTGGCACTTCGGCGTGCGCTCCACCCCGTTCTGGGCCACGGTCGGCTGGACGCTGC
>JBEVKF010000124.1:0-41307 GCA_040509755.1 Thermoleophilaceae bacterium | reverse complement strand
TCGATCACGCAGTCGGGGTGGCGGTCTCCGTACTCGAGCTCGGCGTCACCGCCGCGATCCCTGGCCCTGTGCCAGGCGTCGATCATCGATTTGACCTTTGCGCGCTCCATCGCCGCCGCTGGAGGACGCCAGCACTGACAGAGTCAGGCGTACACTCGATGTTGGTGGCGGTCTGATGTCACCCGCCGAGCGGTGGCGCCCGCTGGTCGTCGGTACGATCGGCAGCCTCACGGAGGCCATCTACGGGCTGATCCTGGCGACCTCCGTGATCGCCGTCTCGCGGGAGTACGACTCCTCGAACGCCGGCCTTATCGGCGTCACCGTGCTGGTCACCGGGGTTGTCTTCTGGTTGGCGCACGTCTACGCCCGCGTGCTGGCGGCGTCGATCACCCGCCACCGGATGCTCAACCGATCCGAGGTGCGCGAGGTGCTTCGCCACGACTGGCCGCTGGTGGAGGTCACCGTCCCGCTGGTGCTCATCCTCGCGCTGGGCGCGCTCGACATCGTGCCCGACAGGGCAGCGAGTCTCGCGGCGATGCTTGCCGCCCTGGTTGAACTGGCCGCTGCCGGTGCATACGCGGCGCGCAGGTCGGGAGCGGGCCTGCCCGGGACGGTCGGGTCAGCCGTCATTGCCGTGGCCCTCGGCAGCGCGGTCGTGCTGCTCAAAGCCCTCGTGCACTGACCGCGATGACGCTCAGGCCGAGGCGCTGGCGGGGCGGTGGCTGCGATCAGCAGACACCTGATTCACTGCGCTCTACTTGGCGTGCCGTGACCGGCCGGAGAGAGGAGCAATGGATGGGCGTGGCGCGACACGTCGTCAACGCCGACAACGACGAAGTCCGCGTGACTACCTGGACCTTCGGTGCAGCCGGGGCTGCGACCGGTCAGCATCGTCACGAGTTCGACTACGTCGTAGTCCCGATCACTGGCGGGCGGTTCGAGGTGGTCGATATCGACGGGTAGGTGCGCGATGAACCAAGTCGCAGGTTCGCCGTATCTGGGGGCAGCCGGTACCGAGCATGACGTCGTCAGCGCCGCCGCCCAAGAGGCGGTCTTCGTGGAAATCGAGCTGAAGCACTAACGCCAGCCGCTATGCGCCCGGGGCTCGGTATTGGACTTGCTCGGCCTTGCGCAGGGCATCCAGCGTTTCGTCGACGGTCAGGAGGACTGTCGTTTCGAGCGAACCAAGCGCACCGCCCCCGCTGATCGCCAGCGCAACCGCGGCCATGGACACGTTGTCGGGGGCCTCCCAAAGGTTGTAGCCGTCGTGTGTGCCGAAGGCGTACCAGAACCCGTGGAGCTTCCCACCGACCGACTCGATGTACGACTGGGCGGCCTTTCGGCGGTCCTCTGGGTTGCCGATCAGATTGGCCCAAGTCTCCGGCGTATAGCTGAACCTCGATAGATAGAGCGGCATCGTCCTCCCTCTCGTTCGCCGTCCCCGCGCCAGTCGCAGGCAGAAGTCGGAGTATGACCCGCAGGCGAGCAGTCTGGCCGGAGGCGAGAAGCGCATGGTGAGGTCCGAATGTGCGGGTGGATTGCGCGGAGACGCCCGCTTCGTGCTGGGAATGCGAGAGTCGTCAGCCCCTCCCGCCGCTCTCGGAGGAGGCAACATCGAGAGCCAATGACCGGTGCCACTTCTAGATGCGGGAGTCGGCCATGGAGCGAATGCCCGGAAGACAAGAAGGGACGCGGACCGCCAGGCAGAGACAGGGCGCCCCGAAGGCGCCCTGTTCTCTGGCCTTGGTGTGTCCAGGGCTAGCGGTTGGTCACGACCCGCGACCACTGCATGAGGCGGTGCTGTCGTGGCGTCAAGCGAATCGGCACAGGATCGACGTGGGCCGACGCGTAGTGGATGAGCAGCGGCCATGGAGCGAGTGTGGCGAACTGTTCAGCCCTCGCCGCGCGGGCGCGTTGGTCTGCTCGAAGCCGTGCCGGTGGCGCCGGTCCCGGCGGCTCCGGAAGTCAGCGTAGGTCCAGACTCGGGCGAGCTGGGGATACCGACCGTCAGTGACGCAACGGTTTAGCAGCGTGTGACAGTTAGGCGCATCTTGATCGTTCGGCGTGTGCCGTGGCGTGGCTTGACGATGGCCTTGAGGGTGTGTTTGCCGGGCTTGATCCAGGCCTTTCGGATGATCAGGGTGCGTGGCTTGTTGCGCGCGGGCTTGACGCGCCTGCCGTCCCACTTGAAGGTCACGGAGCGGATCGTGCCGCGCTTGGCGCGGAGGGTTGCGCGCCGTTTGAGGGCGTTTAGTGTGAGTGTGACCCTGACCGTTCCGAGGCGTACGCTGCGGCGCCTGGCGGGAGCGAGCCTAAGCGGGCCGAGGCATGTCGTCGGAGCGGTCGGGGAGGTGACTGGCGGGGTGACTGGCGGGGTGACTGGCGGCAACAGAGCGAGGACCGGGTCGGTGGCGTCGGAGATGCCGCTGATCGAACCGTTGGCGTTGGTTCCGGTCTCTTCGACCTGGACCGAGTAGTCGACGTCGGCTGTCGCCAGGGTGTAGGTGGTGCCGGTTTCGCCGGCGATTGGAGTGCAGCCGCCGGTGGCGTCGCAGCGTTGCCATTCGAGGCTTGAGGTAGTGGCGGTCGAGTAGGTCGCAGGCGTCAGCGTCAGGGTGTCGCCCGCGTGCACCCCGGACAGCGGCGAAAGCACGGGCGGGGAGAGGACCGTCGGCAGCAGGGTCGCCGCGTAATGGGCGGTGAGTTGAGCCTTGGTCAGCACGGCGGCGAAGATGGCCACTTCGGCAAACGAGGTGCCGCCCGCTCCAGCCCCAGGCCCGAGTTTAAGTGCAGGGTTGGCGGCAGGACCGGGGACAACCCAGCTAGCGGGCGTGTTGATCGTCTTGGAGTTGGCGCCGCCGTTTAGGTGGAAGCTCACGCTTGCGGCGTCCCAGCTGACCGAAACCATGCTCCACACCCCGGAGGCCAGCGAGATCTTCGAGTTGACCGACACGCCATGGGACTGGAAAAAGAGCTTGCGCTTGCCGCCACGCGGCGCGTTGTTTGGGGCGATGCCGATCGCCCAGCCGTCGCCGGCCGGGTCGCCGTGCTGAAGAAGGGACTGCGCCAGGCGCTGCGAAGGCTTGACCCAAAACGAGGCGGTGTGCGCGCCGGCGAGCACCTCCGAATCGACCGTGCCGCTCGTCAGCGAGACGGCGCTAGCGCTCCCCGTGCTCGGGAACGGCCCCGCAACCCCATAGCTGACACCGCCGATGGCGTAGAGACCATCCGTTGCTGGGCCGTTGCCCGAGGAGTCGGCGGCGACCAGGCCGCTCGCCTCGTTTAGGTGGTAGAAGGCCAACGGGCTGTCGGCAAGCACGGCCGAGTCGTAGTCCGCTGACGCCATGGCAGGGACAGATAGTCCGCAAACGGCCACGAGGCTGAGAGTCAGAGCAACAAAACGGGCGTTGCGCACGGGAATGTCCTTGGCTCCTTAATAGACGGCAGCAAGATTGCGACCCTCAGGACATCGGCGCGCACACTCCCCGACTTGAGCACCGCAGCACGCAGAACCAGTCACTGCACGAACTTCCAAGCGAAACCGGCTCAACATCTTCAACCGGAGAAGCCGCCTGGTCGGGGACCGAAACTGAGCCCACCTCTTGGCCGCCAACGCGAAATTCGCCCGATGAACTCTCCGTCCCACCTACCGGTCCGTGTGCAAGCAATGCAAGGAAACCGGGGCAAACCCAACAGCTAGGCGTGGGGCACGCCACGGTTGGACCGGTGCGAGAGGGAGCGGGTTCGGCACAAGCCGAGATCCCTGGCAACTCGCGTAGGGCTTGGCCGAGCGACCGGGCTGGGGAAAGCCGGAGAGGATTGGGTCAGGGTCGGCCCGCCGGACGGGTGGTCTCGTCATTGGTACGGCGCCTACACCGATCGGTGTCCCGATTGCCGACGGCTCGGCCGTGCGTGTGACGCCAGCGTGGCGATGTGCGCCGACGACGGCCGGCCAAGCGGGGCCTGAAGGGAGCGCTGACGCGGCTCGTCGAGTGCTCCGGCTTGGGTTGCCCGACCGGGCAGGTGCGCCGTACGAACGGCTGAGAGGGGGCTATGGCGGTGAGCAGTTCACGCCGAGACGCAGCGACTGCCCGGTTTGCTCGGATCTGTGCCGGTGGGCTCGCGACCGCCGGCGCGGGGCGGCGGCGTAGATGGTCCAGGTTTCGCGAGGTGCGTGAGCTTCGCGGCCTCGATGGACGAACTCGCCCGCCGTCGGCCCTGCCAAGGCGCGCCCCCCCGGTCACGGTGCGTGAAGGCGGTGGCGGTGAGGTCGGGTGCCGTCAGTCGGCGCTGAAGTCGAGCGTTCAGGGGCTGGTGATTGTCGCGACAACGGGACGCCGGCTCCCATGCGCGGCTAGGCTGCGGCTTTCGCGGCCGCGTCTTCGGCGCGGTTCCAACTTTTAAGGAGGCATTTTGGTTATCAGACGTCTGTCTGCAGCGCTTGCTGCTGCGTTGTCTATCGGCGCGCTCGGCGTGGTTCCCGTTGCGGGGGCCGCACCAGCGATCGACACGAGCGCGCTGACTACCGCGGTCACAGTTGAAGGCGTGCGGGCTCACCAGGCCGCTTTCCAGGCCATCGCCGACGCTAACGGCGGGACTCGCGAGGCGAGCACTCCCGGCTATGAGGTCTCGGCCGATTACGTTGCGGAGCTGATGGAAGCGGCCGGTTATGAGGTCACCCGCCAGCCGTTTGAATACAACTTCTTTGAAGAGCTCGACTCTGCGACGCTCGCTGGTACTTCTGCCGGCTTCCCTTTCACCTACGAGGATGGCGTTGACATCGGCACGATGGGCTACTCGGGGACTGGACCGTTTGAGGGGGTGGTGCAGGAGGTCGACGTCGTCGTCCCGCTGCCGACCGGACAGCCCGATGGGACTTCCAACTCCGGCTGCGAGGCCGCTGACTTTGCCGGCTTCACCGGAGACATCGCGCTGCTCCAGCGCGGCACCTGCGATTTCTCTGTGAAGATCGCGAACGCGGTCGCCGCCGGCGCCGAGGCCGTGATCATCTTCAACGAGGGCAACACCCCCGAGCGTTCGGAGGTGGGCTTCGGCCAGGCCTCGTTCCCGCAGGATGTGCCGGTGTTGGAGATGAGCGCCGCGGATGGAGCCGCCCTGGTTACGTTCATACGCAGCGAGCGGGAGGCTGGCCGTGAGGTCACTCTGGCCGGCAGCACGGACACGATTTCGGAGGTCCGCGAGTCCGAGAACGTGATAGCCGAGACGACGACGGGTCGCACGGATCGCGTGGTTGTGTCGGGCGCGCACCTCGACAGTGTCATCGAGGGGCCCGGCATCAACGACAACGGCTCCGGCTCGGCCGCACAGCTCGAGACCGCGCTGCAGTTCGCCGAGCTCGGGATCGAGCCCGTGAATCAGGTGCGCTTCATCTGGTTCGGCGCCGAGGAGGCCGGGCTCGTCGGGTCGCAGTACTACGTCGATCAGCTCACCAAGCGTGAGACGAAGGACATCGCGGTGATGCTCAACTTCGACATGGTCGGCTCACCGAACGCAGGCTGGTTCGTCTATGACGGCGACGCGTCTGACACGCCGTCGACCGGTTCGACGGGGTCGGGCGTGGTCGAGGATGTGTTCGTCGACTACTTCGACTCGATCGGCCGGGTGACCAAGCCCACCGCGTTCGACGGGCGCTCGGACTACGACGCGTTCGTGGCCGTCGGCATCCCCGCTGGCGGGCTGTTCACGGGCGCCGAGGATCCCAAGCAGGTCGACGAGGTCGCCATCTGGGGCGGCACGGCCGGTGTGCCGTACGACCCCTGCTACCACGCGGCGTGTGACACGCTCGACAACGTGAACCTCACGGCCCTCGACGAGATGTCCGATGCGCTCGCGCACGGCCTTCTCACCTTCGCCATGACCACGTCCGCCGTGGAGGGCACGGGCAAGGGCAATGCCAACGGCCAATACAACCCGTCGTTCCGGGGGCATCTCGCCATCCGGTAACGCACAGGGACGTTCCAAGCGGTACAGAGGGGCGGCGCGAGCCGCCCCTCTCCGTTCTCGAATGGAGTGGGGGGGGTCCTTGGCGCACGCCTCGACTCATTCCGCTCCTAGAGCGGCTGGTGGCGTACGCGCCCGGCAGGATTCGAACCTGCGACTTCTGCCTCCGGAGGGCAGCGCTCTATCCACTGAGCTACGGGCGCGAGGTCATGCGAGTGTAGACCGCCCATGGTCGTCGCCGTCATATCCGATACCCATATGCCGCGCGGGGCTCGGCGGTTGCCGGAGGCGTTCGTCGAGCGGATCCGGGCCGCCGATCTCCTGCTCCACGCCGGGGACTTCATGACGGTCGCGGTGCTTCGCGAACTCGAGGCGATCGGCCCGCCGGTGCTCGGCGTGTACGGCAACGTCGACAGCGCCGAGCTGTGCGACCTGCTCCCGGCCGAGCGCGTGGTCGACGCGGACGGCGCCCGTATCGGCATGCTCCACGATGCCGGTCCGCGCGCCGGCCGGCTCGCGCGCATGAGGCGTCACTTCGGCGACCGGGCGGCCGACGCCGTGATCTTCGGCCACTCCCACCTGCCTCTCCACGAGCGCGCCGACGACGGCTTTCAGATCTTCAACCCCGGTAGCCCCACCGACCGCCGCCGCGCGCCCGCTCACACCATGGGCGTCGCCGACATCAAGGCCGGTGAGATCGCCTTCGAGCTCGTCACGGCGTAGGTCCTTCGCCCATCGCCCGTGCGGTCTGCTGATACCGTATACGGCGTCATGACTCCCGCCGAGCTCATCCGCGACACTCGCCGCAGCAAGCGGCTCAGTCAGCGCCGTCTCGCGCTGCGCGCCGGAACGAGTCAGAGCGCCATCGCCCGCATCGAGAGCGGCGAGGAGGAGGTGACCTGGCCGCGTCTGCGCGCGATCATGGTGTCAATGGGGGAGGAGCCGCTCCTGGCGAGCCGGCCGCTGCCGAGCCGCTACGACGCGGCCGACCTGCTCGCCCAGCGAAGCGCCTCGCCGAGCCGGCGCCTTGAAGGCGGCCTTGCCTTCGACAAGCTCGCGAGCGAGCTGAGGGTCGCCGCGCGGCAGGCGCGAAGTGGTGCCTGAGGAATCCGGCCAGACCTTCGATCCACGGGAGATCCTCCTGGCGCTGGCGGAGCATGGCGTGGACTACGTGGTGGTGGGCGGGGTGGCCGTGCAGGCGCACGGCCATGGCCGCTCCACCCGCGACCTCGACCTGGTCCCGAGGCCCGACCTCCTCAACCTGAGCCGGTTGGGCGAGGCGCTCGCCGCCCTCGGCGCCCACCTCCTGAGCGCCGATATGCCGATCGACGTCTCCGATCCGCAGCTACTCAAGCGTGCGGCGCTGGTGCCGCTCATGACCGAGCACGGTCGCCTCGACCTCCTGAACATCGAGCACATCGCGGGCGCGCCGCGCTACGAGGACCTGCGCGAGCGCTCGTTCACCGCGGAAATCGACGGCAAGCCCGTCCGCGTGGCGGGCCTCGACGACCTTCTGAGAATGAAGCGCGCCGCCGGCCGCGACGTCGATCTCGACGACATCGGTGCGCTCACGCGAGCCGACGAAGAGCTCGAACGCGAAGCGCGCGAGTCAACATAGGCGCCCATGGACCTCGACGTGCTCTTCGTCGGCACCGCCGGCTCGGCCCCGAATGCGAGGCGGGGGCTCCCCGCCACGCTCGTGAGGCGCGGCGGCGACCGCCTGCTGTTTGACTGCGGGGAGGGCACGCAGCGCCAGCTCGTGAGGTCGATCGGCCTCGTCGAGCTGGAGGAGGTCTTCCTCACGCACTTCCACGCCGATCACGTGCTCGGCCTGCCCGGCATGCTCAAGACGTTCAGCCTGCGCCAGCGCGAGCGGCCGCTCACCGTGTACGGGCCGCGCGGTCTGGTCGAGTTGTTTCGCATCCTGGGGCCGATCGTCGGGCGCCACACCTTTCCGATCGAGCTGGTCGAGCTCGAGCCCGACGAGGAGCTCGACCGCGACGGTTATCGAATCGCCGCCTACGCCGTCGACCACGGTCCCCGGACGCTCGGCTTCGCGCTCGTCGAGGACCCTCGGCCGGGCGCGTTCGATCCGGAGCGCGCGCGCCAACTCGGCGTCACGCCGGGGCCGGACTTCGGGCGATTGCAGGGCGGCGAGGAGGTAAACGGCGTCCGCCCCCAGCAGGTAATGGGTGAGCCGAGGCGCGGCCGCAAGGTGGTGATCGCCGGTGACTCGGCGCCGTGCGAGATGACGCGCCTGGTCGCCTGGCAGGCGGATCTGCTGGTCCACGAGTCGACCTTCCTCGACGAGGAGGCCGAGCGCGCCGCCGAGACTCGCCACTCCACGGCGCGCCAGGCCGGCGAGCTTGCCGCCGAGGCCGAGGTCCACATGCTCGCGCTGACCCACGTGTCGCCGCGCTACGGGGGCCGCGAGCTGCGCGACGAGGCGCGCGCGGCGTTCGCCGAACGAGTCGGGACGGCGCCCGACGAGGTGCGCGGCCGCGTGATCGTCCCGCGCGACTTCGACCGCGTGGAGATTCCCTTCCCCGAACGCGGCGACCCTCTGCACGTGAAGGCGAGCGAGCGCCCGCCGGAGCAGGTCGCACCCGGCCCCGAGCGCGGCGGCTAGCCGACCGCGGCCATCGGCCCGCACGACTCGATGTCGCGCAGCAGCTGCTCGGCACGCTGGGGTCCCCAGCGTCCCGAACCGACCAGGTCGCCGGCCAAGTCGCCGACTCGTGTGAGGCCGTCGCGGGCCTCCTCGTCCCGCGCCAGGACCTCGCAGAAGAGCAGGGCGTCGGCGGCCTCGCGGACCATAGCCCGCTCCTCGGCACCCAGCGGATCCGGGCCGTCATCGCGCAGGGTGTGCATCAAACGGCCGTAGGCCTGTGCGCGCTCGGGGCTCACCGCGGCCGAGGGTAGCGCCGACCCCCTTGCTAGTCTCGCCGCGCAAGCCGCAAGCACCCGGCTCGGCCGGGTGCGCGCGGAAGGTGGTTTCCCTTTAAACGGGTCCCGTGAGGCCAGGAAGGGGCAGTGCAGTGAGTGAGAAGACGGTCCTCGACCGCGAGGACGTGCGGCGCACGCTGGTGCGAATCGCACATGAGATCGTCGAGAAGACGGGTGGAGAGGGAGTCGCGGTCGTTGGAATCCACCGTCGCGGCGCCGTGCTGGCCGCGCGCCTGCGCGACCTGGTGGCCGAGCTCGTGGGCGAGCCGGTCCCGCTCGGTGACATCGACATCAGCTTCTACCGCGACGACCTCGCGCGGCGCGACCCCACGGCGCAACCGGTCGTGCACGCCTCGCACATCGACTTCGCAGTCGAGGACACGACCATCGTCCTGGTCGACGACGTCCTGTATACCGGCCGCACCGTAAGAGCCGGCATCGACGCGCTGTTCGACTACGGGCGCCCCGCCAAGGTGCAGCTCGCGGTGCTCGCCGACCGCGGCCACCGCGAGCTTCCGATCCGGCCCGACTACGTCGGCAAGAACCTGCCGACCGCCCGCGACGAGCGGGTCAACGTCCGAGTGGAGGAGATCGACGGCATGGATGAGGTCGCAATCGCCGAGCGCGTGGAGGATCTGGCATGAACGACCACCTGCTGTCGGTCGACGACCTCTCACGCGACGACGTCGAGCGCATCCTGGGCCGCGCCGAGAGCTTTGCGGAGGTCTCCGGGCGCGAGATCAAGAAGGTGCCCACGCTGCGGGGACGCACGGTGATCAACCTCTTCTACGAGGCTTCGACGCGCACCAGCTCCAGCTTCGAGCTCGCCGCCAAGCGGCTCTCCGCCGATCTCGTCAGCATCAAGTCGAGCGGATCGGCGGTCGACAAGGGCGAGTCGCTCAAGGACACGATCCAGACGCTGTCGGCATATGACCCCGCCGCGATCGTGATTCGCTCGCCTCAGGTCGGGGCGGCCGCACTCGTGGCTCGCTGGACACGCGCCTCGGTCATCAACGCCGGAGACGGCAAGCACGAGCACCCGACCCAGGCGCTGCTCGACCTCTACACGCTCAAGCAGCGGGTTGGGTCGCTGGAGGGTCTGCGGGTCTGGATAGTGGGCGACGTACTCCACAGCCGCGTGGCGCGCTCGAACATCCTGGCGTTCTCTCGTATGGGCTGCGAGGTCACCGTCTGCGGCCCCCCGACGCTGATGCCGCGCGGGATCGAGTCGCTCGGGTGCCGGGTGCAGACAACACTCGACCGGCTGGGCGACGCGGACGTGGTCTATGCCCTGCGCATGCAGCTAGAGCGCATGTCGGGCTCGTTCGTGCCCTCGCTGCGCGAATACGCCGCGCAATACCAGATCGACGGCCGGCGGCTGGGACCCAACCAGCTTCTGATGCACCCGGGGCCGGTCAACCGGGGCGTCGAGCTGGCCGCGGAGGTGATCGACTCCCCACAGGCGCTGATCGTGCAGCAGGTCGAGTCCGGCGTCGTGGTGCGCATGGCGGTGCTCTACGAGCTGCTCGCCGGCCGGGGAGCCCCGAGCGGGGTCCGGGCGAGCGCGACCACGGAGCCGCAGCCGGCATGAACCAGGCTCCACGCAACAACGGCAGCGCCCGGGCGATCGAGCTCGACTTCACACCGGTCCCGCCGGCGACCGTCCTCCTCCACGGCGCGCGCGTGCTGGATCCACGCACGGGGCTCGACGGCGTCAGCGACCTGCTCGTCCGCGCCGGCTCGATCGCCGAGATCGGCGACTCGCTCGAGGCTCCCGACGGTGCCGAGGTCGTCGACGCGGCTGGCCTGCACGCGTTCCCGGCCTTCGTCGACCCCCACGTGCACCTGCGCACGCCCGGGCGCGAGGACGAGGAGGACATCGACTCGGGCACTCGGGCAGCCGCGGCGGGGGGCTTCTGCGCGATCCTCGCCCAGCCGAACACCGACCCGGTTGTCGACTCGGCGTCGGTGCTGCGCTCGCTGCGCGAGCGCGCCCGCGCCGAGGCTCGCATCCCGACCGGCTTCCTCGCCGCGATCACGGTGGGCCAGCGCGGCGAGCAGCTGACCGAGATGGCAGACCTCGCGTCGGCCGGCGCGGTCGGCTTCACCGACGACGGCCTGCCGGTGGCGCGCGCCGGCGTCATGCGCCAGGCGCTCCAATACCAGCGGCTGGCCGGCCGCCTGCTCGCACTCCACGAGGAGGACCCCTCGCTCTCGGGTGACGGCGTGATGCACGAGGGCGAGGTGTCCGCGCTGATGGGGCTGGCCGGGATCCCGTCGGTGTCCGAGTCGGTGCAGGTCGCGCGCGACTGCGCCCTCGCGGCCTACGAGGAGGGGCAAATCCACGTCCAGCACCTGTCGGCTCGCGAGACGGTCGAGGTGATCCAGCGCGCCAAGGCCGCCGGCACGCGGGTGACCTGCGAAGCAACGCCGCATCACCTGCTGCTGACAGACGACGAGGTCCGTGCGCTCGACACGAACTTCAAGATGAACCCGCCGCTGCGCGCCGAGGCCGACCGCCTCGCCCTGGTCGAGGCGCTTCGCGCCGGGACCATCGACTGCGTGGCCACCGATCACGCCCCTCACGCGCGCGAGGAGAAAGAGTCGCCGTTCGAGCAGGCCCCGATGGGGGTGACCGGCCTCGAGACCGCCTTCGCCGCGCTGCACACCGGGCTGGTCCTGCCGGGCGTGCTGGACCTGGCGCTGCTGGTCGACCGGATGACGGCGGGAGGCGAGCCCTTCGGGCTGGCGATCCCGCGCATTGAACCGGGTGCGCCCGCCGACATCTGCCTCGTCGATCTCGACGCTGAGTGGGAGGTCGGCGAGTCCGGCTATGAGAGCCGCTCGGGCAACTGCGCCTTCGCCGGGCGGCGGTTGACCGGGCGCGTGCGCATGACGATCGCCGCCGGGACGGTGGCCTACCGCGAACGCACCTTCGCGCTTGGAGCGGTTACGTGACCGCCGCCTACCTGCTGCTCGAAGACGGGACGCGCTTCGAGGGCGAGGCCACGTCCGCGTTCGGCAGCGAAGGGTTCGGCACGGGCCTCGGCGAGGTCGTCTTCAACACCTCGATGTCCGGCTATCAGGAGGCCGTCTCCGACCCGAGCTACGCCGGCCAGATCATCGCCTTCACCTACCCGCTGATCGGCAACTATGGGGTGGCGGCAGCGCACATGGAGTCGGATCGCATCCACGCCCGCGCGGTGATCATGCGCGAGGGCGTCGATCGCGAGGACTCACCGCACGCCGAGGGCGGATGGCTCAGCTGGCTGCGCGACTGCGGCGTGCCCGCGCTCACCGGCGTGGACACCCGCATGCTGGTCCGTCACATCCGCGACAAGGGCGCCATGCGCGGCGGGGTGTTTGACGCCGCAGTTCCTGCCGCCACGGCCCGGGAGCGCCTGATGGCCGAGCCGTCCATGTCGGGCCGCGACCTCGCCCGCGAGGTTGCCCCGCGCGAGCCGGTCGTGCTCGCGGGCGAGGGCCCGCGCGTGGTCGGCATCGACACCGGCATCAAGAATTCGATCGTGCGCAACCTCCGCGAGCGCGGCGCCCACCTGGAGCTGCTGCCGTGCACCGCGGGAGCCGAGGAGGTGCTCGCGCGCAACCCAGACGCCGTCTTTCTCGCCAACGGACCCGGCGACCCGGCGGCGCTCGACTACGTCGTCGAGACCGTGCGCGGGGTAGTCGGGAAGGTGCCGGTCTGGGGCATCTGCCTGGGCCACCAACTGCTCTGCCGGGCGGTGGGGCTCGAGACGTTCAAGCTCCCGTTCGGGCACCGCGGCGCCAACCACCCCGTCAAAGACCTGCAGACGGGCAGGATCGAGATCACCTCGCAAAACCACGGCTTCGCGGTGCTCGGCCCGGGAGGCGAGCGGACGATCGCCTCCGACGAGCCGGTCCGCTGGGAGACCGACTTCGGCACGGCGGAGCTGCAGCAGCTGAACCTCTATGACCGCACCGTCGAGGGGCTCGTGCTGCGCGACGTTCCCGGCTCGACTGTGCAGTACCACCCCGAGGCCGGCCCCGGGCCGCACGACTCGCTTCACCTCTTCGACCGCTTTATCGACCGGCTGGCCGTCGCCTGATGCCGCGCCGAGACGACATCCGCAAGATCCTCGTCCTCGGCTCGGGCCCGATCGTCATCGGGCAGGCCGCCGAGTTCGACTACTCGGGCGCCCAGGCTTGCAAGGTGCTGCTCGAGGAGGGCTTCGAGGTGGTGCTCGTCAACTCCAATCCGGCGACGATCATGACCGACCCGGAATTCGCCACCGCCACCTATATCGAGCCGCTGCTCCCCGCTTCGGTGTCGAAGGTGATCGAGCGCGAGAAGCCGGACGCCATGCTGCCCACGCTCGGCGGCGGGACGGCGCTCGACCTCGCGCGCCAGCTCTCGGAGGACGGCACGCTCGCAAAGCACCGCGTGGAGCTGATCGGCGCCGACTACGATGCCATCCGCCGCGCCGAGGACCGCGACATCTTTCGCGCCACGATGGAGCGCGCCGGCCTGCGCGTGCCCCGCAGCGCGGCGGTCAAGTCCATGCGCGAGGCGGAACGGGCGCTGCCCGAGATCGGCCTGCCGGCGATCGTCCGCCCCGGCTTCACCATGGGCGGCGCCGGCGGTGGCATCGCGCGCTCCGCGGTCGAGTACCGCCAGGTGGTGGCCGAGGGCCTCGCCGCGTCGCCGATCGGCCAGGTGCTGATCGAGGAGTCGGTGATCGGCTGGGGCGAGTTCGAGCTCGAGGTCATGCGCGACCGCAACGACAACGTGGTGATCGTGTGCTCGATCGAGAACGTCGACCCGATGGGCGTGCATACCGGCGACAGCGTGACGGTGGCGCCGCAGCAGACGCTCACCGACGTTCAGTACCAGCAGCTGCGCGACCAGGCGCTCAAGGTGATCCGCGCCGTGGGCGTCGAGACCGGCGGCTCGAACATCCAATTCGCCGTCAACTCGCAGACCGACGAGATCGTCGTGATCGAGATGAACCCGCGCGTCTCGCGCAGCTCGGCGCTCGCGTCGAAGGCCACGGGCTTTCCTATCGCAAAGATCGCCGCCCGGCTGGCGGTGGGGTACGCGCTCGAGGAGATCGACAACGACATCACGCGCAAGACGCCGGCGAGCTTCGAGCCGGCGATCGACTACGTGGTGGTCAAGTGGCCGCGCTTTGCCTTCGAGAAGTTTCCAGGCGCCGACGGCCAGCTCCACACCTCGATGCAGTCGGTCGGCGAGGCGATGGCGATCGGACGCACCTTCAAACAGGCCTTTGCCAAGGCGATGCGCTCGCGCGAGCTCGACGTCACGCCCTCGTTCGACGGCGATCTGCTCGCGCGGCTCGAGTCGCCCTCGCACGACCGCTACGAGGTGATCTTCGAGGCAATCCGGCGCGGTCACTCCGAGCGCGAGATCTGCGAGAGCACCGAGATCGACCCCTGGTTCCTGGCTGAGATCGGGCCGCTCGCGCTCGGGGAGGACCCCCAGGCCGGCCTCGAGCGCTCCTACAAGGCGGTCGACACCTGCGCGGCGGAGTTCGAGGCCGAGACGCCCTACTTCTACTCGGGCTGGGAGCGAACGGTCGCGCACGAGGTGCGGCGCGGCGAGCGCACGAGCGTGGTCATCCTGGGCAGCGGACCGAACCGGATAGGACAGGGGATCGAATTCGACTACTGCTGCGTGCACGCGGCGATGACCGTGCGCGAGTCGGGCCGCGATGCGGTGATGATCAACTGCAACCCCGAGACGGTCTCCACCGACTACGACACCTCCGACCGTCTCTACTTCGAGCCGCTCACCCTCGACGACGTGCTCGGCGTGATCGAGCTCGAGCGGCCGGAGGGAGTGATCGTCCAGTTCGGGGGCCAGACCCCGCTCAAGCTCGCCGCCGGCCTCGCCGACGCCGGCGTGCCGCTGCTGGGTACGCCGGTGGAGTCGATCCACCTGGCCGAGGACCGCCCGAGCTTCGGCGCGCTCCTCGACGAGCTCGGCCTGAAGGGGCCGCCGTACGCGACCGCGTCCTCGCCCGCCCAGGCGCTCGAGGTGGCCGACAGCGTGGGGTATCCGCTGCTCGTGCGCCCCTCGTATGTGCTCGGCGGCCGCGCGATGGAGATCTGTTACTCGCGTGACGGCCTCGCCGGCTACCTCGAGCGGACCAACGGCGACGGCGGGCAGCGAACGATCTTCCTGGACCGCTTTCTCGAGAACGCCATCGAGGTCGACGTGGACGCCCTCTGCGACGGCGAGGAGATCCGGATCGGCGCGATCATGCAGCACGTCGAGGAGGCGGGCGTGCACTCCGGGGACTCCGCCTGCGTGATCCCGGCGATGTCGCTTGGGCCCGAGATGCTCGCTCAGGTGCGCCAGGCGACCGAGGCGATCGCGCTGCGGCTCGGGGTGATCGGCCTCATGAACATCCAGTTCGCCGTCTATGGCGACGAGGAGCTGTACGTGATCGAGGCAAACCCGCGCGCGTCGCGGACGGTGCCATTCGTGTCCAAGGCGATCGGCGTGCCGCTCGCCAAGATCGCCTGCCGCCTGATGCTCGGTGAGACGCTCGAGCAGGTCGGGTTCGACGACTCGCGCGCGCCGCGCCACGTCTCGGTCAAGGAAGCGGTGCTCCCTTTCGGGCGCTTCCCGCGCGCTGACTCGCTGCTCGGGCCCGAGATGAAGTCGACCGGCGAGGTGATGGGCGTCGCCCCCGACTACCCCACCGCCTTCGGCAAGGCGCAGGCCGCCGCGGGGGCGGAGCTGCCCCAGTCGGGCACGGTGTTCATCAGCGTGACCGACGGCGACAAGTCGGCGTCCACTCAGATCGCCGCCGCCTTCCACGACATGGGCTTCCGAGTGCTGGCGACCGGCGGGACGGCGCAGGCCATACGCCGCATGGGTGTGCCGGTCGAGCGCATCAAGAAGCTCTCGGAGGGGTCGCCCAACGTGGTGGAGCGCATCGAGGCGGGCGAGGTCGCGCTGGTGATCAACACACCCACAGGCTCCGGCGCTCGCGCAGACGGCTACGAGATCCGCCGCGCCGCGATAGGCCGCGGCGTCCCCTGCATCACGACGATGTCGGGGGCCAGCGCCGCGCAGCGCGCCATTCGGGCCAGCCGCAGCGGCGAAATCGAGGTGATCTCGCTCCAAGAGCTGCACGGCGAGACTCGACTCCGGGGCGACCGTGAGCACAGCCCCACACACTGAGCCGCGCACGCTGGCCCTGCCCGAGCGCCGCCGGTTGCAGGTGACCGATGCCGCGCGCCTCGGGGCCTATCACCTGATCAGCGCCCTGGAGGCGAGGGGGCTTCCGCAGCCGCACCCGGGCCAGTTCTACATGCTGTCCACGAGCGAACGCTGGGGCGGCGGGCATGACGAGCGCCCCTACCTGCCGCGTGCCTTCTCCCACGCGCGCGCGCGCGAGGGGGAGCTCAGCTTCCTGCTCGAAGCGGTCGGTCCCGGGACCTCCCGCCTCGCTGAGCTGCGGGCGGGGGAGTGCCTGAGCGTGGTCGGCCCCCTGGGCTGCGGCTGGCGCGAACCGCGCGCGGGTACCCAGCCGCTGCTGGTGGGCGGCGGCATTGGTGCCGCGCCGCTGCTCTGCCTGCAGGACGAGCTCGGCGCCGACAGTCCTGTGCTGCTCGGCTTTCGCTCCGTGGACCATGCCGAGGCGGCGTCGCTGTTCGCCGGTGCGCCCGCGCTTGCCACCGACGACGGGTCAGTTGGGCGGCAGGCGCTGGTCACGGACCTGCTGCGCGAGCAGCTCGACGGCGATCGCGCGGCGACCGTGTTCGCCTGCGGGCCGCCGGCGATGCTCGAGGCCGTCCGGCGCATCTGCGCGGACGTGGGCGTCCCCGCGCAGCTCGCGCTCGAGTCGGGGATGGCGTGCGGATTCGGGGCGTGCTTCGGGTGCGTGGTCCCCACCAAAGAGGGCTACATCCGGCTCTGCGTCGATGGGCCGGTGCTGGACGCCGAGGTGCTCGAGTCGGCCGTCTTTCCAGGGGCTGGGCACTGATGGTCGACCTCTGCGGGGTACGCCTGCGCGGCCCGGTCCTCAACGGCTCGGGCACGTTCGACGCGCTCGCCGCCCGGCGCGCCTTCGGTGACGTTCTGCTCGAGCGCTTTCCCTTCGACGCCTTTGTGTCCAAGACGATCACACTTGCCGCGCGCGAAGGCAATCCGCCGCCGCGGCTGTGGGAGACCGCGGGGGGGCTGATCAACTCGATCGGCCTCCCGAACAAGGGCCTCGAGGGCTTCCTCGAAGCCGATCTCCCCGAGCTTGCGGAGCTGCCGGTGCCGCTGGTGGTGTCCGTCATGGGGTTCAGCCGCGATGAGCTCACGACGCTCGTGGCCCGGGTGGGGGAGCGTGACGAGATTGCCCTGATCGAGCTGAACGTGTCGTGTCCGAACGTCGAGACCGGCCTGGTGATGGGCGCCGACCCGGCCGAGACCGCCCGCGCGGTCGAGCACGTCCGGGCGCTGACCGACAGGCCCCTGATCGTGAAGCTCACTCCCAACGCCAACGAGCCCGCCGCGGTGGCGCGCGCGGCCGAGCAAGCCGGCGCCGATGCGGTCTCGCTCATCAACACGCTCAAGGGGATGGCGCTCGACCCGCGCGGCTCGCGGCCCTGGCTCGGCGGGATCACCGGCGGCGTTTCCGGGCCCTCGGTGCGGGCGGTTGCCCTCCAGCAGGTCCATTCGGTCGCGAGCGCCGTGGAGGTGCCGGTGATCGGGATGGGCGGAGTCGCGAGCGGCCGCCACGCGGCTGACCTGATGGCCGCCGGCGCGACCTGCGTGGCCGTCGGCACCGAAAGCTTTCGCGATCCGGGCGCCGGAGCGCGCATCGGGGCGGAGCTCGCCGAGCTGCGGCTGCCGCTCGCGGGCTGAGTGACCGCCGCCAAACCGCGCGCACCCACCGCGGGCACGGGCGCGCCCCCACCCTGCGCCGCCGTGCCCTCCATCCGGGGGACCTGGTCCCGAACTTTTCACGGAAGGAGCGGGATCTTTTCGAAGCGGCCGCCGATCGTCGAAGGGCCCCGCCGAAAAATCCCTGCAAACGATCACAATACGCTCAAGGAGCCGCAACCCACCTCAAGCTGAGGTGGAGGTGGAGCTAAATTCGCGGATTTTTTGCGTTTACCGCCCCGCCGGGCGTGTCGCAACGTGTACTATCGCCGCCCATGCCGGCCGCCCCGCAATCGCCCGCCAAGACTCAGTCTGCGGGCCTGGCTCCCGAGCGCTCTTTGAACCAGCGAATGGACGCTCTGAAGCGCGCGAACGAGATTCGTACCCGCCGCGCGCGCCTCAAGCGCGACCTTAAGGCGGGACGTACCCATATCCACGGCCTGCTGCTCAACCCGCCTGACTACCTGCTCACCGCAAAGGTGTTCGACCTGCTGCTGGCGGTCCCAAAGTACGGGCGCGTGAAGGTGAATCGAATCCTCACGCACTGCCGCATCTCGCCCAGCAAGACGATCGGCGGCCTCTCCGACCGCCAGCGCAACGAGCTCGTCTCCTTCCTACGCCGCTAGCGGCCGGGCAGGGGCCCGTGACGACACCGATCGTTGTCATCACCGGTCCCTCCGGCGTCGGCAAAGGCACGCTGATCAGGGGGCTGCTCCGCGAGGTGCCGGGCCTCCAGCTGGCGGTATCGGCGACCACTCGCGCGCCGCGGGACGGTGAGCTGCACGGCGTCGACTATCACTTTCTGAACTTGGGGGACTTCGAACGGCGGGTGGCCGACGGCGAGTTCGTCGAGCACGCCGAATACGCCGGAAACCACTATGGAACGCTGAAATCAGAGCTCAGCCGCCCCGCTCGCGGCATCGTGCTCGAGATCGACGTGCAGGGCGCGCGGCAGGTCCGCGAGAGCCTGCCCGACGCGGTCCAGGTGTTCATCGAGCCACCGTCCTTCGAGCATTTGGAGGCACGGCTCGCGAGCCGCGGCGCCGACCGGCCGGCTGATATCGGGCGCCGGCTCGCCGCGGCCAGGGCGGAGGTGAATGCCGCGGACGAGTTCGACCACCGCATCGTCAACGACGATCTGCAGACAGCCGTCCGTGAGCTCTCGGATCTCGTCGCTACAGTGTGTCCGTCGTGATCAAGCCACGCCTAGACAAGCTGCTCGAACAGGTGGATTCGCACTACGCCTGTGTTCTCGTCGCCGCCAAGCGGGCGCGACAGATCAACTCGTACTACCACAACCTCGGCGAGGGGACGTTCGACGAGTACCCGCCTCCCATGGTGGAGACCGGCTCGAAGAACTACCTGAAGATCTCGCTCGAGGAAATCGCAGCAGGCAAGATCAAGTACCGCTACCGGTAACGGCGCGTCCATGACCGGCGCCTCGGCCCGTCCTGCGCGAATCCTCCTCGGAGTATCCGGCGGGATCGCCGCTTACAAGGCCGTAGAGCTGGTCCGCCTCGCGACCGCAGCGGGGTATGCCGTGCGGGTCGTCCAGACGCCCGCCAGCCTCAACTTCGTCGGGCGCGCCACCTTCGAAGGCGTCACCGGCGCACCCGTGCTGGTGGACGAGTTCGAACACGACCCCGCCCGCGGCGCTTACCCCGGTGAGCCGGCGCCCGATCACGCCCCGATCTCACACCTCGAGCTCGTCCGCCAGGCGGACGTCCTCTGCGTCGCGCCCGCGTCGGCCAACACGATCGCGAAGTTGGCCCACGGGCTCGCCGACAACCTGCTCACGAGCGCCGCGCTCGCGTCGACCGGGCCGCTGGTGGTGGCGCCGGCCATGAATACCCACATGTACGAGCACGCCGCCACTCAGGCCAACCTGGACCTGCTGCGCTCGCGCGGCGCCGTGGTCGTGGAGCCCGAGAGTGGAAGGCTCGCCTCGCGCGGGGAGTGGGGCGTGGGACGGCTGGCCGAGCCGCCGCGCATCCTCGAGGCACTACGGGCGGTCCTCGCGAGCGCCGGAGGACCGCTCGACGGGCTGCGAGTGCTGGTCACAGCCGGCGGAACGCGCGAGCCGATTGACTCCGTTCGCTACGTCGGCAACCGCTCGTCCGGTCGCATGGGGATCGCGCTCGCCGAAGAGGCAGCCCGGCGCGGCGCGGAGGTGACCCTGGTTGCGGCCAACGTCACGCCGGCAAAGCCGGCCGGCGTGCGCACGGTCGACGTGGAAAGCGCCGCCGATCTGCTCCTGGCAGTCGATTCGGCCTTCGCCGATACCGACGTTCTCCTGATGGCCGCGGCCGTCGCCGACTTCCGCCCGGCGGAGGCTCTCGCCGACAAGCTCGTGAAGGCCGGCCTCGACGGCCTGGCGCTCGAGCTCGAGCCCACCGAAGACGTGCTGGCGAGCATGGGGAGCAAGCGCACGGCGGCCCAGACGCTCGTGGGCTTTGCCGCAGAGCACGGTGAAGGCGCGGTCGAGCGCGGGCGCGCGAAGCTCGAGCGAAAGGGCCTCGACGCCGTCGTGGTCAACGACATCTCGCGTTCGGACATCGGCTTCGACTCCTCCGACAACGAGGTGACGATCGTCACCTCCGCGGGCGAGCGGCACGTGGCGCTCTCCTCCAAGGACGCCGTCGCGGCGGCGATCCTCGACGAGGTGGAGGCGCTTCGAACCAAGGCGGCGGAGCGCCCGCCGGCGCACTAAGGAGTTACCTTAAGAGGCACGAGGATGAGCTCGGAAGGCGCATACGAGCTGTTCAAGAAAGGCAGTGACCTGCTCGAGCGCGGCGACTTCATGGCCGCCTCGGTTCCTCTGGAACGGGCCCGCTCGCTCGAGCCGGACAAGAGCTCGATTCGCGAGGCCCTCGGCCGCGCCTACTTCCGCTCGGCGCGCTTCGCCAAGGCCGCCGAGGAGTTCGCCGCCGTGGTCGAGGCCTACCCGGTCAACGACTACGCACACTTCTGCCTCGGGCGCTCGCTCGAGAAGACGGGCCGCACCGACGAGGCACGCCGGCACGCGGCTCTGGCTGCTCACATGCGCCCGGATCGCAAGGACTACCAGGCCTTCCGCGAGCGCCTGGAAGTCGCCTGAACGCCACTGCACGGCGCGGATGCGGGCTCTGGTGCAGCGGGTGAGCGAGGCGGCGGTCAGCGTCGACGGCCGCGAGGTCGCGCGGATAGGGCACGGCTTGCTCGTGCTGCTCGGGGTTACCCACGGCGACGGCCCGGCCGAAGCGGCCCGGCTCGCCGGCAAGCTCGAGCGCCTGCGCATCTTCGAGGACGCGGAGGGACGGATGAACCTGTCCGTCCGCGAGATCGACGGGGAGGTCCTCTGCGTCTCCCAGTTCACGCTCTATGGCGATGTCCGCAAGGGCAACCGGCCGAGCTTCGTGGATGCCGCCCCGCCCGGCCAGGCCGAGCCGCTCTACGAACGCGTACGCGAGGCGCTGAGTGCCCGGGGCGGGGTGTTCGGCGCTCGCATGGAGGTGGCGCTCGTAAACGACGGGCCCGTGACCTTGCTGGTAGAGGCGTAGGATCGCGACATGGACGAGCACCGGGTCGAGGTACTGCGGGCGATCGCCGACACGGTGGTCCCAAAGATCGAGAGGGACGACGACCCCGACGGGTTCTGGGCGCGCTCGGGGAGCGAGGTCGGCGCACACCTCGGCGTCGCCGAGGCGATCGCGGCCATGCCCGCGATCCAGCGCGACGGTCTCGGGCGGCTGCTCGACGGCCTGCTCGAGATGGGGTTCCTGAGCGCTTCGCGGCGCTCGCGCGAGCAGCTCCTGCGCAACCTGACCGCGCTCGGTCCCGAGGCCGCCGCGGGCGGGCAGGCCCTGGCCGGCCTCTCGCTGTTCATCGCCTACGGCATGCCCGACCCCCAGACGGGCGTCAACCCGTTCTGGGCGACCTTCGGCTACCCCGGGCCCGGGGCGCCCAACGCGCCGGGTCCGAAGGCCGTCACGCCGCTCGTCCCCGAGGGTGTCCAGGCGAGCTACGAGGCCGACGCCGTCGTTGTCGGCTCCGGCGCCGGTGGCGGAGTGATCGCGGCCGCCCTCGCCGAGGCCGGCCAGAAGGTGATCGTGCTCGAGGCCGGCGGCCTATTCGACGAGTCCGATTTCAACGGCTACGAGCTGTGGGCCTACCAGAACCTCTACTGGCGCGGCGGCCCCAGCCCGACCGCCGACATGAACGTGTCGCTCTACGCCGGCTCGACCTACGGCGGCGGCACCACGGTCAACTGGACCAACTGCCTCCGAACCAAGCCCTGGGTGCGCGAGCAGTGGGCGCGCGAGCACGGGCTCGAGGGCCTCGACGGGCCTGACTTCGACCGCCATCTCGATTCCGTCTGGGAGCGGCTCTCGGTCGGTGACCGCTGCTCGCACCTCAACGGCACGCAGACGCTCATGCAGGATGGGGCCAACAAGCTCGGCTGGTCGTTCAAGACGATCACACGCAACATCGACGAGTCGTGCTACGACCCGGCGACGGCGGGCTTGATCGGCTTCGGCGACAAGTCGGGTGCCAAGCAGTCCACCGCCAAGACCTACCTCGCCGACGCCGTCGAGCGCGGGGCGGATGTGATCGTGCGCTGCGTCGCGGAGCGAGTGCTGGTCGAGGGCGGCCGCGCCGCCGGCGTGGAGGGGGCCTACCTCGATCCCGAGACCGGGCGCACGGCGCGGGTGACGGTTCGGGCGCCGCGCGTGGTTGTGGCGTGCGGCGCGCTCGAGTCGCCGGCCCTGCTCCTGCGCTCCGGCCTCGGCGGCGACGCCGTGGGCAAGCATCTGCGCCTGCATCCCTGCACGGCGATCTTCGCCCAGCACAAGGAGGACACGCGCGCCTGGTGGGGCGCTCCGCACGCCGGCCTCGTCGACGAGTTCTCGAACGCCGAGGACGGCTATGGGTTCCTGATCGAGGCGACTCACTACGCGACCGGCACCGGAGCCGCGGCGCTGCCGTTCGTAAACGGCGAGAGCCACAAGGCGACGATGGCCGACTACAAGTACGGCGCCACCCTGATCGGCCTGGTGCGCGACCACGGCGCCGGGCAGGTCACGATCGACGAGGCGGGGCTGGCCGTGCCCTGGTACTCACTCGACGATCCGCTCGACGTGCGCAATACCCACCGCGCGATCGATGCCCAGGTGCGCCTCCACGTGGCGGCAGGCGCGCGGCAGATCCAGGCGCTCGCGAGCGGCCTGCCGACCTGGCGCGTGGGCGACGACCTTGACGGCTACATCGAGCGCCTCCAGCGTGTGCCGCTGCGCGCCGGCGGATTCCGCCTCTTTGCCGCGCACCAGATGGGCACCTGCCGGATGGGGTCAGACCCCCAGACGAGCGTGGCCAACCCCGACGGCGAGCTTCACGACACGCCCGGAGTGTGGATCGGCGACGCGAGCGCGTTCCCGACCCCGTCGGGCACCAATCCGATGATCACCATCATGGCGCTCGCCCACCGCACCGGCGAGGCGATCGTGGCGGCGAGCCCGGCCAGCACGTCGAGCGCCACCACCGTCACGGCGTAGGAGGAGAGACCAATGGCCATCGCAACAGACGCGCTGACCCGCGACAGGCTCTACATCGGAGGCGAGTGGGTAGAGCCCGCCGGCTCGGGCACGCTCGAGGTCATCAATCCCACCACCGAGGAGGTCATCGCCCGGGTTCCCGAGGGCACGGCCGAGGACGCCGATCGGGCCGTGCGTGCGGCCCGCGCGGCCTTTGACTCCTGGTCGGCGCTCTCGCCATACGAGCGCGCTGCCTACTGCGAGGCCATCGGCGCGGGGCTGGCGGCACGCGGCGACGAGCTGGCGGCGCTGATCACAAGCGAGCTCGGCATGCCGATCGGGCTCTCGCGGATGGTCCAGGCCGGGCTCCCGGCGGTCACGTTCTCCTCGATGCCCGAGCTGGTCGAGGCGATCGCCTGGGAGGAGGAGGTCGGCAACTCGCTGATCGTGCGCGAGGCCGCCGGCGTGGTCGCGGCGATCACGCCCTGGAACTACCCGCTGCACCAGATCGCCAACAAGGTCGCGCCGGCGATCGCGGCCGGCTGCACGGTCGTGGTCAAGCCGAGCGAGATCGTGCCGCTGAATGCGTTCGTGCTCGCCGAGATCTGCGAGGCCGTGGGGCTGCCCGACGGTGTGTTCAACCTCGTGACCGGTACCGGGCCGGTGGTCGGTGAGGCGATCGTCTCCCACCCCGAGACCGACATGATCTCGTTCACCGGATCCACGCGCGCGGGCCGGCGCGTGGCCGAGCTCGCAGCCGCCGGTGTCAAGCCGGTGGCGCTCGAGCTGGGTGGCAAGTCGCCACTGGTGATCCTCGACGACGCCGATCTCGAGCAGGCGGTCACCGACGGCGTGGCGAAGTGCTTTCTCAACTCGGGCCAGACCTGCAGCGCGCTGACGCGCATGCTCGTCCCGCGCGACCAGCTCGAGGCGGCAGAGAGGATCGCCGCGGTGGTGGCCGAGGCGTTCGCGGCGGGCGACCCTTTCGCCGACGGATCGGCGATGGGGCCGCTCGTGTCCAAGGCGCAGCGCGGGCGCGTGCGCGCGTACATCGAGAAGGGCACCGAGGAGGGCGCCAAGCTCGTGACGGGCGGAGCCGAGCCGCCGGAAGGACTCGACACGGGCTGGTTCGTGCAGCCGACGGTGTTCTCGCGCGTCAGCTCCGACATGACGATCGCCCAGGAGGAGATCTTCGGGCCGGTGCTCTCGATCATGCCCTACGAGGACGAGGAGGACGCCGTCCGAATCGCCAACGACACCATCTACGGCCTCGCCGGCGGCGTCTGGTCGGCGGACGAGGAGCGCGCGAAGAAGGTGGCCGCGCGCATGCGCACGGGGCAGGTCGAGATCAACGGCGGTGCCTTCAATCCGCTTGCCCCGTTCGGCGGCTACAAGCAGTCGGGCCACGGCCGCGAGCTCGGCCGTTACGGCCTCGAGGAGTTCCTCGTGGCGAAGTCGCTACAGCTCTAACGAGAGGGGGCGAGGCCCGAAGCAGCCGGCTCGGCCGGCCGCGCAGGGAGAGCTATACTCGCGCTTACAACTTCAGCCGTACGCCGCCCTTTTTCCGGGGGCGGCGCCTGAAGGTGGGCCTTACGGTCCACCTTTTTTTCGACCAAAGCCAGAACGCACATGCAGACCGATCCCATCCAGAGCGATATCGAAAAGCGACTCGCCGCCGCCGAGCCGGAGATCGAGCTGTTGTCTGTGGAGAAGGTCGGGGCGGAGCGGCTGCGCCTCTTCATCGACCACCCTGAGGGGGTCTCGCTCGAACTCTGCGAGCGCGTCACGAGACAGCTCGGCCACCTGCTTGCGGCCTACGGGCTCGAGGTCTCGTCGCCGGGACCTGAGCGGCCGCTCACCAAGCCGGAGCACTTCAGGCGCTTCCTCGGGAAACGCGTGCGCGTGCGCCTGCGCCAGCCGCGCGCCGGACACCGCAGCTACACCGGGGAGCTCGTCGGAGCCTCCGAGGAGGAAGTGACCGTGGCCGCCGACACCGGCATCGTCTCGGTCGCCTACTCCGACATCAATCGCAGCAACCTGCTGGAGGGCACGGGATGACAAAGGAGATCGTCGAAGCGGTCGGAGTACTCGAGCGCGAGAAGGGCATCTCCGCCGATCGCCTCATGGCTGCGCTGGAGGATGCTCTGCTCTCGGCCTACAAGAAGACGCCGGGTGCCGCGCAGTACGCGCGCGTCGAGGTCGATCGAGACAGCGGCGACTTCCGCGTATACGAGCTGATCCTGCCGCCCGACCTCGAGGAGCAGCTGCTCGACGAGGTCGAGGAGGAAGCGGGCGAGCCAAGCGTCGATCCGGAGACGGGCGAGATGGTCTACCCCGAGCCGCCCGAGATCGATCAAGAGCGGCTGATGCATTACCGCGACCAGATCGAGGAGCACGACGTCACGCCGGAGGACTTCGGTCGCATCGCCGCCCAGACGGCCAAGCAGGTGATCCTCCAGCGGATCCGCGAGGCCGAGCGGGACATGATGTTCAACGAGTACCAGGACCGCGTGGGCGAGCTGATCACCGGCATCGTCCAGCAGTCGGACTCGCGCTACACGCTCGTCCAGCTGCGCGAGCGCGTGGAGGCGCTGCTCCCGCGCGGTGAGCAGGTACATGGTGAGCGCTACGACCACGGCCAGCGCGTCAAGGCGATCATCACCGACGTCTCCAACCAGGCGAAGGGGCCGTCGATCATCGTGTCACGGCGCTCGCCGGAGCTGATCCGCGCGCTCTTCGAGCTCGAGGTGCCCGAGATCGCTGACGGTCTTGTCGAGATCGAGAACGTGGCGCGCGAACCGGGCTACCGCTCGAAGATCGCGGTCGTCTCCCACGCGTCCGGAGTCGATCCCGTCGGCGCCTGCGTCGGCCCGCGCGGATCGCGTGTACGCATGGTCGTGTCCGAGCTGCGCGGCGAGAAGATCGACATCATTCCCTTCAACGAGGAGCCCGCTCGCTTCGTCGCCAAGGCGCTTTCGCCCGCACGGGTGCGCGAGGTGCTCGTCGACGACGAGGCAAAGCAGGCCACCGTCATCGTGCCCGACGACCAGCTGTCGCTCGCGATCGGCAAGGACGGGCTCAACGCCCGCCTTGCAGCGCGCCTGACCGGCTGGCGCGTCGACATCCGCTCGGAGACCGAGTTCGCCGAGGAAGAGGCGACGATGGGCTACGCCGAGGAGGAGGTGGCCGGCCGCTGCGCGGCGATCCTCGCCAACGGCAAGCGCTGCCCGAACGCCTCGCTGCCGGGCTCGCGTTACTGCGGACTGCCCGCCCATCAGGCGCTCACCGACCAGCCGACCGACTACGTCGTGCCGCCCGAGGAGGGCGGTGAGGAGGCCGTGCCCGACGAGGAAGGCGATGTCGAGGAGGACGCGGTCCAGGAGACGGCTGCTGTCGAGGAGCCCGCCGCCGCCGAGCTCTTGGACGGCGAGCCTTCCACGGACGAGCCGGTCGAGGACCAGCCGCCGGTGGACGAATTGCTCGAGGAGCAGCCCGCCGCCGAGGAGGTCGTCGAGGCGCAACCGGCCGCCGAGGAGGTCGTCGAGGACCAGTCGTCGGTCGACGAGGTAATCGAGGAGCAGCCCGAAGTCGAAGCGGCCGTGGCGGAGGCTCCCGTGGAGGAAGAGGGGTCGTAGATCCGCTTCGCCGCTGCGTCAGCTGCCGCCGCTCGCTGCCCAAGGGCGAGCTGCTTCGGCTGGTGCGCGGAGGTGACGGCGAGGTCCGACCGGACCCAGCCGCGACAGAGAAGGGGCGCGGTGCCTACGTGTGCTCCCGCCCGGAATGTGCCCATAGCCTCACCGGCGGCCGGCCGCTCGCCCGAGCGTTCAGGACTTCGGTGACTGTGAAACAGGAGACCCTAGACTTAGTTTGCGAATGGCAAAGAAGCGCGTTCACGAAATAGCCAAAGAGCGAGGCATCACCAGCAAGGAAGCACTGGTGGTCCTTCGCGATGCCGGACTCGACGTCAAGGTCGCCGCCTCGAGCGTCGAGGAGGCCGATGCCGAGCGCGCGTTTGGCAACGGCGCCAGCGCGCAGGCGCCCGCCGCCGAGCCCAAGGCGAAGCCCGCGAAGGCCCCCAAGGCTGAGCCGGCCAAGACCGCCAAGGCCGAGGCCGCCAAGGCGCCCGACGCCGAAGCCGCGAAGGCGGCGGAGGCAGAGCCCGCTCCCGCGGCCGACGCCAATCCTGCCGCTTCGGCGGAGGCAAAGCCCGCGGACGACAAGCCGGGCCGCCGGGCAGGCGGTCAGGGACGCGGCGCGGCCACCCGCGAGGGCGGCCCGCCCCAGCCGCGGCCAGACATCCGCCCGCCGGAAGGCGAGCCGGTGCGGCGTGCCGGTCCCGAGGGGCGCGGCCCCAGAATCCTTCAGGACGCTCCGCCCCCACAGCCCGAGCGCCCGAGCGCTCCCCGCCAGGGCGACCGCGCCGGCGGCGCGGCCGGTCCGCGCGGCTCGCGCCAGGGCGACGGCGACGCCGCTTCCGGCGACGGGCAAGGCGGTGACGGCGGCCGTGGCGGCGCGCGTCCCACGCGCGGTGGGCGCGGCGAGGGCGGAGGACCGGGCGCCCAGGGAGGGCGTCGCCGCCGCGTGGTCATCGACTCGCAGGCCAGCCGGCGCGATCGCCCCGGGCCGCCCCAGCAGTCCCAGCCACCGCGGCGTGGCCGCGGGCGCCGGCGCCGGCCCCAGTGGGTCGAGCCGGATCTCGAGGCGGAGGCGCTGGCGAAGCTCGAGGCCGAGCAGGCCGAGGACCCGGCGGTCTCGGTCCGCTCCGGCTCGACGGTCAAGGAAGTGGCCGAGTCGCTTCAGCTCTCCTCGCCCGAGGTCATCAAGAAGCTGATGGAGCTGGGCGAGATGGCGACCCTCACCCAGACGCTCTCGGACGACGCCATCGCGGTGCTGGCCGAGGCCTTCGACAAGAAGGTCGACATGGTCGGAGCTGCCGACGCCGAGGACGACGAGCCGGTCTTCGAGGACTCCGACGAAGACCTGGTCGACCGGCCGCCGGTGATCACCATCATGGGGCACGTCGACCACGGCAAGACCTCGCTGCTCGACGCCATTCGCCAGACCGAGGTCGCGGCCGGCGAGGCGGGCGGCATCACCCAGCACATCGGCGCCTACCAGGTGCACCACGACGGCCACACGATCACCTTCCTCGACACCCCCGGCCACGAGGCTTTCACCGCCATGCGTGCTCGCGGGGCGAAGGTCACCGACATCGCCGTGATCGTCGTAGCGGCGGACGACGGCGTGATGCCGCAGACAGTCGAGGCGATCGACCATGCCAAGGCGGCGGAAGTGCCGGTTATGGTCGCGGTCAACAAGATCGACAAGGAGGGCGCCGACCCCAACCGCGTCCGCGGCGAGCTGGCCCAGCAGGGTCTGACCCCTGCAGACTGGGGCGGGGACACCGAGTTCGTCGACGTCTCGGCCAAGACGAGGCAGAACCTCGACGATCTGCTCGAGACGCTCGTCACGCTCGCCGAAATCCAGGAGCTGAAGGCGAACCCCAACACCGCCGCGTCGGGCTTCGTGATCGAGTCCAAGCTCGATCCGGGCCGCGGCGCCGTGGTCACCCTGCTCGTCCACCGCGGCAGGATGAAGGTCGGCGACGCCATCGTCGCGGGCCAGCACCAGGGGCGCGTGAAGGCCATGAACGACTACCGCGGCCAGCGCGTCCCCGAGGCCACGCCCGGCATGCCGGTCGAGATCCTCGGATTCGATGGCGTTCCCGGCGCCGGCGAGCACTTCCGCGTGGTCGAGAACGACCGCGAGGCGAGGCGGCTCGCCAACGAGCGCGGCATCCGCCTCAAGCAGGAGGCACTTGCGCGCCAGGCGACGCGGCGCGTGTCGCTCGAGGACGTTCTCGCGCGGGCGGAGCGCGGCGAGAAGGAGCTCAACCTGATCATCAAGGCCGACGTGGCCGGATCGCTCGAGGCGCTCGCCGACGAGATCGCGCGCCTCCCGCACGAGCAGGTGACCGTCAACATCATCCGCGACGGCGTGGGTGGAATCTCCGAGTCGGACGTGATGCTCGCCTCCGCCTCCGACGCGGTCGTGATCGGCTTCAATGTGCGGCCGGTCGGCAACGCCGCACAGGTGGCCGAGCAGGAGGGTGTCGAGATCCGGACCTACTCGGTGATCTACAAGATCTTCGAGGAGCTGCGGGCGGCGATGGAGGGATTGCTCGAGGCCGTCGAGGTCGAGGAGGAGATCGCCAGGGTCGAGGTTCGCGCCACGTTCAAGGCCTCGCGCGTCGGCACGATCGCCGGCTCGTACGTGGTCTCGGGCACCGTGCGCCGCGGGGCCAAGTGCCGCCTCGTTCGCGACGGCACCGTGATCTACGAGGGCCGGATCGCCTCGCTGCGCCGGTTCAAGGACGACGTACGCGAGGTGACGGTCGGGATGGAGTGCGGCATCGTGCTCGAGAATTACCCCGACCCCAAGGAGGGGGATGTGATCGAGGTGTACGAGACCAAGCAAGTGGAGCAGACGCTCACCTAGCGCGTGAGCTACCTCTGCCTCCTCGAGATTCACCTGCACTTCCCGACCAACGGAAGCCTGAAGGGCAAGCGCAAGGAGGTCTCGTCATTGAAGGCGCAGTTGCGAAGGCGCTTCGGTGCGTCGGTCGCCGAGACCGATCATCACGATCTCTGGCAGCGCTCCACGCTCACCGCCGCGCTGGTGGGGGGCGAGGCCCGGCCGTTGCGCGACGCCGCGGCAAGCCTCGAGCGCTTTGTGCTCGGGATGTTTCCCGAGGGCGCGCGCGTGGAATGTCAAATGGTATCCCGAGAAGACCTTCACTAAAGTGTCGCCCGACCGCATGCGCAGAGTCAACGAGGCCGTCCGGGAGGTTCTCTCGGTGCGCATCGCCGAAGGATTCAGCGATCCGCGCATAGGATTTGTGACCGTGACTTCCGTTGACACCAGCACCGACCTGCGCCACGCCCGCGTGTTCGTGAGCGTGCTCGGCGACGACTCCGAGCGCGCCGAAACCATGGCCGGACTGGGGTCCGCTCATGGGCTGCTGCAACAGTCGATCGCCCGCGAGCTGCGGATGAAGCGCACGCCCACGCTCCAGTTCGTCTTCGATGAGTCGATCGACCGGGGTATGAGGATCTCCGAGCTCCTGGACGACGAAGCGTGAGCATCGCGACTGAACAGGAGCAGGCGGTGGCCGAGCTGCGCGCGGCGGACAAGCTGCTGCTCACCACCCACGAGAACCCGGACGGCGACGCGCTCGGCTCGCTGCTCGCCATGCACTGGATCCTCGAGCAGCTCGGCAAGGACAGCGTGATGTTCATGTCCCCCGATGAGTTCCCGCTCCCCTGGGAGTACCGCGCGTGGACCTTCGACGGGATCGCGGGCACGCCGCCGGACGACGTCGCCCAGCGGACGATCGTGTTCCTCGACTGCGGCAACATCGATCGCATGCCGGTGGACTTCCTCCAGGAGGACGGACTCCACATCCTCAACATCGACCACCACCACGACAACACTCGCTTCGGCACCGTGAACCTGGTGGTGCCCGAGGCCTCCTGCACAGCCGAGATCGTCCTGCGCCTGGCCAAGGAGCTCGGCGCGGAGGTGACGCTCCCGATCGCGGACGCCCTCTACACCGGGCTCGTGACCGATACCGGCAAGTTCATGTACGAGAACACCTCTCCCGAGGCCCATCGCATGGCGGCGGAGCTCATCGAGATCGGGGTCGAGCCCCACCAGGTGCACCGTCGCCTCTACGAGGACTTGCCCTTCCGGCGGCTGCAACTGCTCCAGCGAGCGCTGTCGAGCGTCGAGCGCTACGACGACGGCGCGCTGACGATCGCCCATCTCGTCAAGGCCGACTACGCGGCGAGCGGCGCCCAGGAGCAGGACTCCGAAGGCGTGGTCGACCATATGCGCGCTGTCGAGGGAACCGCGGTGGCGGTGGTCGTGCGCGAGTTGCTCGCCGAGGACCGCGACGGCCTTCGCAAGGTCAGTCTGCGAGCGACCGACGGCCGCGTGGACGTGTCGCGCATAGCGCGCGAGTTCGGCGGCGGCGGCCACCCCCAGGCCGCTGGATTCTCGACGCCGCTCCCATACGGCGCGCTCGTCGAGAAGCTGCGCGGGCTCGTACGCGGTCAGCTCCACACCTAGGGCGTGGACTCCTCCGGCGTTCTGCTCCACGCCAAGCCCGCGGGGGTGACCTCCCACGACATCGTCGCGCAGGTGCGGCGCTCGCTCCCGAGCCCGGCCAAGGTGGGCCATGCGGGCACACTCGACCCGTTCGCCACGGGCCTGCTGCTGGTGCTGGTGGGACGAGCCACGCGGGCGCAGCGCTTTCTCACGGCTCTGCCGAAGACCTACCGGGCCGTCGCCCGGCTCGGCTGGGTCTCCGACACCGGAGACCGCGACGGCAACCTCGTGCAGACCGGTCGTTTGCCGGCGCACCTCGAGATCGCCGTGGGCGAGCGTCGGCAGCGGCCGCCTGCCTACTCGGCGGTGAAGGTCCAGGGAAGGCGCGCCTACGAGCTCGCCCGACGCGGGGAGGAGGTCGAGCTCGAGCCCCGGCCGGTGACGGTCTACCGCGCGAGCGTGATCTGGCAGGAGAAGGAGCGGGCCGCCTTCGAGATCGAGTGCTCGGCCGGGACCTATGTGCGCAGCCTGATCTCCGACCTCGGCGACGCGTACTGCGAGCGCCTGGAGCGCACCGCGATCGGCCCCTTCCGGCTCGAGGACGCCGGCGACGACGTGCTCATGCCACTCGGCGACGCGCTCTCCTTCCTGCCCGAGCGGAGGTTGAGCGACGACGAGGCGCTGGCGGTGCGTCACGGCCGGCGCATCTCGCGAGGGTCGGCGGCCGAGGGCCCGCTGCGGCTCGAGGACGGGGGGGAACTGGTGGCGATCGGCGAGCTCCGCGATGACGAGATCCAGCCCGTCGTAGTGTTCGCGCCCGCATGAAGGTCAGCCTGCTTTCCGACGTGGGGCCGCGCTCTGCCCCGCGCAGCGTTGCCATCGGCATGTTCGACGGCGTGCACCTCGGGCACCGCGAGGTCATTCGCGGCAGCGACACCGTTCTCACCTTCGACCCGCACCCGCTGTCGGTTATCCATCCCGAGGCGACCCCCAAGCTGCTCAATCCGTTTCCCGTCAAGCGTGACCTGATCGCCGGCCTCGGGGTGGAGGAGCTGGTGGTCATCCCGTTCGACCGCAACTTCTCCGAGCGAAGCGCGGAGCAGTTCGTGCACGAGGTGCTGATCGACACGCTGCGCGCCGAGCGGGTGTCGGTGGGCGAGAACTTTCGCTTCGGCAAAGGGGCGAAGGGCACGGAAGAGCTGCTGCGCTCGCACTCGGAGTTCGAGACCCACGTGACGCCGTTGGTCGAGGTGGAGGGGGAGACGGTGTCGTCGACGCAGATCCGTGCCCTCGTGGCGGCCGGCGAAGTCAAACAGGCCGCCGAGTTCCTCGGGGGGCCATTCCTGTTCGAGGGCGAGGTGGTACACGGCGACAAGCGCGGGCGCGAGCTCGAGATGCCGACCGCGAACCTCGTGCCCGACGACGCGTTCGTCTGTCCCGGGCACGGCGTGTACGCCGCCGTGGTTTCAACGGCGCCAATCCGGGCGCACCCGGACGAGCCGAGTGTCTCCGGTTATCCCGCAGCGGTCAATGTGGGGGTGCGCCCCACGTTCGTGACCGGCCGCGGCCTGCTCGTCGAGGCCCACTTGATCGGCTTCCAGGGCGACCTCTATGGCGAGCAGCTGCGAATCGCGTTCGTTGAGCGCATGCACGGCGAGAAGGCCTTCGACTCCGTCGACGAATTGGTCGATCAGATGAAGCGCGACGTCGAGCAGGCGGCTGCTACGGTTTCCGACCGATGTCCCTGACCGCGGACAAGAAGCGCGAGATCATCTCCGAGCACGGGCGCGGCGACGCCGATACGGGCTCGACCGAGGTGCAGGTTGCGCTGCTCACAGCTCGCATCAACGAGCTGACCGAGCACCTGCGCGAGCACAAGAAGGACCACCATTCGCGCCGCGGGCTCTTGATGCTGGTCGGCAAGCGCCGCCGGCTGCTCAAGTACATGCAGAGCAGCGACATCGATCGCTACCGGGCGCTCATCGGGCAGCTCGGCCTCCGTCGGTGATCGAGCCCGGCTCGCTCGCTCCGGACTTCGCGCTGCGCGACCAGGATGGTCAGATGGTCTCGCTCGGCGACTTCCGCGGGCAGACCGCGGTGCTCGTGTTCGATCCGGCCGACTTCAGCCCGGTCTGCACCGATCAGCTGAGCGTGTACCAGGAGGTGCTCGGCGAGCTGGACGAGCGCGGCGCCAAGCTGCTCGGCATCAGCGTCGACGGCGCCTTCTGCCACAAGGCCTTCCGGGATCAGCAGAACCTGACGTTTCCGCTGCTGGCCGACTTCCATCCCAAGGGAGAGGTCGCCAGGGCGTACGGGGTCTGGTTAGACGAATACGGCATTGCCGGACGAGCGCTCATCATGGTTGGGCCCGACGGCCGGGTCGTGTGGTCCCACCTGTCGCCCCCGCTCGAGGTGCCCGGTGCGAACCTGATCTTTGACGCGTTGGACCAGCTCACCGCCGCCTGAGCCCGGTCCGGACGACCACGTCCGGGGGTCGGGACCCGTCGTGATCGAGTACGCCGATCTCGAATGTCCCTACTGCGCCAAGGCGCACCTGATCCTCAAGGAGCTGGCGATCACGCGCGTGTTTCGCCACTTCCCGGTCGCGTCCAAGCACCCGCGAGCCCGCGTGCTGGCGGCGGCCGCCGAGGCGGCGGGACGGCAGGGCCGGTTCTGGGAGATGCACGACTCGCTGCTCGAAGACCAGGGCCATCTCGACGACCCGCACCTGTGGGAGCGCGCGCGCAAGATGGGCCTCGACCTCGAGCGCTTCGAGGCCGACCGGCGCTCGGCTGCGGCGGCCGAGCGAGTGGAGCGAGATTTCCGCTCAGGCATCCGGGCGGGGGTGGCGACCACGCCCACGCAGTTCACCGCGGCGGGCGCGTTTCCCGGTGTGCCCGATAGGGCGCTGCTAGCCTCATCCGGGTTCTAAATGGAACGCAAAGAAGCCATGCCGCCAACCGGAGGCGGCCGAAAGGAAGCATATGACTGATGGAGTGAGCCGCGTCTCTTTGGAGATCGGCGGCACCTCGATCGAGTTCGAGACCGGCAAGTACGCCAAGCAGGCGTCCGGGTCGGTCGTAGTGTCGGCAGGGGATACCAAGGTGCTCTGCACCGCGACGGCGGGCAATCAGCGCGACGTCGACTTCCTCCCGCTGACCGTCGACGTGGAGGAGCGGATGTACGCCGCGGGCAAGATCCCCGGCAGCTTCTTCCGCCGTGAGGGCAGGGCCGGAGAGAAGGCCACCCTCACCGCTCGAATGATCGACCGGCCTCTGCGCCCGCTCTTTCCAAAGGGCTGGACGCGCGAGACGCAGCTGGTCTCGATCCCCATGTCGGTGGACCACGAAAACCCCTACGACATCCTCGCGATGAACGGCGCAAGCGCCGCGCTGATGGTGTCGGACATCCCCTTCCCGGTGCCGGTCGGCGCCGTGCGCATCGGCCAGGACGCGGAGGGCAACTTCCTCGTCAATCCCGATGAGGAGTGGCTGCTCGAGTCCCCGCTCGACCTCGTCGTGGCGGGCACCGAAGAGGCCATCCTGATGGTCGAGGCCGGAGCCAACGAGATCACCGAGGCCGAGATCCTCGATGCGCTGGACATCGCCCACCAGGCCATCAAGGAGCTCTGCCAGGCCCAGCGCGACCTGCAGAAGCAGGCCGGCAAGCCCAAGGTGGAGTCCACCCCGCCGCAGGTCGACGAGTCGATCCTCTCCGAGATCAAGGAGCGCTTCGGCGCGGCCCTCGACCAGGCGACCCAGGTGACCGACAAGCTCGAGCGCCAGGAAGCCACCAAGCGGGTCGAGGAGGAGATCCTCGAAGCGCTGTCCGGGGATCCCAACGAGCCCGAGGCCTATGCCAAGCGCCGCGCCGCGGTGCAGCTGGCCTTCGACAAGCTCGAGAAGGACGTCATCCGCAAGCGCATCGCGGTGGACAAGAAGCGCCCCGACGGGCGCGCCGCGGAGGAGATCCGCGACATCTGGATCGAGGTGGGAATGGCGCCGCGCACGCACGGCTCCGCCATCTTCACCCGCGGCCAGACGCAGGCCTTCTCGGTCGCAGCGCTCGGCACCACGCGTGACGAGATGCGCCTGGACACGCTCGGCCTCCAGGAAACAAAGCACTACTTCCACCACTACAACTTCCCGCCCTTCTCGGTGGGCGAGGCCGGTTTCATGCGCGGTCCCAAGCGCCGCGACATCGGCCACGGAGCGCTCGCCGAGCGGGCGCTGGTGCCGGTGGTCCCGGGGGTCGAGGAATTCCCCTACACGATCCGCGTGGTCTCGGACATCCTCGAGTCCAACGGGTCGTCCTCGATGGCCTCGGTGTGCGGATCCTCGCTCTCGCTGATGGACGCCGGCGTGCCGCTCAAGAGCGCCGTCGCGGGCGTGGCGATGGGCCTGATCAAGGAGGGTGACGACTACATCGTCCTCACCGACATCGCAGGCGTGGAGGACCACCTGGGCGACATGGACTTCAAGGTCGCCGGTACCTCCGAGGGCATCACGGCCCTTCAGATGGACATCAAGATCACGGGTGTGACGTTCGACATCCTGCGCGACGCCCTTGCGCAGGCCCAGACCGCGCGCCTGTCGATCCTCGGCAAGATGAAGGACGCGATCTCCGAGCCGCGGGAGGAGCTGTCTCAGTACGCGCCGCGGATCTCCGCGATCCAGATCGACACCGAGAAGATCGGTGCGGTGATCGGCAAGGGCGGCGAGACGATCCGGGCGCTGTCCGAGGAGTTCGACGCCCAGATCGACATCGACGACGACGGGACCATTCGCATCTACGCCCAGACGGGCGACCAGGGCGACGCTCTCGTGGACCGCATCCGCTCGATGACCAAGGAGGTCGAGGTCGGTGACGAGTTCACCGGCAAGGTCGTCAAGACGACGACCTTCGGCGCGTTCGTCGAGCTGGCGAAGGGGACCGACGGCCTGCTGCACATCTCCAACATCTCGCCCGGTGAGCGGGTGAACGCGGTTGAGGACGTGATCAACCGCGGCGACGAGCTGAGGGTCAAGGTCGTCGAGCTTGATCGCGAGCGCGGCCGCATCGGCCTGCGCCTGGCCGAGGACCCGGAGATCGCCGGCAAGTCGGCCGAGGAGCTCGCCTCAATGGGCACCGGCGACAAGGGCTCGCGCGGGGACAGGGGCGACCGCGGCAACGGCCGTGGCCGCGACCGCCGGCCGCGCGAGCGTGACCGCGACCGCGAGCGCCGGCCGCGCGACCGGGACCCGTCGTAGTAGTGGCGGAAGCCTCGAAGCTCACCACGCTCGACTCGGGCGTTCGAGTCATCACCGAGGCCATGCCCTCGGTGCGCTCGATCGCGCTCGGGTTCTGGATTCGGGCGGGGTCGCGCGACGAGGGCACCGAGCAGGCCGGGATCTCGCACTTCCTCGAACACCTGCTGTTCAAGGGCACCGAGCGCTTCAGCTCGCGCGAGATCGACGAGGCATTCGACGCGATGGGGGCGGAGGTCAACGCCGGCACCAGCAAGGAGACGACCTCCGTCTACTCGCGCTTCCTCGACCGCCACCTCGAGCAGGCATTCGACGTGCTCCAGGACATGGTCCTGCGACCCGCCTACCCGGACATCGACTCCGAGCGCCAGGTGGTGATCGAGGAGATCGCGATGTACGAGGACGAGCCGTCGGACAAGGTCCACGACGTTCTGGCCGGCGCGATCTTCGGCGACCACCCGTTGGGGCGTCCGATCATCGGCACCGCCGAGGTGATCTCCTCGGTTCCCGTGCCCCGGATCGCCGAGTGGCACGACGGCCGCTACACCGGCTCGAACATCGTGGTTGCGGCGGCGGGCAACGTCGAGCACGAACGCCTCGTTGAGCTGGTTTCGGCCTCCGTCGGGCCTGCGCAGGACGGTGCGAAGACCCTGGCCGGCGCGCCGTCTCCGAACGCGTGGACGCCCGCGCTGCGCTTCCACGAGAAGGAAACCGAGCAGTACCACCTGTGCCTCGGCGGCCCGGGGATCCCCCGCGGCGACGAGCGCCGCTTCGCGCTGCGCGTGCTCGACACCATCCTGGGCGGCTCGACCTCGTCGCGGCTCTTCCAGGAGATTCGCGAGAAGCGCGGGCTCGCCTACGCGGTCTACTCGTATGCGAGCCACTACGTCGACTCGGGGCAGGTCGCGCTCTACGTGGGCACGCGGCCCGACAACGTGGCGGAGGCCATGGACGTGATCGGGACCGAGCTGCGGCGCCTGCAGGAGGGCGGCGTGCAGGAGGACGAGCTCGAGCGCGCACGGGAGAACGTGAAGGGGCGCACGGTGCTCTCGATGGAGTCGACGCTCACGCGGATGAACCGGCTCGGCAGCGCGCTCCTGATGGACGTGCCGCTGCTGTCGGTGGACGAGGTGCTGGCGGCGTTCGATGCGGTCACGATCGACGACGTGATGGCGCTCGCGCGCGAGCTGTGGCGCCCCGAGGCGCTGGCCGCCGCGGGCGTCGGAGCAAGCGAGAGCGCGTTCCGCTCGGCGCTCGATTCAGTGTCGCCGGAGCTGGCCCAAGCGGCGTGATCAACGTCGCCGTCTCCGGCGCCGCCGGGCGCATGGGACAGACGGTCTGCTCAGCCGTGGAGGGCGCGGACGACCTGGCCCTCGTGGGGCGCGCCGACCCACTCCTGGAGGACTCGCTCGGGGACGTGCTCGGGGAGGCGGACGTGGTGGTCGACTTCTCGACCCCCGACGCGGCCCTCGCCAACGCCCGCACCTGTCTCGAGGCGGGCGTGCACTGCGTGATGGGCACCACCGGCGCCGACTTCGCCTCGCTGGAGGGCGTAGGGGAGGGCAACCTGTTCGTGGCGCCGAACTTCGCGATCGGGGCGGTGCTGATGATGCAGTTCGCCCAGCAGGCCGCGCGCCACATGCCCGAGTGCGAGATCGTCGAGCTGCACCACGACCGCAAGGTCGACGCCCCGTCGGGCACCGCGGCGCGCACCGCCGAGCTGATCGCGGCGGCCGGCGGGAACGTCCACGAGCCGATCCACTCGGTGCGCCTGCCCGGCCTGGTGGCCCGCCAGGAGGTCCTGTTCGGGGGGCCGGGCCAGACGCTCACAATCCGACACGACTCGATCGACCGCGAGTCGTTCATGCCCGGCGTGCTGCTGGCCGTGCGCAAGGTGGGCTCGCTCGAGCGGTCCCCGACGATCGGGCTCGAGCAGCTGCTGTAGGCCGAAGCTTGTCGACTTTTGCACCGTGTGGGTTCAAAACTCGACAAGGTTCCCGTCCCAGCCCGCCCCGCAGGCCGGCATTGGCTCGTGAACCTAAGCCGCGTTCTGCTTGCGCAGCGACCGCGGCACCACGAAACGGATCCCCGAGCGGTCGTCGTCGATCGAGCAGGTCTTGTTGTCGATCAGACCCAGGCGCTTGGCGTGGGGGACGAGTGTCATCTGGTTGAGGTAGGCGTCGTGTCCCCGTTTGCGGGTGATCACCCACAGGTAGCCCGTGTCGCGCAGCCGCGCGCGGTAGCGCACGAGCGCCTCCTTGGCCTCGTCCTCGGACTCCACGAGCACGATCGCGCCGTCGAGGGTGCCTGACTTGACGAGCCCGCGTCCGAGCGCCTCCTTGACGTCCTTCCGGAGGCCCGGGCCGACGTCGCCGGTCACCTCAACCCTCTGATCCGGCTTTACGCCGAGCTTCTCAACCACGGTCCGATGACTGTAGTCGCGTTCTTGGGCCATGGACGGCTGGAATTCTGTCATTTGCAGCGGCAGTTCCCAAAAGGGGAGAGCTCGACCGGCGATCCGACGGGTCGCCCGGTACCCTCCTCCCAGACAAACGAAGGAGAAACCATGGGCTTTTTGGACAAAGCCAAGAAGCTCGCCGAGCAGGCTCAGCAGAAGCTCGACGAGGCACAGACGCAGTTCAACCAGGGCGGCTCGACCCAGGGCCAGCCTCAACCGGGCGGTGTCCAGTACGACGCCCACGGACGTCCGATCGCGCAGCCACCGGCTGCCGACGTCCCGCCGCCGGTCGCCCAGCCGCAGCCACCCGTCGCCCAGCCCCAGTCGCCGCCGGCGCCCCCGGCCGCCGATCCGGCTGCCCCGGAGCAGCCGCAGGCTGCCGAGCCCCCTCCGCCCCCTCCGGCGCCGCCCGCCGGCGGCGAGGGATCGGCGAACTCGAGTCCCGACCCGTTCAAGCCCCTCCAGCAGTGACGGAGCGCTTCAGCCGCGGTGACAGCATGCGAGTCGGCGGCATCCTCACAGCGATGGTCACGCCGTTCGACGCGGAGGGCCGCGTGGACGAGGACGCCGCCGTGCGGCTCATGCACCATCTGCTCGAGAACGGCTCGGACGGGCTCGTTCTCGCCGCCACCACCGGCGAGTCGCCAACTCTGACCGACGAGGAGAAGTGCCGGCTCTGGGAGCTGGCCGTGGCCGAAAGCCCGGCCGGCACCACGATCGTGGCGGGCACCGGCACATACGACACGCGCCATAGCGTCGAGCTGACCGAGCGGGCCACCGGGATCGGCGTGAGCGCGATGCTCGTCGTCGCGCCCTACTACAACAAGCCAAACCGGTCCGGGATCAAGGCCCACTTCGAGACGATCGCGGCGAGCACCGACCGCCCGATCGTGGTCTACAACATCCCCGCCCGCACCGCGATCGACATCCCCAACGAGCTGCTCGGCGAGCTGGCCGAGATCGAGAACGTTGTGGCCGTCAAGCAGGCCCGCTACGAGGAGATGGCCGCCATCGACGGCCTCGACCTGCTGGCCGGCAACGACGAGGTGCTCGGCCGAGTGATGGACCTGGGCGGCAGCGGCGGGATCCTGGTCGCCTCGCACCTGGTGGGCCGCGAGATGCGACGGGTGATCGACGAGCCCGACAACCGCGCAGAGATCGAGGCAGGGCTGCGCGACCTCTACGACGCCCTCACGGTTACGACGAACCCGATCCCGGTCAAGGCAGCGCTCAACATGGCCGGCCACAACGTGGGCGGCCTGCGGCTGCCGCTGGTCGAGGCCACGGAGGAGGAGAAGGCAATCATCCGCACGGCGCTCGAGCGCCACAGCCTCCTCGCCGCGGTTTGAGCTCGAACAGCAAGCTTCGCGTCCTTCCACTCGGCGGACTGGGCGAGATCGGCAAGAACATGAACGTGGTCGAGTACGACGGCCGGATCGTCGTTGTCGACACGGGGCTGATGTTCCCGGCCCCCGACCAGCTCGGCATCGATCTGGTGCTGCCCGATTTCACCTACCTTCGCGAGCGCGCGGATGACATCGAGGCGATCGTGCTCACCCACGGCCACGAGGACCATGTCGGCGCGCTCCCGTTCGTGCTTCGCCAGCTCGGCCGGGCACCGCAGATCTACGGCGGCCCGCTCACCGCGGCGATGGTGCGCTCCAAGCTCGACGAGCACCGGCTCAAGGACGTGACGGTCGAGGACGTCCTGGCGGGCCAGACCTTCCAAGCAGGGCCGTTCTCAATCGAGATGGTCAAGATGGCGCACTCGATCCCCGACGCCTTCGCGGTCGCGCTCACCTGCGAGCTCGGCACCACGCTCATGACCGGGGACTACAAGTTCGACCAGACCCCGGTGGACGGCGTGCCGGCCGACGTCGCGCGCCTGGCCGAGCTCGGTCGCGAGGGCCTGTTGCTGCTCTGCGGCGACTCGACCAACGCCGACCGCCCCGGGGTGTCGGTCTCCGAGTCGGCGGTGGGCCCGAAGCTCGAGGAGGTCTTCGCGCGCTGCCGTGGCCGCGTGATCGTGACCTGCTTTGCCTCGAACATCCATCGCGTTCAGCAGGTTGTCGACGCCGCCTCGGTGGTGGGACGCAAGGTGTCGCTCGTCGGCCGCTCGATGCGAAAGAACGTGAACATCGGGCGCATGCTCGGCCACATCGACGTGCCCGAGGGCATGCTGGTCGGCCC
>JBEVKF010000123.1:0-8062 GCA_040509755.1 Thermoleophilaceae bacterium | reverse complement strand
TCGAAGTCGATCACCCCGCGCAGCGAGCGGCCGATCAGGCGCTGGATCTCAACCGTGCGGCCGTCAGGCCGGCCCTTGGAGACGTCGCGGCGCTTGCGCTCGCCCGTGGATGCCGGAAGCATCCCGTACTCGGCGGTGACCCAGCCGCGGCCCTGGTTGGCCATCCACCTGGGCACCTCCTCGTCCACGGACGCCGTACAGATGATGCGCGTGCCGCCGGCCTCGACCAGGCACGAGCCGGTGGCCGTGCCGACGAAACCGGGCGTGAAGCGGATCTCGCGCAGGTCCCCCGGCGAGCGGCCGTCCGCGCGCGCGTCGCTCACGCCGCGCTCCTCGCTGCCGGAGGCGCGACGTCCACGTGCTCGACGCGATCGATCGGCAGCTGCAGGAACCGGGTCCCGACGCGGCGGAACTCGTCCGGCCGGCCGGTGGCGAGAAAGCGGTAGTTCCCTCGGCGGGCCTCGTCGTTTTCCACGCCGGCCCCGCGCAGGCGCTCCTCGACGTCGGCCGCGATCGCCTCGCCGGAGCTGACGACCGTCACGCCCCGGCCGAGCTCGCGCTGGAGCACCGGCTTCACCAGCGGATAGTGCGTGCAGCCAAGGATCACCGTGTCCACCCCGGCGCGCTTGAGCGGCCGGCATGCACCCTCGACACAGGTGAGCACGCGGTGGTCGACATCGCCGCCCTTCTGGATCAGCGGCGCGAGCTCGGCCGAGGCCACGGTGTGGAGCTCGGCCCCCGGAGCTTCCGCGGCGAGGGCGCGAGCGTAGGCGCCGCTCGACACCGTCGCGGGCGTGGCGATCAGTCCGACGCGCCCGTTGCGGGTGGCCGCCGCGGCCAGACGCGATTCCGGTCGCACCACGCCCACCACCGGCACCCGCAGCTCGAGCTCCTTGCGCAGGGCGGGCAGAGCCGCAGCGGTGGCCGAGTTGCAGGCGATGACGAGCAGCTTCGCGCCGCGCTCGAGCAGGATGCCGGCGAGCTCGCGCGCGAAGCCGAGCAGCTCCTCGGGCGCCCGATCCCCGTAGGGGAAGCGCGCCGTGTCGCCCAGGTAGAGGAAATCCTCGTGGGGAAGCGACACGAGACACTCGTGCAGAACGGTGAGCCCGCCGACTCCGGAGTCGAACACGGCGACGGGAAGCGTGCGGTCGTGGGACGCCACGGGCGCCTATGGTCGCAGGCTGGGCGGAGTGTGATGCGCCGAGGCCGGAGCTCGCGGCCCGACACGCGGCGTATCGCGCATGTCGCCACATGCGCGGTTCCGGGTAGTCCCCGAGGCATCCAAACCAAGGAGGGACGAACCATGCGACGAATCCTCGCCCTGTCCGGCTGCCTCGCGGCCGGCTTTGCGTCCGCCACCTTCGCCGGCGCGTTCGCGGATGACACCCCGCGCGATCGAGCATCCGTCTCGGGCCAGGGGTTGATCGACCTGTCCTATCCCTTCAACGACGAGACGATCTACTGGCCGACGGCGCGGAAATTCAAGCTGACGAAGGTCGCCGAGGGCGAGACCGAGGGCGGCTATTTCTACGCGGCGAACGACTTCGAGGCCGCTGAGCACGGCGGAACCCATCTCGACGCGCCGGTCCACTTCTCGCGCGGAGGCGACACCACCGACGAGATCCCCCTGCGCCGGCTGGTGGGGAAGGCAATCGTTGTCGACGTCTCCAAACGGGCGCTGGCCGACCCCGACTACCTGATCTCGGTCGGCGACCTGCGCGGATGGGAACGGCGCTACGGGCGAATTTCGCGACGGACCATCGTGTTGCTGCACACCGGCTTCGGTCGCTACTGGCCGGACGCCGAGCGCTACCTCGGCACAGCCGAGCGCGGCGAGCAGGCGGTCCCGAAGCTGCACTTCCCCGGCCTGAGCGAGGAGGCGGCAGCCTGGCTTGTGGACAAGCGGAGCGTCAAGGCGGTGGGCATCGATACCGCGAGCATCGACCGCGGGCAGTCGACCGAGTTCCTCGCTCACCGAACCCTCGGGGCGGCCAACGTTCCCGTGTTCGAGAACGTCGCACACTCGGCGCAATTGCCGGCGCGCGGCTTCTCGGTCGTGGCGCTGCCGATGAAGATCGAGGGCGGATCGGGCGGGCCGCTGCGGCTGATGGGCATGCTGCGCCCCTGACGGGGGGCGTCGCAGACTGCCACGGCACGCGCGTTCGCGGGAGCGCGCGTCGCCGGGCCGGGTGGCCGGCTCAGACTTCACACCGCAGGACGTCTCGCTCGTCCGCAATCTCTACTGGTTGATTTCCAGCCCGTTACTTCTGCGCGTGCGCGAGATAGCTCTTTCCCGCGGGTACGGTGATCGTCTTGTGGCGGGGGAGGTCGCGCACCGCGACCTTGCCGCGGCTCACCGTGACGAGGGTTCCGTCGCAGCGGTCGGTCGTCTGCCAGTTCGCGCCGCGTCCAGGGGGCACTGTTGCAGTGGCCACTGAGTAGCGTCCGCGGGTGCGGAAGCGGCCCTTGGCGGTGGCGCGCAGGCTGCGGACCTTACGCCGGCTGTGGCTGGCGGCACCGACATTGCCGTGGCCCGCCGCGCTGCAGCCCTGGAAGTTCGAGCCCTGCAGGCGCAACTCGGTCAGGCCCTTTGCCTTTGCCCGACGCGATTGCACGACCCGGAACACGCCCTTTGAGAACTGGCCCTGCTGGGTGGCCCCCTTGGCGTTGATCGCGCTCGTCAGCCCGACCGTCCCCTTACGCGTGTCAAGGACAGAGCCAACCGGGATCTGACGTGAACCGCCGAGCGGGACGAACTTGCGTCCCGTTGCGGGGCGCACGAGCACTTTGCCCTTCACGACCTGCACGTTGACCGTCTTGCCCAGGACGGGTGCGTCGCCCTCCACGCGGCGGATGCGGTTATTGCCGACGTCGGCGATCAGGAAGCCGCCACCCGCGGTGGGAGCGACGCTGAAGGGCCCACTGAGCGACGCGGAGGTGGCAGGACCTCCGTCGCCGTCGAATCCGCCGAAGTTGTCCCCCGCGACCGTGCTGATGACCCCGCCGGCGGAGACCTTGCGGATCCGGCCGTTGCCGGTGTCGGCTATCAGGAAGCCTCCATCCGCGGTTGCGGCGACGCCGCGGGGTGCGGTGAGCTGAGCGCCGACGGCTGGGCCTCCGTCGCCCGAGAAGCCGGCGGCGAAGGGCGCACCGCTGCCGGCGGCCGTCGTAATCGTGCCGCTCGCGTTGACCTCTCGGATGCGGTTGTTGACGGACCCGTCGGCGATCAGGAAGCCGCCGCCCGCGGTGACGGAGACATCCTGCGGGAAGTGCATCTGGGCCGCGGTGGCAGGACCGCCGTCGCCGCTGAAGCCGAGCGTGTTGTTGCCCGCGACCCGCCGGACGATCCCTCCGGCGGAGACCTCGAACACGCTGGAGTTGCTGTTGTCGACGATCAGGAAGCCGCCGTCGTCGGTTGGGACGACCCCCGCCACCAGGCCGAACGGACTGGCCGCCGCGGGGGCGCCGTCGGCCGGCGTTCCGAAGCTGCCGTTGCCCGCGACCGTGCTGATCGTCCCCGATGGGGAAACCCGGCGGACGCGGAGGTTCGTGGTGTCCGCGATGAGAAAGCCGCCGTCGGCCGTCGCCGCGACGTCCCACGGGCTGCTCATCTGCGCGGCGGTGGCAGGACCCCCGTCGCCGCCGAAGCCGTTCGTCCCGTCACCGGCGACGGTAGTAATGATCCCGGCCGAAGAGACCTTGCGGATCCGGTGGTTGTTCGTGTCGGCGATCAGGAAGCCGCCGTCGGCAGTGGGCGCGACGCTCTGAGCCCCGAACAGCTCGGCCGCTGTCGCCGGGCCGCCGTCGCCCGAAAAGCCGCTGGTAGCGGATCCTGCGACAGTGGAGATCGCGCCCGGCGCTGCGAAGGCTGTGGCCGCAAACACGAGCGCGCCCGCGACCGTCAAGACCACCCTCAACGCGCGCCTCGCGAGCGCGCTCTGACCCCTCACGCAGCGGAGGCTACCGCACCCCCTAAGCGGGGCCGAACGGAAAGGACCCCGAGCGGTCTCCCTCAGTCGGTCTGGACGATCAGCAGGTCGCACGGGGACTGGTGCGAGACCTTGTTGGGCACGCTGCCCAAAACCCGGCGCGCACCCTGCATGCCCTTGCTCCCGACCACGATCAGATCGGCGTTCTCGCGCGCAGCCACCGCGACTATGCCGTTGGCGGGATCGCCCTTGGGGGCATGTTCCTCGACCGAGATGCCCCTCACGCGCATCCGCGCGAGGGTCTGCTGAAGGACGGAGTCGGCGCGGTGATCGCCGCCGACCGACCACTCCGAAGCTTCGGCCACAACCGAGCGGTCGCCAACGTGCACCGCCGCGGGCCGGTACGCGCTCACCACGTGGAGGTGCGCCCCTGTCAACGCGGCAAGGTCGGCCGCTCGGGCCACGGCGCGATCGGCGGTGTCCGTACCGTCCGTGCCGACGACGATGGTCTTGAACATTGTGGCTCCTCCTCGGAATGCAGGTCGATCTCACGGTAGTTCCCCGTGGCGTGGCGGGCAACCTCAGCATTCGCCGCGCCTTGGTCAACTTGCTCGCAAGGGCGCCGGGGCAGGGGCTGGCCGAAGCTCATGGACGAAACGCCATTCTCGAAGCAGGGGCGCGTCTGAGCCACGAGCTGGGCGTGGGCGGTTTGGTTCGACCACCGGTTGGAGCGGGACGTGCCCTCAGGTGGATCGTGGCGGCCCAATTGGTCGTGCGGATAGTCCATCCGCTCTTCGTGCGTCCACTCGCCGGCCGCTGTCGCAGGGAAACAGATCAGCTCGATCGGTGCGCATGAATCGCCCGCATCTACCGCCACCAGCAAGGCTTGGCAGAAACCGGGGTGGTCGGGATGCTCGCCGACAAGCATGTTCCATCGGGGCCCACCATCCGCGTCGCGTTCGGCCTGGCGCCGCTCGATCTCCTCGCCCTGCTCGTGCGACCTGACCGCCCGGTCGATGAAACGGAAGATTGGTCCACCGTGCTCGTCGTTCATGTCTAGGGCCTCAAGTTTAGAAATCCGCGAAGAGGTAGTGCGGAGTGTTCGGCGCGGATCGGCGTGGTGATGTCGACCGCCCCCCTGGCATTTCGCGCTCCCCTGGAGAGCGGGATACTGGGCGGCGATGTCACAGGAGAACCTCCAACGCGTCCGCGAGCAGTACGCCCGCTACAACGCGGGCGAGCGGGTCCCCGGCCGCTGGTTCTGGCACGAGGATGCCGAGTACCACACCGCCCGAGAGGATCCGGACCACGCCGCGCATCGGGGGCTCGATGCGATCGGCAAGCTGTTCGCCAGCTGGCTTGAGGCCTACCCCGACCTGAGACTCGAGATTCAGCAGGCCGAAGCACGGGGCGACAAGGTCTTCCTCTGGATTCGCTTCACCGGACATGGAGCGGCGAGCGGAATCCCCCTCGAGATGGAGTTGGCTCACGTCTGCACGCTCCGCGACGGCAAGGCGGCCAGCGTGGTCGAGTACACGGACCGCAACGAAGCCCTCGAAGCCGTGGGGCTGTCGGAGTAGGCGATGTCGCAGGAGAACGTGAGGGTGGTAGCGGCCGCCTACGAGGCGCTCGCTAGCAGCGGGCTTGAGGCGTTCGCAGATCACTGGGCCGACGACATCGAGTGGCAGGCGATGCGAGGCCGCTGGCACGGCAGGCAGGCTGGGTGCGCGTATCTGCAGGAGTGGTTCGACATGTTCGACGAGTTCAATGGCGACGTGGTTGGGCTGACCGACGCCCCCAACGAGCAGGTCGTCACGTACCTGCGATACAGCGGGCGAGCGAAGCGGAGCGGCCTGAAGGTGCCGCCTGAATACTTCGCGATCGTCATCGAGGTCCGCGCCGGAAAGATCGCACGTGCACAGGAGTACGCCACCCGCGCCGAAGCCCTCGAAGCCGTGGGGCTGCGGGACTAGCGACCTCGAGGGTATTACGCCGATCGGCGTCACCAGCGTCCACGAGGGCGGGGCACAAGTGCGGGGCATACGTGCCCCACAGGCGGGTCGATACGGGCCGATACGGGTTCAGATTTGGCTCTGTAGCGCGAAACGCCGCTCTGCGCATGGGCGCTTTCAGAACTGCACCTTCCGCACGGCCTCCTTGATCTTGCCGATGATCACGTCGCCCAGCTCCTTGCCCTCGTCGGTCCGGAAGCCCTTCATCGCCGCGACCACTCCCGCCATCACCAGGGCCACCAGCAGGATCAGGGCGACGTATTCGACGGTCCCCTGGCCGCGCTCTGAGCGCAGGGTCAGCAGAGTCGCGTGAATACGTCCCATCAGGCTGTACATCGATCGACCTCCTGAGTCGTGGATGGAGTGAGGTCGATCCTGCGTGGGGCGGGCGCACGGATCCAGACCGGAGTGTCACGAAGCAGTGACAACATGGATGCCTGCCAAGATGCCTGCGCATGTGCGGGATCGGAGCCATTCTCGATCCGGCCGGTGCGAGGGGCTCCGACGCCGCCCAGCGGATGATCGAGGCGCTGCGGCACCGCGGGCCCGATGGGGACGCGGTGCGGCGCATCGGCCCGGTGACCCTCGCCCACACCCGCCTGGCGATCATCGACGTGGCGGGCGGCGACCAGCCGCTCGAGTCCGAGGACGGCGCGATCACCCTGATCGCCAACGCCGAGATCTACAACCACGTCGCGCTGCGGACGAAGCTCGAGGGGCGCGGCCATCGCTACGCCACCGGCTCCGACTGCGAGGCGATCGTGCACGCATACGAAGAGAGCGGTCCCGACTGCGTGCGCGAGCTGAACGGCATGTTCGCCTTCGTGCTCTGGGACGACCGACGCCGGCGCCTGGTGGCCGCCCGCGACGAGTTCGGCGTCAAGCCGCTGTACTGGTGGACCGACGGCCGGTGCCTGGCGGTCGCCTCCGAGATCGGTGCCCTGCTCGCGGCCGGCGTGGTCGAGCCAACGGTGGACCGCGTCGCCCTCGACCACTACCTGGCCTGTCGCTTCGTCCCTGCGCCGCGCACCCTGTTCGCGGGGATCAGCAAGCTGCCCGCCGCCTCGACCCTGATAGTCGAGGAGGACGGGACGCCGCGGGTGGAGACCTGGCGCGAGCCGCCCGGTGAGCCCCACCGCGACCTCTCCGACGACGACCTCGCCGCCCACCTCGCCGAGCGCTTTTCCGACGCGGTCGAGCGCCAGATGATGGCCGACGTCCCGTACGGCGCCTTCCTGTCCGGGGGCGTCGACTCCGCGGCGGTCGTGGCGGCGATGGCCAAGCGCTCCGCGCGGCCTCCCGCGACGTTCACGATCGGCTTCCCCGGCCACGGCGGCCTGCTCGACGAGCGAGAGCCCGCGGCCGAGAGCGCCCGCCTGATCGGCACCGAGCACCGGGACACCGAGATGGTTGAGAGGGGCTTCCTGGCCGAGCTGGCGACCGCCATCCCGCGCCTCGAGGAACCCTGCGGCATCCCGTCCGCCCCGGCGCTCGCCCAGCTCGCGCGCTTCGCCGCCGAGCACGTGAAGGTCGTGCTCGCCGGCCAGGGCGCCGACGAGCCTCACGGCGGCTACGGGCGCCACCAGGCGGCCGCCCTCCTCGGCCCGCTGCGAGCCGCGCCCGCGGCGCTCGCCTCGCCCGCGGCCGCGATCGCCCGAGCGCTCCCGCGGGCCGCGCGCGCCCGCCGCGCCGCGCACCTGCTCGGAGGAAAGGGCGACGCCGAGCGCCTGCTGCGACTGGTAGAGATCACCGACGCCCCCGTTCGCCAGGCCCTGCTGGGGCAATCGGGCGCGGGGGCGGAGGACGAGCGCCTCGAGGGCGCGGGCGGAGTCCTGGGCGAGGTGGCCGGGCGCGGCCTGCTCGAGCAGGCGCTCTACCTCGACACCCGCATGTTCCTCCCCGACGGCATCCTCATATGCAACGACAAGATGTCGATGGCGGCGAGCCTCGAGCTGCGCGTGCCCTTCCTCGACGTCGAGCTGATGCGCTTCGTCGAGCGCATCCCCGCAAAGGCCCGGGTCCGGCCGCGCACCGGCAAGCGCCTGCACCGCATGGCGATGGAGCGACTGCTCCCGCCGGGGATCGCGGCCCGAAAGAAGCACGGCTTCTCCACCCCTTACG
>JBEVKF010000122.1:0-7178 GCA_040509755.1 Thermoleophilaceae bacterium | reverse complement strand
CCGCCACGGCGACCGCCTTGACTCCGATGTGCACGTCGACGCCCTGCTCGCGGAGCGCCGCCTCGACCTGCTCGCTCGCAAACGGCTCCTCGCGCGCGATCAGGCGATCGGCGGCCTCGACGAGCGTGACCTGTGCGCCGAGGTAGCGGTAGGCCTGCGCCATCTCGACGCCGACCACCCCTCCTCCGAGGATCACGTGGCGCTCGGGCACCTGCTTGGCCGTGGTCCCCTCGCGGTTGGTCCACGGCCGCGCCTCGCGCAGGCCGTCGATCGGGGGCACGAGCGCACCGGTGCCCGTGGCGACCACGACCGCCTTGCGGGCAATAAGCGTCTCGTCGCCCGCCTGGACCCGGCGCTCGCCGTCGAGGCGCCCGCTCTCGCGCACGAGCGTCACGCCGCGGTCGTCCAGCCAGGGCTCCATGCCCGAGTCGTCGAGGTCGTGGATGATCTCGTCGCGGCGCGCGAGCACCGCCTCGACGTCCAGCTCACCGCCGGCCGCTTCGCGGACGCCGGGTATTCGGCGAACCTCGGCGAGCAGCTCGCCCGGGCGAAGCAGCGCCTTCGACGGCATGCAGGCGTAGAAGGAGCACTCTCCGCCGACGAGGTGCTGCTCGACCAGGGCCACCTCCAGGCCGGCCTTCCCGAGCCGGCCCGCGATCACCTCTCCGGCCGGTCCGGCCCCCAGGATCACCACATCGAACTCACGCTCGCTCATCGCGGGCACGCTACCGGCCGCCCACCGTAAGCTTGTTTGATGGCCACCGCCGACTCGCTGCTCAAACCCGACCACGCCGCACGCCGCAAGCACTTCATCTTCACCGAGGAGCACGACCAGCTGCGCGACTCGATCCGCGCCTTCGTGACCAAGGAGCTTGCGCCGCACGCCGAGGACTGGGAGGAGACGACCTTTCCGGACTCGGTCTTCAGCCGCATGGGCGAGCTCGGCTTCCTCGGCCTCTCCTACCCCGAGGAGTACGGCGGCCAGGGCGGCGACTACTACGCCAACCTCGTGCTCGCCGAGGAGATGGCCAACTGCAACTCCGGCGGCGTGGCCATGGGCGTGGCGGTGCAAACCGACATGGCCACTCCCCCTGTCTTCCTGTTCGGAAGCGAGGAGCAGAAGCAGGAGTACCTCGTTCCGGCCATCCGCGGCGAGAAGATCGCCTGCCTCGGCATCACCGAGCCGGACGCCGGCTCGGACGTCGCGGGCATCAAGACACGAGCGGTGCGCGACGGGGACGAGTGGGTCATCAACGGGTCGAAGACCTACATCACCAACGGCCACCGGGCCGACTTCATCGTGCTCGTCACCAAGACCGATCCCGACGCCGGCTACGACGGGTTCACGCTCTTCCTCCTCGACATGGACGCCCCCGGGGTGATTCGCGAGAAGCGCCTCGAGAAGCTCGGCATGCACTCGTCCGACACCGCCCTACTCGCATTCCAGGACGTGCGCGTCCCCCAGGAGGCGATGCTCGGCCAGGAGGGCAAGGGCTTCTACCACATCATGTGGGAGCTCCAGGGCGAGCGGCTGATCGGCGCCGCCGGCTGCGTGGCGGGCGCGCAGAGGTGCTTTGACAAAACGCTCCTGTACGCCACCGAGCGCACCGCGTTCGGTCGCAAGATCGGCAAGTTCCAGGCGATCCGGCACAAGTTCGCCGACATGGCGACCAAGATCGAGGCCGGCCGCCAGATGGTCTATACGACCGCCTGGCGCTTCAACAACGGCGAGTACCCCGTCCGCGAGATCTCGATGGCCAAGCTGTACACCGCGCGCATGGCCTGCGAGGTGACCGACGAGTGCCTGCAGATCCACGGCGGCGCCGGATACATGAAGGAGTACGGCATCGAGCGCGCCTGGCGCGACATGCGCCTGAACCGAATCGGAGCGGGCACCGACGAGGTGATGCTCGACGTGATCGGCCGTTCGTACGGGCTCTAGGCTGGCCGCCCTGCGCATCGAGATCGACCGTTCGCAGCCGCTTCACACCGGAGCGGCCAACGGGCACAACCGCTGGCACCCGGACCTGGCGCCGGTTGCTTCGCTCGACCCCGGCGGGGAGGTGACCTTCGAGGTCCGCGATTCGCGCGACCGCCTGCTCACGCGCGAATCCACCCACCGGGACCTGCTCGGCACCTCGTCGATCGCCCATCCGCTCACCGGGCCGCTCGAGGTCCGCGGCGCCGAGCCCGGCGACGTGCTCGAACTGGAGGTGCTCGGCTACGAGACCGACGACTTCGCCTGGACGGCGATCTGGCCCGGCTCGGGCTTCCTCGGCGACATGTTCGAGCGGCCGTTTCTCGCGACCTGGGAGCTCGCCGGCGGCGTGGCGCGCTCGGAGCAGGTACCCGGCGTGGCGGTAACCGCCTGCGTGCACGCGGGCACGATCGGCGTGGCTCCCTCCCGGGCGCTCTTCGAGCGCGCTCTCGCTCGCGAAGCGGCGCTCGCGCAACGCGGCGGCTCGGCGCACCCGCCGGACCCCGGTCTGGCCTGGCCGCTCGCGGTAGCCGACGGGCTGCGCACCTACCCGCCGCGCGAGAACGGCGGGAACATGGACATCCGCGATCTCGGTCCGGGCGCCCGGCTCTGGCTGCCCGTGCACGCCGGCGGCGCGCTGCTGTCGGTGGGCGACCTGCACTTCGCACAGGGCGACGGCGAGGTCTGCATCTCCGCGATCGAGACCGGCGGGTCGGCCACGTTTCGCGTGAACCTGCGCCGCGAGGGCTGGCGGCCGGCCTTCCCTTGCTACCAGGCACCGCCGCGCCCGCCGCGGGCCATGTTCGCCACGACCGGGATCCCGCTGGCCGACGACGGCTCCCAGGGCGACCTCGACATCAACCTCGCCACCCGCCGCGCGCTGGTGGAGCTGCTGTCGTGGCTCGAGCATGAGCACGGCCTCGAGCCTGAGCCCGCCTACGTGCTGATGAGCGTGGCGGCGGAGCTGCGCATGTCGGAGCTGGTGGACCTGCCGAACGCGCTCGTCTCGGCGGCGCTGCCCCTAGAGGTATTCGAGTGACCGACTTCGCCGAGACCATCGCCGCGGCCTATGCCGTCGAGGGAGCCGCCGTCGACCTCGGGCGCGGCGTCCACGAGGGAGAGCTGGCCCCTGCCGCCGTCGTGCAGATGCCGCTGCGCATGATGAACCGCCACGGCCTGATCGCGGGGGCCACCGGCACGGGCAAGACGATCACCCTTCAGATGATCGCCGAGCAGCTCTCGGCGGCCGGCGTCTCGGTCTTCGCGGCAGACGTGAAGGGCGACCTGTCGGGAGTCTCCGCGGCCGGCGGGGCGGACGGCCCGGCGCCGAAGCGAATGGGCGAGCTCGGCCTCGCTTTCGAGCCCAAGGGCTTTCCGGTCGAGTTCCTCTCGCTGGGCGGTATCGGCCCCGGCGTGCCGGTCCGGGCCACGGTGTCCGACTTCGGCCCGCAGCTGCTTGGCAAGGTGCTCGAGTCCAACGAGACCCAGGAGCAGAGCCTCCAGCTGGTCTTCCACTACGCAGACCAAAAGGGCCTGCCGCTGCTCGACCTCTCGGACCTGAGGGCACTGCTCACCTTCCTCGAGTCAGATCAGGGAAAGCCCGAGCTCGAGGGGATCGGCGGGCTCGCGTCCGCCACGGTTGGTGTGCTGCTGAGAGCGCTGATCGGCCTCGAGACCGGCGGCGGCACGGAGTTCTTCGGGGAGCCCCAGTTCGAGATCGCCGACCTGATGCGCACTGCGCCCGACGGGCGCGGAGTGATCTCGTGCCTCGAGCTGCCGGGGGTCCAGGACCGGCCGAAGCTGTTCTCGACCGTTCTCATGTGGCTGCTCGCCGAGCTGTTCGAGGAGCTGCCGGAGGCGGGCGACCTGGACAAGCCCAAGCTCGTCTTCTTCTTCGACGAAGCACACCTGCTCTTCGCCGATGCCACCGGCGCGTTCCTCGACTCCGTCGCCCAGACCGTGCGCCTGATTCGCTCCAAGGGGGTGGGCGTGTTCTTCGTGACCCAGGTGCCCGACGACGTGCCGAGCGAGGTCCTGGGACAGCTCGGCAACCGCGTCCAGCACGCGCTGCGCGCCTTCACGCCGGACGACGCCAAGGCGCTGCGGGCAGCGGCGTCCACCTACCCGACCTCGGATTTCTATGACGTCGAGGAGCTGCTCCCCTCGATGGGGATCGGCGAGGCGGCTGTGACGATCCTGTCGGACGAGGGAGTCCCGACGCCGGTCGTGCACACACGGCTGCGCGCACCGGCCTCGCGGATGGGGCCGGCCGACAACGTGGAGGCGGCTGCGAAGGCGTCGCCGCTGTTCGCGAAGTACGGCACGCGAGCGGAGGCAGAGAGCGCGCGCGAGCAGCTGGCCGCGCGGCTGGAGGATCCCGGTTCCGGCGACGACGAGCCCGCCCCAGCGGGCCGCGGCGGCTCCACGCCGGCCGAGGACGCTCGCCGTATCTCCAAACGCCGGCGCAAGAAGGCGGCCACGGCCACCACCGGCGGGGCCGACGCGCTCGGCGAGTTCCTGAGCTCGCGCGAGGGGAAGGCGCTCGGGCGCAAGGTGGCCAGGGGAGTCTTCGGCATGCTGCGAAAGCGGCTGTGAGCACGCTGGCCCACAAGGGCCTGCCGGAGCAGGCGGCGCGCCGGCCGCTGCCGCCGCTCGGCGAGCGGCACGAGCGGCTGCGCGGCGAGATCCGCCGCTTCGTCTCCGACGAGTTGCGCCCCCATGCGTCGCATTGGGAGGCCGAGCGCTGGTTTCCCGACCACGTCTTTACGCGCATGGGCGAGCTCGGGCTGCTCGGGCTCAAGTATCCGCCCCGCTATGGAGGCCGCGGCGGGGACTACCTCGACGACGCGGTCCTGACCGAGGAGCTCTCGCGCTCGGGATCGGGCGGCCTGGCTGCGGGGATCGGCGCCCACATCGGGATCGCGACGCCGCCGATCTGGAAGTTCGGCAGCGACGACCAGAAGGAGCGCTTCCTCGCGCCGGCGATCCGCGGCCAGAAGATCGCCGCGCTCGGGATCACCGAGCCGGGCGCGGGGTCCGATGTGGCCGGCCTGCGGACCTTCGCCCGGCGCGTGGACGGCGGCTATCTGGTCGACGGCTCCAAGACCTTCATCACCAACCGCGTGCGCGCCGACTTCGTGGTGACGGCGGTGAAGACCACCGAGGAAGGCGGGCACCAGGGGCTCTCCTTCCTGATCGTCGAGCGCGAGAGCGAGGGCTTCACGGTCGCCAAGAAGCTGGACAAGCTCGGCTGGCACGCCTCGGACACGGCCGAGCTGGCGTTCTCGGAGATGTTCGTTCCCGAGGAGAACCTGCTCGGGGAGGAGAACAGGGGCTTCTACCTGATCATGGCCAACTTCCAGTGGGAGCGGCTGATCATGGCGCTCGGCGCGGTGGCCTCCATGGCGGCGGTGCTCGAGCGGGTGGCCGACGGCGCGACCGGAGGGAGCCGGTGGCGCCACGCGGTCGCTGAGATCGCCGTCAAGCACGAGGCCTCGCGCTGTCTCACCTACCACGCCCTGCGCCTGTTCGCGGCCGGCCACGACGCGATCCGCGAGGTGACAGAGGCGAAGCTGCTGTCGCAACGCTCCGCCCTCGAGGTGGCCGAGTCGGCGTTCCGGATCCTCGACGGCGAGCCGGAGATCGCTCGGGTGCTGCGCGACACCCGGCTGGGACCCATCGGCGGCGGCACCGACGAGGTGATGAAGGAGATCCTGGGACGGCAGCTCGGGCTTTAGCCGCGAGCCGTCAGTTGGGCCAGTGCCCGTGCTCGTCGAAGTAGCGGCGAGCGTCCTCCTCGCGGTCGCGATCCTTGTCTCCCTCCACGCCCATCCGGTACAGCACGTTGAGCAGCAGGACGGCGGTGGCGGCGCTGATGAACATGGCCCCGACGACGACGCCGAGCCGCCCGGCGGCCACGAAGACGATCATGCCGGCGACGAACAGCACGGCCGGGATCCCGTAGCGCACGAGGTTGAGCCCGAGCCGGGACACCTCGCGAGCGTAGTCCACTTCATTTGACGACGCTCAGCCGGAGATCGGCCAACTCACCGAGGTCCGAGGCGCCGCTTCCGCGCCGGCTCGACCTGAGCGCTCGCCCCCGGTTCGCCGCAGTTGTCGCCGATCTCCTCAGTCGCGATGTGGACGGCCCCGCGCGGGGCAACTCATCGGTTCTGGTGGAATAGCGGCCCCTCATACCGCCATTTCAAACGCACAGCAACAGAAGGAGACACGCAAACGTGGGAGTCCTCGATGGGAAGGCCGCGATCGTGACCGGTTCCGCACGCGGCATCGGCCGGGCCACCGCAGAGCTGCTCGCCGAGCAGGGCGCGCGAGTTCTGATCAACGACCTCGATGGCGACGTGGCCGAGCAGGCCGCGTCCGAGATCTCGGGCGAGACGGCAGTCTTCGGGGGCGATCTCACGAGCCCGGGCGCCTGCGACGAGCTCGTCCAGAAGGCCGTGGACGAGTTCGGCCGGCTCGACATCATCGTCAACAACGCCGGCTACACCTGGGACGGCGTGGCTCACAAGATGACCGACGAGCAGTTCCAGGCGATGCTCGACATCCACACCATCGTGCCGTTCCGCGTGCTCCGGGCGGCCGCCCCGCACCTGCGCGAGCCCGCCAAGAAGGAGCGCGAGGAGGGCGTGGAGGTCTTTCGCAAGGTGGTGAACATCAGCTCGGTCTCCGGGACGATGGGCAACGCCGGGCAGGTCAACTACTCGGCGGGGAAGGCCGGCGTGGTCGGCCTCACGAAGACGCTCGCCAAGGAGTGGGGCCAGTTCAAGGTCAACGTCAACGCGGTGGCCTTCGGCTTCGTGGAGACCCGCCTGACCGCCGCAAAGGAAGAGGGCGGCACGATCAAGGTGGAGGGCCGCGAGGTCGAACTCGGCATACCCGAGCAGATGCGCCAGATGGCGAAGATGCTGATCCCGGTGGGCCGCGGCGCGACGCCCGAGGAGGCGGCCGGCCCGGTGTTCTTCCTGTGCTCACCGTGGGCCAACTACGTACACGGCCAGGTGCTAAACGTGACCGGCGGATCGTTCGGCGGCATGTACAACTGATCGCATCCGGGGGGGGGCGCCCCCGGCCCCCCGCGGATGTGTTTGCGGCCGCCCCCCGGCCCCCGGGGGGGGGGGGCGCCCCGCCCCCCCCCGGCGGATGGGTGGGCGGGCCCCGGGCCCGGGGGGGGGGGGGG
>JBEVKF010000121.1:0-6760 GCA_040509755.1 Thermoleophilaceae bacterium | reverse complement strand
GGACGTCGGCATGCTGTACGGCGCCCAGCATCTCCGCACCGATGGCTGCCAGCGCGTCCCGACCCGGCCCGTCGCCGATCACCCGGAGACGTGGCGCATCGGAGCCGAGGCGCCGCCAAGCCTCGGCGATCGTCTCCACACCGTGCCACGGGCGGAGCGCCCCCGCAAACACGGCCACGGGTGGGTCGCTGCCGTTTCTGCCCGGCAGACCCTCGAAGCGCTGGAGCGAGACGGCGTTCGGCATCACCTCGACCCGCCGTGCACCGCGCTCCGTCGCGTAGTCGGCGAGGGGGCTCGAGACGGGGAAGACGAGATCCGCGGCGGAGAGCACGGCGCGCTCGAGCCTGAGCGCGTCTTCGGCTCGTTCGAGCTCGCGGTACTTCGCAGCCTCCTCGGGGAGCGGGGAGTTGAGCTCGACCAGAGGCGGGATGCCTAGTTCGTGCGCTGCCGCCGAGCCCGCCGCCGAGTAGAGCGCCAATCGCTCCTGCACGGCGCTCGCTCCGAAGCGCCGCATTCGATCCTCGAGCCAGGCTGCAAGTGATCTCTCACCGGCGAGAAGCTCTTCGACGGAGACGTGCTTTCGGGGCGTGGGGAGCGGCTCGACCGTCACGCCCGGAGGCGGAGGCGGTGCAGCGTCGGCCACCGCGCTGACGAGGACGAGGACGTCTGCGCCTTCACGGGCGAGCGCTTCGACGATCTCGGCCAAGTGGACGGAAGCGCCTTTCGCACCGCCCCACGCGATGCCCGGATCGGTCGAGAGGTAGACGAGCCGCATCAGGCCGGTTCCGGGAAGAGCGAGCGAAGGGTCGTAACGCTCTGCTCGAGCGAGAAACCGTGTTCGACGTGCCGCCGGCCATGCTCGGCGAAACGCGCCGCGAGCTCCTGGTCTCCGAGCACGCACTCCAAAGCGTCCGCGAGCGCCGGCGGATCGTGCTCGGGCACGACCAAGCCGGTCTCCCCGTCTATCACTGTCTCGGCAAGCCCGTTGACGCCGGTCGTCACGACCGGGACGCCGAGGGCCATTGCCTCGAGAACCGACGTCGGCAGGCCATCTCGGTCGCCAGTCGAGGCGACGACGCAGGGGAGCGAGAAAACCGAGGCTCGTTTGTAGAGCGCCCGAACCTCCTCGTGTGGAAGCGCGCCTGGAAACAATGCGTTCAATCCTGCCTCTTCCGCCCGGGCTTGCAATTCGGAGAGCAGCGGTCCGCCGCCCACGACCTCGAGGCGCACGGGCACGCCTCGCTGCGCGAGGATGCCGCACGCAGAGACCAGGTCGGGGAGGCCCTTCTTCTCGACGAGGCGCGCGACCGAGACTACGAGCCCGGGCTCCGGTTGGCGCTTCTCCCGTGGCCCGAGGCGCCTCAGGTCGACGGAGTTCGGGACGACGCGGACGCGGTCGTAGCCGTCGAGGATCCCGTTCAGGTGCGCCCTGTTCCCTTCGCTCACGGTGGCGACGAACAGCGCGCCCGCGAGTTTGTTGCGGAGATCGTCGTGCCGGACATCCTCGTGGTAGATGTCCTTGGCGTGGGTCGTGACGCTGTAGGTTGGTCCACCCATGCGCCAGCAGAGGTTGGCGAGGTCCGCCGCCGAGGTCGCGAAGTGCGCGTGCGCGTGGTCGATGCCCGCACGGAGCATCTCGTCAGTGAGCACGGTCGCCTGGAGGACGCTCCGCCAGGCCGAGAGTCCTGGCCGCCTCAACCCGGTCGTCGCCGCCCGGAGCCAGCGAACCGGATCGGCGCGCAGCGCGCGGCCGAGGGCACGGGCGACCCGGACCGGCTGACGGATCGGGCGGTGCGGGAGGTAGACGACCTTCGCCCTCAGCTCATCGAGAAAACCGTGGGTGAATGGCTCGTCGGGGCGGCTGACGGCGAAGACGGTCACGCGTTCGCCCTGCCGCTCGAGCTCGATCAGCTCAGCTGCGATGAACGTTTCCGAGATCCTTGGGAACCGCTTGAGGACGTAGGCGAGATGCCTGCCGTTCGCCCTCACCGGAGGCCGGCGGCCTGGGGCGCCGCCGCGGTCCGGCGTGCGACTTCGAGCAGCTGGGACGCGGCCTCCTGTGCTCCGAGAAACCCCAGCGTCGTCCGCGCTCGTTCCGCGAGCTCCGCGCGCGGAGTTTTCAGCACCTCGTCGACCTCCGTCCGCAGCCGCAGCGGATCGAGTCGATCTGGATGGATGTAGCGGATCAGTCCGCGATCGGCGAACGCCTTGGCGCGGATGAGCTGCTCCGTTCGTGGCGTCACGCGAGGGATGCAGACGGTCGGTGTTCCCCTGGAGACCGCCTCCGCGAGCGTGTTGTAGCCGCCCATGCACACGAGCGCGTCCACGAGCTCGAACCAGGCGTCGAGGCCGCGGACGAAGGTGAAGTAGGTGACGCCCGCCTCCGCGGCTGCCTCGCGTAGCGCCTGTCGCTTCTCGGGTGCACTCTGCGAGCCGGCGACTACCACGCCCCGCCACTCGGCACCCGCTGCCGCCGCGATGAACGTCTGGAGGATGGCGTACCCATCTTCGCCCCCGCCGGCGGTGGCGAGCACCGCGGGGCGGTCAGCGTGAGCGAATGCGGCAAACGGGAACGCATCGCGAGTGACGCGGTCGGCTGGTGGCGGCGTGCACACGTACCCGCAGAAGCGCAGCTTCGCGGCGACCGCAGGCGGCATCGAGTATTCCTTGACCGGGTCGAGGACCGCTGGGTGCCCGTAGACGAGCACGCGATCGTAATGCTCTTCGATCGCGCGGGGTATCTCGGCCTGCGCCCATTCCGTTCGCACGTGCGCCGGGTCGTCGAGGATGTCGCGGAACCCGAGCACGGCGCGGCCACCTTCCTCTCGGAGCGCAGTGAGCGCCGGCAGGAGCTCGCCGCGTGCCCCGAGGGGATGCTTGTCCGCGAGGATGACGGCCGGCTTGAACGAGTCGACGGTCGCCTGGAGCAACGAGTTTCGAACGGCGATCACTCCTGTCCCTCCCACGGCGAGACGGCGGCCGGTGTACTTCTCGTTCGCGACCTTGCGGAGGCCCGGGAGCTTCACGACGTCCACGCGCGGAGGGATTCCGAGCGAGTGGATCTCGTCTGCGCTGGTCGCGAGGAGGACGGCGGCCTCGGGCTCGGCCAGCGTCAGCGCGGTTGCGATCGCGAGGTTGCGCCGGGCGTGGCCGAATCCAAGCCCGTCGTGCGAGTACAACAAGAAACGCAGCTTGGCCGTGTCGCCATACTAGACCCCTCCCTTTCAGGCTTTCAAGGCACCGGAGCAGGCGCTCGCTGATGCCTATTGCCCTGCAGACGGCGGTGTTACGATCGTCTGGCTCGACTGTCGGCGCTTGGCCGGGCGAGGATCTATGAGCTCGACTACCCGAATCGGACAGATCGTCGCCGGTTACCGGCTCGAGAGGCTGCTCGGGCGCGGCGGCATGAGCGTCGTGTACCTCGCGGAGCACGTGCGCCTCGGCCGGAAGGTCGCCCTCAAGCTCCTGTCCCCCGCCCTGAGCGAGGACGAGAGCTTCCGCGAGCGGTTCGAGCGCGAGTCGCGCCGTGCCGCGGAGATCGATCATCCCAACATCGTCCCGATCTACGACGCGGGGGATGCGGAAGGCCAGTTCTTCATCGCGATGCGCTATGTCCGGGGCGCCGACCTGAAGACGTCGATCAAGAACGAGGGTCGCTTGAGCGTAGGGCGCACGCTCTACATCCTCGAGCAGGCCGCCAGCGCTCTCGATGCCGCGCACGAGCTCGATCTCGTGCACCGCGACGTCAAGCCGGCGAACATCCTGATCGAGGAGCCGTCCGACCGCGTTTTCCTGACGGACTTCGGCGTCGTGAAGCACACCGCCTCGCATGGCCTCACGAGGACAGGGTTCTTCATCGGCACCGTCGACTACGCGGCTCCGGAGCAGATCGAGGGCTTGCCCGTCGACGCGCGGACCGACGTGTACGCGCTCGGCTGCGTCCTCTACGAGTGCCTGGCCGGGCGCGCCCCGTTCGACCGCGACGCCGAGGTCGCGGTCATGCACGCCCACTTGACCGAGCCGCCTCCGAGCTTGCGAAGCGCGCGTCCCGACCTCCCCAGGGACCTCGACCGCGTCATAGCCGCGGCGATGGCGAAATCGAAGGACGACCGGCAATCGAGTTGCGAGGAGCTGATCGTGGCCGCGCATGCCGCCCTGCTCGGCCGCGGAACCGGAATCGCCCAAGCGCCTGTCCCCGTCGAGCTGGAGGCCCAGCCGGAACCTCCGGAATCCGACCAACCGGAGGAAGAAATCGAGAGAGCCGATCAGGACGAACCCGGCGTCGTCGCGCCCGTTGCCGTGGCGGCGAGTACCGGTTCAACGGCAGCGGACGCCGAGCGTCAGCCGACCTCGGGTGGTGGCCGTCGGGGCTCGAAGCTCCCGGGCTGGCTGCTCGCGGCGATCGCGGCGGTCGGCGCGGCGGCGGTCACCGGCATCGTCGTGTACTTCGCCACGGGATCGGACAACTCGACTCCGACGACGACCGGGACGCTGCCGATTGGTCAACAGAAGCAGACGGTCGTCGGCCCGAACACCAAGCTCCAAGACCTCGTCGAGCCGGCCCTGTTCCGGGGCTGCACTGTCGACGCGACGCCGCGTCTGGGCGCGAGCGAGAGCGCGACCTGCACACCACCGGCAGGTCTCGCCGCCGGCCAGTTCTATCCAGATCGTCTCGACCTCTACGTGTTCGAGAGCGGAGGCGCGCTCGGCGGGGCGTACGATCAGCTACGACAGGATCTGGGCATCGGCCGCGATTTCGGCAACTGCAGCGGTAGGGTGTGGGGCGGCGAGGGAGAGTGGCTCCACGGCCCTGACAAGCCGGGCGGGCGCAGGTTCTGTACGTTCGAGGGGAACGTGTCGGTGATCGCCTGGATGCACGAGAAGCTCGGTCAGGAGACCCACAAGGACTTCCTCGGCGTCGCCCGCCTCGGCGGGTCCGACCATGCGCGCCTCTTCAACTGGTGGAACTTCTGGCACCACAGGAACCTCGGCAAGCTTCCTTCCTAGTGCGAGACCGACCTGAGCTTCAGCCCAGCCGGCGCGTGCCGTCGAGCTGACGGTCGAGGTTGAACCCGGCCGAGATCAAGGCGACGTGGGTGAAGGCCTGCGGGAAGTTGCCGAGGGCCTCGCCGGAAGGGCCGATCTCCTCTGCATAGAGGCCGAGGTGGTTGGCGTACGTGAGCATCTTCTCGAACGTCAGCCGTGCCTCGTCGGTGCGCCCTGCGCGCGCGAGGCACTCGACGAACCAGAACGTGCACATCGAGAACGTTCCCTCCCGCGGTCCGGCGAGGCCGTCCGAGGCTGCGAGCGCAGGGTCGTAGCGGTACACGAGAGAGTCCGAGACGAGCTCGGCCTGCGTCTGCTCGAGCGTGGAGAGCATGCGCGGATCCCGCGCGCCGATGAACTTGACGAGCGGCATCAGGAGGTTCGACGCGTCGAGAGCGGTCGTGTCGTAGTGCTGGACGAACGCGCGGCGCTCTTGTGAGTAGCCGTTTTGCATGATGTCCTCGTGGATCGCGTCGCGCGTCGAGATCCACCGCATGACGTCGCAGGGCAGGCCGCGCTGCTGTGCCAGGCGCAGCGCCCGGTCGAACGCGACCCAGCTCATCAGCTTCGAGTAGACGAACTGCCGCTTGCCGCCACGCACCTCCCAGATGCCCTCGTCGGGCTCGCGCCAGTGGTCGGCCAGCCAGTCGATGATGCTGCGGAGCGCGAGCCACAGCTCGTACGAGATCGGCGATCCGTTCCGGTCATAGAGATAGACGGAGTCGACGAGCTCGCCGTAGATGTCGAGCTGTACCTGATCGTGCGCTGCGTTCCCGATCCTGACCGGCTTCGAACTGAGGTAGCCGGCGAAATGGTCGAGGGTCTCCTCCGTCAACGTGGAGCGGCCGTCGATTCCGTACATGATCTGGAGCGGGCCCAGCGACGTGGAGCTCCTCTCCCGCTCGCGCGCGCGTGCCTCGAGCCAGCCCATGAACGCCTCGGCCTCCTCGGTGAACCCCAGGCTGAGCAGGGCGTAGAGCGTGAACGCCGCGTCGCGAATCCACGTGTAGCGGTAGTCCCAGTTACGCGTGCCGCCGATGGCCTCGGGCAGGCTCGTCGTGGGGGCCGCGATGATCGCTCCCGTGGGGCGGAAGGTCAGGAGCTTCAGTGCGAGCGCCGACCGGTGCACCATCTCGCGCCAGCGACCGCGGTAGTTCGACTTGTCGAGCCACCGACGCCAGAACTCGACGGTCTCCTCGAACTCCGCCTGGGCGTCGCGCGCTTCGGGCACGTGAGCGGTGGCTCCCTCGGGTATGCGCTCGAGCACGAAGGTCGCGGTCTGGCCCGCCGAGAGCGTGAAGTCTGCCCAGACGCCATGCTCGCTGCGCTGAAGCGGAACCGGCGAGGCGAGCGACAGCGCCAGCCCCGCCGACGCGAGCACCGCGCCGTTCTCCACGAGGTGCGTCTCATGTGTCGCGCGCCCGTAGTCGAACGCCGGCTCGCACTCCATCCGCAGCGTGAGCGTGCCGCGTACCCCGAGCACGCGACGGATGAGACGGTGCCGCTGCCGGTCCGCCGGCCCTGACTCGATCGGCATGAAGTCCTGCACCTCGCAGACGCCCGCGGCGTCGAGGAAGCGAGTGATCAGGACATTCGTGTCAGGGAAGTAGAGCTGCTTGTGCGCGCTCGATCGCTCGCGCTCGGCGGCCGAGACCGTGCGCCGGACGATAGTGGCGTCGCCGCTCGCCAGCTCGATGGGCGCGATCCGGAAGAA
>JBEVKF010000120.1:0-21364 GCA_040509755.1 Thermoleophilaceae bacterium | reverse complement strand
GACGTCTCGGTCGAGGACAACCTGGCCGTGTTCGCCCGCCTCTATCGCGTGCCCGACGTGCGCGAGGCGGTCGACCGCGGCCTCGCGCTTGCCCGCCTGACCCAGCGCCGCCGCGACTCGGTCGACGAGCTGTCGGGCGGAATGCGCCGCCGCCTGCTGCTGGCGCGTGGCCTGGTTCACCGCCCGCAGCTGGTGCTTCTCGACGAGCCGACGGTCGGCCTCGACCCGCAGATCCGCACGGAGCTCTGGACGCTGATCGGCACGCTGCGCTCGGAGGGGACGACGATCCTGATGTCGACCCACTACATCGAGGAGGCCGAGCGCCTGGCGGACGAGGTGGCGCTGATGGCGCACGGCAAGATCATCGCCCGCGGTCGCCCAAGCGAGCTCGTGTCAGAGCACGCCGGCGAGCGGACCGCCGAGGTCTACGGGCCGCCCGACCGGCTCGTCGAGGTTCGTGCCCGCGCGGAGGCGCAGGGGCTGCGGGTGCGACCGGCAGGCCCGGCCGTTGCGATCGTAGGGGCCGAGCGCGCCACCGACGGCGCCGTGCCGGGGGACGCCGTGGTGCGGGCGGCGACGCTCGAAGACGTGTTCGTGCTGTTGACGGGGGAGGAGGCCGAGTGAGCGAGGCAACCGAGACGGTTCGGGTTCCGGCGCCGCGGCCCGAGGTGGGTGTGCGCAGGCTCGAGCCCGCCGCGATCGCCGGCGTGATGAGCCGCGAGGTGGCGAACTTCCGCACGTTCTGGAAGGCGACCACCTTCTCGAGCGTCCTCGAGCCGGTGATCTACCTGCTCGCCTTCGGGCTCGGACTAGGCGCGACGATCGTCGACAACGTCAACGGCCTCGACTACGTCGAGTTCGTGGGCACCGGCATGGTGGCCACGGCGGTGATCTTCTCGAGCGCCCTGCCGGCGATGTACGGCACGTTCATCAAGGAGCGCTTCCAGCGCACCTACGACGCGATTCTCGCGGCGCCGGTCGACGTCGAGGAGCTCGTGACGGCGGAGGTGCTGTGGATCGCGCTGCGCTCGTCGGTCTACGGTTGTTTTCCGCTGATCGTGTCGATGTTCTTCGGGCTCGACCCCACCTTCGGGATGTTGCTGGTCCCGCTGTTTTGCTTTGTGACCGCCGCCGGCTTTGCCTCCTTCGGCGTCGCCACGGCGGCGAGCGTGGCGAAGATCGACCAGTTCGGCTACGTCACGACGCTCCTGGTAACGCCGCTCTTCCTGCTTGCGGGGACGTTCTTCCCGATCGATCAGCTGCCCGAGGGCGCCCAGGTGGTCGCCAACCTCAACCCGCTCTACCAATTGGTCGAGTTGGTGCGCCACGCGGCTTTCGGCTTCGAGGCCACGGACCTCCTGCGCGTCGGCGCGCTGGTCCTCTTCTCCATCGCGTTCTGGCGAGTGGCGGTCAATCGCCTCGAAAAGCGGCTGATCGACTGACAGCGGAGCTCAGCGCGCGGACACGCGCCGGTAGCGCGCCATGGCGAGCGGCGCGAAGATCGCGATCAACGCGAAGCACCACACGAACGCCATCCAGACGTCCGTGTGCGCGGGGGTGCCGAGCCACAGAGACCGCAGAGCGTCACTGATGGTGGTAAACGGATTGGCCTCGGCGAACTGCCGCAGGCCGTCCGGCATCGATTCCGCCGGCACGAACATCGACGAAGCGAACGTGAGCGGGAAGATGAGGGTGAAGCCGATCGCGTTCGCCGTCTCCGGCGTGGATGAGTACAGCCCCACGAGGGCGAAGATCCACGAGAACGCGTAACCCAGGAGCAGCAGCAGCAGGATTCCGAGCGCGATCTCGCCCGCGCCGGCAGACTGGAAGTCGAAGCCGGCAATGAAGCCGACCGAGAAGAGCACGCCAAGCGACAGGCAGTTGAGCGCGATGTCGGAGAAGGTGCGCCCGGTGAGCACGGCGGCGCGCGACATGGGCAGCGAGCGGAAGCGGTCGATGAGCCCCTTGTGGACGTCTTCGGAGAGCCCCAGCGCGGTTACGAATCCCCCGAAGGCGATCGACTGGGCGATGATGCCCGGCATCAGGAAGTCGACGTAGTCGAACCCGGGCGTCTCGATCGCGCCCCCGAAGACGTAGACGAACAACAGCACGAACATGACCGGCTGGATCGTGTAGGCAACCAGCAGGTCGGGTTGCCGGGGAATCCGCACCAGGTTGCGGCGTGCGAGCACGAGCGTGTCGGAGACCGTTGCGGCCATGGCGCTCACGCGTACACCTCCTCTCGGGTGTCGTTCTCGGCGAGCTCCTCCTCCTCTTCGGCGGAGCGCCCGGTCAGCGCGATGAACACGTCGTCCAGTGTCGGGCGCCGCAGGGCGATGTCCTCGATGTCCACGCCCGCGTCGTCCAGGCGGCGCACCGCCTCGGCGATCCCGCCTCTGTCGCGCCGCAGCGGAATGGTGACCGCGTTGCCGGGACACGCCGGTTGCTCGTCACCCGCAATCGGAGCGAGCGCCTCGACGGCGGTACCGGCCTGTGACGGGTCCGCCAGGGTGACCTCCAGCCGCTCGCCGCCCACGCGCGACTTCAGCTCGTCAGATGTGCCCTCGGCGATGACGCTGCCATGGTCGATCACGACGATGCGGTCGGCGAGCCGGTCGGCCTCGTCGAGGTACTGGGTAGTGAGGAGAACGGTGGTGCCGGCGGCCACGCGCGCCTCGATCACTTCCCACATTCCAATGCGGCTGCGCGGATCCAGGCCCGTCGTGGGCTCATCCAGGAACAGCACCGGTGGGCGGACGATGAGCGCCGCCGCTAGGTCGAGACGCCGGCGCATGCCGCCCGAATAGGTCTTGGCCGGCCGCTTGGCGGCATCCGTGAGATCGAAGCGCTCGAGCAGCTCGTCCGCCCGCCGGCGCGACGCGGCACGGCCCATGTGGTAGAGCCGGCCGACCATCTCCAGGTTCTCGAATCCGGTCAGGTTCTCGTCCACGGCTGCGTACTGTCCGGCGAGGCCGATCTTCGCGCGGAGTTTGGCTGCCTCGCGCACCACGTCGAGGCCGGCGACGCGCGCGGTGCCCGCGTCGGGCTCCAATAGGGTCGCGAGGATCCTCACCGCGGTGGTCTTGCCCGCCCCGTTGGGGCCGAGCAGTCCCAGCACGCTGCCCGCGGGCGCCGCGAAGTCCACTCCGCACAGCGCCCGCACCGAGCCGTAGGACTTTGCCAGTCCCTCGACGACGATTGCATCTTGATCACGCATTCCCAGCACGCTAACGAAGAGTTATCGCCGGGATGGTTCGGTTTTCCGTACTCTTTTTTGCCTAGCTCACCTCGAGCGGATCCTCGGCCCGCGCCAGCCTGAGCGAGGCCTTGCGGGTGTTCGCGAGGTGGCGTTCCTGAATCGGCGCCGCCCACTTCACGAGCTTGGTGACACTCTGGTCGCCGGCCTTGGCGCCCATGACTCCGAGGATCTCGACGTGGCCGACCTCGCCGGCCTCCGCCATCGTCAGGAACTCGAGCCCGTCGAGCCCGTCGGCGTCCTCGCCGAGGTAGGTGTCCATCATCTCCTGTGCCTCGGTCTTGGTCTCGCGCGCCTTTGCCTTGATGGCGCTCTTCTTGCCGTCGCGCTCAGCCGCCACCTGCTCGCAGCGCTTGGCCGTCTCGATGGCCTCCTCGCGCATCCGGCCCAGGGTCGCATCGACCTTCTTGTCGTCGACCAGCTTGCGCACCTTGGCGGTCGCGTCCTTGGCGGCCTGCGCCAGGCCCATCACTTCGGCCAGCTTCTCGTCGAGCTGGGTGAGTTCTGCCATGTGTCTCTCCTAGGGTGATTCGGCTTCGTGTCCTCCCACGGGTAGCCCGGCGAAGCGGCCGCTAAACACGGCGGGCGGCCGGCCCGGGATGCGGGTGGTAGCGGGCGCCGCGCAGGGCGAGCAGCGCAGCGTGCCCGTAGATCAGGCCGAGCACGCGCACGGTCTGGACGGGGTAGCGCAGGCGCAGGCGGCGCAGGTCACTCGCGGGGCGGCGCTGCAGGGAGAGCGTGGCGTCGAAGACGCGCCGGCCCGCGTGCAGGCTCTCGATGTGCACGGTCAGCCGCTCACCGGGTGTCGTGGCGTGGAAGACGTACTCGTGATCCATCCCGAGGAAGGGGGAGACGTGCAGCGACTTGCCCGCCCGTCCGCTGCGCCCCTCGAACTCGTAGGTCCGCCGCTCGCCCCACGGGGTGTTGGTGACCTCGGCCGCAATCGAGCCGACCTCGTCGCCCTCCATGCGGTAGCGAAAGCGCACGGGGTTGAAGCCGACGCCGAGCGAGCGCGGCATCTCGAGCGTCCTCACAGGCCCCTCGGCGCTGAGCGTCATGTAGAGCCGGTAGCGGAAGCTGTGCTCGACGGCGCCCAGGCGCCGATGGCGCACCCAGCCCTCGTAGAGCTCGCTGCTCACAGCGCCGCCCCGAAGCGCTGACAGACGCGCAGCGCGCTCTGCACGCCGTCCTCGTGAAAGCCGTAGCCCCAGTAGGCGCCGCAGAAGTGGGTCCGGCGCACACCGCTGATCTCGGCCCAGCGCGATTGCGCCCGCAGCCCCGCGTGGGTGAAGACCGGGTGCGCGAACTCGCGCGCGCAGATCACGCGCGCCTCGTCGATCGCATCGCTCTTGTTGAGGGTCACGCACAGCTCGCGCTCGCTGTCGAGCGACTGCAGGCGGTTCATGTGGTAGGTGACCTTCGTACGGTTCGCCGGCTCGTCCTCCAGGTGGAAGTTCCAGCTCGCCCACGCCCGGCGGCGGCGGGGCAGCAGCGAGGCATCGGTGTGCAGGACGACCTCGTTTCGCTGGTAGGGGATCGCACCGAGCAGCTCCGCCTCCGCGGCGCTCGCGTCGGCGAGCATGGCCAGCGACTGGTCGGAGTGGGAGGCCAGGATCACCTCGTCGAAGCGCTCGGGCCCGTCGCCGCCGGCGGGCGTGACCTCGATGCGGTCGCCAAAGCGCTCGACCCTCGCGACCGGGGTCGCCAGCCGCAGCCGATCGCGCAGCGGCGCGGTCAAACGCTCGACGTAGCGCATCGACCCGCCCTTCACGGTGCGCCACTGGGGCCGGTTGGCGAGGCCGAACATGCCGTGATTCTCGAAGAACTCGGCCAGCAGACCGGCCGGGAAGCCGCGCAGGTCGCGCGGATCGGCCGACCAGACCGCCGACGCCTGGGGCACGATCAGCCGCTCGACGAAGTCGCTCGAGTAGCCGCCGTCCTCGAGGAAGTCGAGCAGCGTCGGCCCGGAGCCGTTTAGCCCCACGAGCGCGGGGGCCTCGCGGTTGAAGCGCAGGAGGTCGCGCACCATCCGGTGAAACGACGGGCGAACGAGGCTTGAGCGGCGCGCGAAGAGCCCGTTGGCGGACGCGCCGTTGTACTCGAAGTCGCCGCGGCCGTCGCTGACCGAGAAGCTCATGTGCGACGGCTGGTAGGCCACTCCAAGCCGGTCCAGCAGCCGCTCGAAGCCGGGGTAGTTGCGGTCGTTGAAGACGATGAAGCCGGTGTCCACCTGATGCACGGCGTCGCCGGTGTCGACCGCAACGGTGCGCGTGTGCCCGCCCGGCTGCGCCTCGGCCTCGAACACCGTTACCTCGTGGTCGGGATGCAGCAGGTGCGCACAGGTCAGGCCGGCGATACCCGCGCCGACAATGGCGATTCTCATCCATTGGTATACGACGCCCCACCCGATGCGGATGACCCCGATAGTCTGCCGCCCGCATAACACAAAGGGGGAACCGCATGAAGCTCATCGGCGTCGGATTCGGCCGGACCGGCACCATGTCGCTCAAGGGCGCGCTCGAGGAGCTCGGGCTGCCGACATTCCACATGATCGATCTGATCGTGGGCGAGAATCGCGAGCGCGACCTGGCCCACTGGATCAAGGTGGCCAACAACGAGCCGGTGGACTGGCACGAGGTCTTCGAGCCGTGGGAGGCGACGGTCGACTGGCCCGCCTGCTCGCGCTGGGAGCAGCTGATCGAGGCCTTCCCGGACGCTCCTGTGCTGCTCAACTATCGCGACTTCGACGGCTTCTACAAGAGCTGCGAGAACACGATCCTCGCGGTCAAGGAGGCCGCCCTGGCGGGCGAGCTCGCCGAGGACGCGAACCGCGATGGCCCATCGCCCGAGCTCTGGGGAGTGATCGAGCAGCTGATCTGGCAGGGCGACTTCCAGGGCAAGTTCCAGGACAAGGAATGGGTGCGCGAGATGTACTTCGATCGCATCGAGACGATCAAGAACGCGGTGCCGTCCGAACGCCTGATCATGTGGGAGCTCGGTGTGGCCGGCTGGGAGCCGATCTGCGAGGCGCTCGGAAAGCCGGTGCCCGACAAGCCGTTCCCGCGCCTGCACGACACGAACGAGTTCCGGACCGAGTTCGGGCTGGAGCCGCTGCCGGCGTAGCGGCAGGCCGACAGACAGCCGCGGGTTCAGGGTATTCACCGATGTAGGACGCGTCCGGCGAGGGACGGTGCGATGCATGAAAACGCATCGCATTCAAACCATCGTCATCGGCGGCGGCCAGGCCGGTCTGGCCGCCGGCTACCACCTATCCCGGCTCGGGCGCGACTTCGTCATCCTCGACGGCGGCGAGCGCCTGGGCGACTCCTGGCGAAACCGCTGGGATTCGCTGCGGCTGTTCACGCGCGCCCGCTTCGCCGGGCTGCCGGGGATGCCGTTCCCCGGCCCGCCGCGCTACTACCCGTCCAAGGACAAGATGGCGGACTACCTCGAGGCCTACGCGCAGCACTTCCGGCTGCCGGTCGAGCTCGGCCGCCGCGTCGAGCACATGGTCCGCAGGTCCACTCCTCGGAGTACAGGCGCCCCGGAGCGCTCCAAGGACCGGTGCTGGTCGTCGGCGCGGGCAACTCGGGCGCCGAGATCGCCATGGATTGCGCGCCACGGCCACGAGACCTGGCTCTCCGGCCGCCATCCCGGCCAGATCCCCGAGCGGGCTCGCGGCCGCCTCTACTGGTGGCTGATGCGCGAGCGCCCGACGGCGGAAACCAAGCCGGGCCGCAAGCTCCGCGCGAAGGCCTACAGCGAGGGAGCGCCGCTGTTGCGGCTGACCTCCGGCCGGCTCAAGAAAGCCGGAATCGAGTGCGTCACGGGCGTGGCGGAGACCCGACACGGGATGCCCGTCCTCGGCGACAGACGCAGCGTCGCACCGGGCTCGATCGTGTGGGCCACGGGCTACCGGCACTCCTACGCCTGGACGGGGGCGGAGACCGACGAGCACGGAGTACCGCTGCACGAGCGCGGCGTGGTCCGCGGCGAGCCGGGCATGTACATGCTCGGCCTCCGTTCATCCACACGCTCACGTCCGCCTTTACGGGCGGCGTGGGACGCGACGCCGAGTACGTCGCCCGCCAGATCGAGGCGAGGTCAGCGATCGAAAGCGCGCGCCAGCACAGCGTCGAGTACGCCGGCCGGGCCGCGTGAGGCGAGCGTGGCGAGGCGCTCCGCGCCGGTGGCGTTGAGAAGGTCGTCGTCGTTCTCGATTGCGGCGACGATCTTCCGCGCCCAAGGGCGGCCGGCACGCAGCACCTGCGCGCCGGCTTCAGCGCGAGAAGTCGTCGGCGCCGATGAGGTCGAGATCGAGCGCGGCCGCGAACGTGTCGGCCTGCTGCTCGAGGGCCTCGCGGCTCATGCGGTCGGCCTCGCACCGCATGCCGTGCTCGGCGCGCTGGAGCTCGCGATCGAAGAGCTCCGCTTCGCCATCGGAGACCGTCTGCTCCCAGCAGTTCCCGCATTCGCCGCAGCGCAGCAGGATCCACCAGCTCTGCGCGTCGTGTGGCCTCCACTCCACGGGGTGGACGAAATCGGCGCCGCAGGCGGAGCAATCCGCGAGCGTTGCACGGCGGGTACTAAACATGCGCTTGAACATCGGGCCAGCGAGTCACAGACCAGCCTCCCGCATCGGCGGGAAAAGAGCAAGCACTGTTTTCTAAATGCTTGCGGTGTTTGCGGTCAGGTCAGCCGGCGGGTGGGACCGGATGGTTGGAGCAAAACAGGTCATCGGCGTCGTAGCGCGACTTGACCTTGCGCAGCCGCGCCCAGGTTCCCGCGTCGAATGACTCCGCGCTGTCGCTCGGGGCGTCGCCGAAGTTGAGGTAGCGCCCGCCGCTCCATGGCGCAACCGCCTCCCTGACGCGTTCGATGTGGTCTCCGATGGCCTCCGCCATGCCGTCGGCCATCGGCAAGCCGACCGCGTAGAGCACGAACTCGGCGTCGATCGCGGCCAGCGCTCCGGCCCCCTCGCCCACGCGTGCCACGGCTCCGCCGACCTGGCGCAGCTCGAGCGAGAGCAGCGGGCTGCCGGATCCCGGGCCGCCCACCTCGATCAGCGCATCGACGGCCTCCGGCGTCAGATCGCGGACAAGCACGCCGTCGCCGATCGACGGCACCGGCTGCTCGGGGTCTCCGTGGAGGGGGCCCAGCTCGGCCGCCGGCATTGGCGCGAAGGTGTCCATCACGAGCGGCGCGCACTCGCGCAGCGGCGCGAGCAGCCGGGCCGCCTCCGCTTCGGTGCCCATGAAGACGCCATCGATCGCGACCACCGGCCGGTCGCGCAGCGGCTCCGGCACCTCTGGCAGAGGCGGCAGGTGCAACAGCCGAAACGAGGTGGTGACCTCGTCGGGCGCGGCCGCCGCCCAGTCGCGGTAGGCATGCAGAGCCGCCCGGGAGTCGGTGGCCTCGAAGACGAGCCAGCCGGCATAGAGGTCGCCGACGGGATACAGCGAGAACTCGAGCGCGGTGACCGCCGCGAAGGCGCCGCCGCCGCCGCGCAGAGCCCAGAAGAGATCGGGCTCTGCCTCGGCGTCGCAACGCACGAGCTCGCCCTCGGCGGTGACCGCCTCGACGGCCAGCACACTGTTGCTGGCGAGGCCGTACCGGCGGCTGTACCAACCGATGCCGCCGCCGAGCGTGTAGCCGATCACCCCGGTGTCGGACGACGAGCCGTGGAGGCAGGCGAGACCCTCGGCGCCGGCGGCCGCGACGACGTCGCCCCAGAGGACCCCGGCCTCGGCACGCGCGCGGCGACCCGCCGGGTCGATCTCGAGCCCGGTCATGTGCGTCGTCTTGACGAGCAAAGCGCGCTCGAGCGACTCGAGCGGAGAAGCGCCGTGGCCGGTCGCCTGCAGCGCCACCCTCAGCCCGTTGGCTCGGGCAAAGCGCACGGCCGCGGCCACCTCCACGGGACCGGTGGGGAAGGCGACCGCGGCCGGGCGCGGGTCGGCGAGGAGGGCCCAGGCCTGGCGGGCCTCGTCATAGCCCTCGTCGCCCGGAGCGACGACCGGCTCGGCGAGCCCCGAGCGCAGGGAGGAGAGGTCGATTGAAGTCTCATTCGTGGCGTTCATGGACGCGATCTTGGCGCATCGGTCATTCGTCCAGGTGCCTCGATGCGTCTCATCCAAGGACGGGCGTGCGTCGAGGCAAAAGGCGAGGACCCGACCCAGGCTTACGCTTGGGGCCTCCGCCCAGCCCATGGCCACTTCCACGAGCCCAGCTCCGATCCTGAAATCGCCGGCGCGAGCCCAGCGCAAGTGCCTGCGCCTCGGCGTCGCCGGTGGGCCGCGCGCACCAGAGCGCGTCCGCGCCTGGCTCAAGAGTGCGGCCTCCTGGCTCCCGGAGGAGCTCGAGCGCAACCTTCTTCTGCTCACCTGCGAGCTGGTGAACAACAGCGTGGTTCACGGCCAGGCAGGCGAGCGCGACGTCATCGAGATCGAGTTGCGGGCCACCGCCACTGGCGTGCGCGCGGAGGTCACAGACCCCGGGCCCGGCTTCACTCCGCCCGGGCGCGAGCGCCCGATCGACGAACCGGGCGGCTGGGGACTGGTGCTTGTCGAGCGCATGGCCGAGCGGTGGGGCGTCGAGCGCGACGGCCGCACGCGCGTGTGGTTCGAGCTCGCCGGCTCCTGAGTCGCTTCGATACCTGAACCGCTAAGCCGCCGCGGCCACCTGGCGCTTGCCGAAGCGCACGCGAGTGCCGGAGCCATTGGGCACGAGCTCGAAGCCGTCGGTCACCGCGGCCATGATGACCATTCCGCGCCCGCCGGTGCTGTTCTCGGGTGCGGGAACCGCGCATCCGCGGAAGCGGCCGCAGTCGCACACCTCGACCCACAGGCCGTCGTCGGCGCCGTCTACGCGCAGGCGGATACCGCCGTGCTCGGAACAGGCCTCGCCGTGCAACACGGCATTGGCTACCGCCTCGCTCGTGGCAAGCATCAGGTCCCACGTAGCCGTACGATCGAGCCCCTGCTCGACCGCTGCTTCACGCACAATGGCTCGTGCGATCCCTGCGCTTTCCGGCGCAGCGGTTAGCCATGACTCCCGCATCATGACCCTTCGGTTATGCCCGTCTCGGCGCTTTCTGACACATCGGTGAAGCGCCCGCCGACCATCGTCGCGAGCACCCTCAGCTCACCGAGGTGCTCGGCCGGGCAGCCGGCCGGGTCGCGGTCGAGGATCACCAGGTCGGCGAGCTTGCCCGGCGCAAGGGTGCCACGGCGCGCTTCCGCGCGAGCCAGCCAGGCGGGTTCGATGCAGGTGGCGCGCAGCGCCGCTTCGACCGTGAGGGCCTGCTCGGGGCGCCAGGACGGACGTTCGTCGAGCGTCCGGCGCACGCCGGCCACGATGCCCTGCAAAGGGTCGAGCTCCTCCACCGGGGCGTCCGAGCCGTTCACCAGCCGCGCGCCCGCGTCGAGTAGCGATCGGTAGGCGTAGGCCCCCCCGTGGCCTTCCCAGACGCGATCCGCGAGATCGCGGTCCGAGGGGGCGTGGCTGAACTGGACCGAGGCGGTGACGCCGACGGCCGCGAAGCGCGGCAGGTCGGCGGGATCGAGCAGCTGGGTGTGCTCGATGCGCTGGCGCAGGCCGAGCGGGCGCCAGACCGAGGCGGTTGCCTCGAAGGCGTCGAGCGCCGCGCGGTTTGCGGCGTCGCCGATCGCGTGCACTCCCACGGGCCAGCCGGCCGTGGCGGCCTCGCTGACGATCTCGGCCAGCCGCTCGCTCGAGGTGATCTCGACGCCCGAGCCGTCGAGCAGCTTGGCCGTCGCCGACCCGAGCGTGCCGTCCATGAAGACCTTCAGGTAGCCGAGGCGCAGGTGGTCGTCGCCGAAGCCCGAGCGCAGCCCGAGCTCGCGGAGGCCGGGCAGGCGTTCGGCGGGCAGCGACTGCCAGACGCGCAGGGTCAGCTCGGCGTTCTCGTGCAGGCGCTGGAAGACCTCGAACGCGCCCATCCAGCCGTCCTTGTCATGCACGGCCGTGACGCCGCGCGCGGCGGCCACGCGCAGGCCCTCGCGACAGGCCGCGACCATCTCGTCGACGGTCGGGCGCACGTAGCGGTCTCGAAATGCCCAGGCCGCGTTCTCGCGCAGCACGCCGCTCGGTTCTCCGTGCTCGTCTCGCTCGACCACGCCGCCCGGCACGTCCAGCGGTGCGTCCGCCTGGGCCAGCGCGGCTCCGTTAAGCCACAGCGAGTGGTAGTCCTTTGCCATCAGCGCAACGGGAACGCCGGGCGCCACGCGGTCAAGCGACGCCCGATCCGGCGGCTCTGTCCAGTTGCCGTCGCGCCAGCCGACACCGCGCAGCCATCCGCCCTTCGGGACGCCGGCCAGCCCGAGCGCCACACGCTCGAGGGCCTCCTCACGCGAGTGCGCCCCCTCGAGGCGCACCTGGTGGCGAGCCAGCGACCAGGTCGGGAAGTGCACGTGCGAGTCGTTGAAGCCCGGCAGGATGCACGCGCCCGCGAGGTCGATTCGCCGCGCCGATGGTCCCGGCTGGGCGGTGATCTCGCTCCCGCTCACGGCGAGGCGGTCGCTCTCCGGATACGCCGGGTCGAGCGTTCGCACGCTGCAGTTCTCGAAGACGATCTCCTGATTCACGGCCGGCCGTACGCTACTTCGGCGTCGGGCGTACCCTGGCTCGGTGCGCCTGCCCCCATTCGCGATCGAGCGCTACTTCGCGCGCTACGAGTTCCACGTTCCGTACCTGCTGTCCTCGTCGGACGTCGAGGCGCTGTCGATGGCCGAGCTGCTCGAGCTGGCCGACGCGGAGGGCCGCGAGCGCTGGGAGGGGCTGTCGCTCGGCTACACCGAGCCGGCCGGCGCTCCGTTCCTGCGCGAGACAATCGCCGCCCTGTACCAAGGCGTCGAGCCGGACGACGTGCTCGTCTATGCCGGCGCCGAGGAGGCCATCTTCGGCTTCGCGAACGTCGCCCTTGGGGCCGGTGACCACGCGGTGGTGGTCTGGCCCTCCTACCAGTCGCTTCACGAGGTGGCGCGCGGGGCGGGGGCGCAGGTCACGCTGCTCGAGCTCGAGCACGAGTCCGGTTGGGCCTTCGACCTCGACGCTCTCGAGCGCGCCCTGCGGCCCGAGACGCGGGCGATCGTCGTCAACTTCCCCCACAACCCGACCGGGGCGCACGTCGATCGCGCGACCTTCGAGCGGCTCGTGGCGCTCGCCGAAGGGGCGGGAGTCGCCCTCTTCAGTGACGAGGTCTACCGCTGGCTCGAGTACGACGACGCGCTGCGCCTGCCCGCCGCAGTCGAGCTCTCTGGGTCCGCGGTCTCGCTCGGGGTCATGTCGAAGACCTTCGCGCTGCCCGGCCTGCGGATCGGCTGGCTCGTCAGCCGCGACCGCGACCTGCTCGCGCGGTTGGCCGCGTTCAAGGACTACACGACGATCTGCAGCAGCGCTCCGAGCGAGGTGCTCGCCGACATCGGGCTGAAGGCGGTCGACGTGGTGGTCGCCCGCTCACGCGCGATCGTCGATGCGAACCTGATGCTGCTCGACGCCTTCTTCGAGCGCCACGCAGACGCCGTGGAATGGGTGCGTCCCAAGTCCGGGGCGATCGCTTTCCCGCGCATGACGGCCGCCGACTTGGACGTCGAGGATTTCTGCGACCGGCTGGCCGCCGAAGCCGGCGTGCTGCTCCTGCCCGGCACGACCTACGGGCACCAGGGACAGCACTTTCGGATCGGCTTCGGGCGACGCAACCTGCCCGAGGCACTCGCGCGCCTCGAGCGGTTTATCGACGGGCGGCCACGCGTGGGTTCTCGAGCGGCCTGACGGTCGCCTCGATGTCCGCGCGCCGTCCCTCGAGGAACGGTGGGATCGACAGCTTCTCGCCCAGGTGGTCGAGCTCCTCGTCCACAGTGAAGCCGGGGGAGCGGGAGGCGATCTCGAACAGCAGGCCGCTCGGCTCGCGGAAGTAGATCGAGCGGAAGTAGTGGCGATCGATCACGGGGGTGGGGCGTCCGCCGCCGCTGTGGGCGCGCTCGCGCCAGCTCTCGTGGTCGGCGTCCTCGGAGGTCCACGCGATGTGGTGCACGGTGCCGGCGCCCGGGATGCCGCGCTCGGCGGGCGGGGCGTCGTAGTAGAAACGGCCACTGCGCCCGGGTCCGCGCGTTTCCCAGCCCTCGTCGCCGGTGGGCTCGAAGCCGAGTGTGTCGAGCATGCCGCGGCTGCGCTCGGGGCCCGATGAGAAGGCGCGGGCGGCATGGAAGCCCTGGAGCCCGTGCTCGGCCGGGATCTCGGGGTGCTCGGCAATCAGGGGCTCATCGCTCACGTCCGCCACCAGCAGCTCGTGGCCGAGGCCCTCGGGATCGCTGAACAGCAGGCTCGCGCCCAAGCGCTCGACCTCGATCTCGTGATCGGCCAGGCGCCCGGCCCAGAAGTCGAGTGCGTCCTCGCTTGCCACGCGCCACACGACGCGGTGGATCATTCCGTCGCCCGCGCGACCGGGCATCGCGCCGGGGTACTCGAAGAACGTGAGGTCGAGCCCCGGATGGGCGTGCTCGTCGCCGTAGAAGAGGTGGTAGACGGTCGGATCGTCCTGGTTGACCGACTTCTTGACGAGGCGCAGGCCGAGCACACCGACGTAGAAGTCCACGTTGCGCTGGGCGTCGCCTGTGATGGCCGTGATGTGATGTATGCCGTCTAGTTTCATTGCACGCGCAACTATATCAACGCCGGCGCCTGACCTTGAGCGTCGCGCGCATGCCCAGCTGCTCATGCCCTTCGAGCGTGCAGAAGACGGTGTAGCGGCCGGCCCGCCGGAGCCTCAGGGTGAGGCTCCCGGTCGCATCCGGGCGCAGCTCGGCCAGGCGGCCCAGGACCTTGCCGGCACGGTTGCGCACGGCCAGGTCGTGGCCGTCCTCGCCGAAGTTGCGGACGTTGAAGCGCACGCGCCCGACCGGCACCTCGGAGCGATAGAGGGCCACCCGCCACTCCCGCTCGCCTACCCCCACGGCGGTGGGCTTGCGGTGGGGGGCCGCGGCCACGGCGGCGGGCGCCGCGGCGATCACCACGAGGAGAGCGAGCGCCCGCCTCACTGCACCAGCGCCACGCGCCCGAAGGCACCGGCGTTCGGGATCACCGCCCCGGCGTCGGTGCCGAGCCACTGCTCGAGCAGGCTCGAGTAGACGCGCCGGAAGTCGATCGTCACCTGCAGGTTGTCGTGCTCGTCGAGGGTGCTGAGGTTGGGGTAGTCGCTGTGCACGCCGGCGCGCGCGCGGTCGCCCTGGACCCAGGCGAGCCCGCCCGCGCCGTGATCTGTGCCCGAGCCGTTCTCCCCCGGGCGGCGGCCGAACTCCGACCAGACGAAGGTCAGTGTGCGGTGCGAGACGCCGCGCGCCTCGAGGTCCGCCTGGAAGGCGGCCAGGCATTCGCTCACCTCGGCGAGCAGGCCGCCCAGGTCCGCCTGGTCGTCGTGGGTATCGAAGTCGCCGTCGGCCTCGACCTGGGCGACTCGGATCCCGAGCGGCTTCTCGATCATCGCCGCGAGGTAGCGGAGCCGGGTGCCGAAGTCGCTCTCAGCGGGGTAGGTGACGCTCGAGGCGAGCGGGTCGACCCCGTCTTTCTCCGCGTAGGGCGCAAGCCGGTCGGCCACGTTCTTCGCGAGCCGTGCGGCCGTTCGCGAGGCCTGCAGCCCCCGGCCGCCGCCGGGCGCGGCGCCAAGCCGGGCGTAGGCGGCCATCGCCTCGTCGTAGGGCTCGCCCCAGACGCCCCGGATCCAGAACGCGGCGTCGCCGGGCGACGCCACCGCGGCCACTGGTGCGTGGCCCGAGCGCATCACCGGCGACAGCCCCCAGCCCATCGAGACGCCCTGCAGCGGGTTGTCGGCGCCGCCAGAGCGGTCGAGCCAGCGCCCGAGCCACCCCGGCGCGCCGTCCGTCGTGATCAGCCCGGTCTCCCAGAAATGGCGCGAGTGGAAGTGCGAGAGGTCCGGGTTGGCGTAGTCGATGCCCGGCAGGAAACCGATCTTGCCGCGCTCGAACAGTCCCTTGACGCCGCCGCCGCTGCCGCGCGCCAGCGACGGGTGGACGCCGAAGCCTGCGCCCGCGAGCGATTCGCCCTGCACCTTCAGCTTGGGGTGGAGGTCGGCGTATCGACCGTAGTCGTGCAGCGGGACGAGCGTGTCGAGCAGATCCACGCCGCCGGGGAGGAAGACCGACACCAGGACGGGGGCGTCGGGCGCCGCCGCGGCGTCGGCGGCCGCCGCCTCGAACACGCGCGTGAGCGGCATCGCCTTGGCTCCGTAGAGCGCCAGGCCCGCGCCGAGACCGGCCCCGAACACCTGCCGGCGCGTGAGGCCGCCTCCGCCGAGGAAGTCGCGGCGAACGGCCTCCGAGCTTCGGTGGAAGTCGTCGCAGGCGCGGTGGCGACTCATCAGTGAACCTGCCCGTCCGGGCCGGCCAGCAGCAGCTGGCGAAGCACCCGCTGGCACATGTCGGCGCGCTGCTGCTCGGGCTGGCGCCATTCGCCTTCGGCGAGCTTTCGATCGCGCAGCAGCCGGCGCGCCACGCGCAACAGGTCGTTCTCGGCTCGCGGCGAGATCCACGGCTGGCCGACCGCGCGCCGGGCCCGCGCGAGCGCGCGAGCGGGGGAGAGGTTGGTCGGCGTGGCGTCGTCCTCCACGCGGATGCGCGGCGTGTCGAGCAGGTGGTTGGCGGCGTCGAAGCGGACCCGCATGGAGTTCGTCGAAAGCCATGCGGTGCCCCACTCCCAGCCGGCCACTGAGGGCGGCCGGAACGGCATCTGGCCCATGCCGGTCAGCAGCCAGCCCCAGGAATCGCGCTCGATGCCCTGGCCCGAGCTGCGCAGCGCACCTGCCAGGAACACAACCGGCGACTTGACCATCGCCGGGGCGTCGAGCTGCCGGTAGAGCGCCGGGTGGGCGAGAATCGCGGCCACCACGGGCCGGGTGCGGCGACCCGAGCGGCGGTAGATCGAGGCGAGCCTCGCGCGGGTGGCGCGGGGCGGCGGCGCGCCCACGAAGAACTCCCAGAGCTTGCCGCACAGAAACGGCGCGTGAGCGGGATGCCTGACGCACAGTGAGAGCACGTCCTGCCAGTTGTGGCGCCCGCGGTGGCCGAAGATGCTCTTGCGCCCGCGGTCGTGGTACTCGGCGTCGTAGTAGGTGCGCACGCTGCCGTCGTCCTCCCAGTCCGCGCGAAAGCCCGTGAGCGCACGCGCGGCCTCGCGGATGTCGCGCTCGGTGTAGCCGCGGCCGAGCGCGTAGAGCTCCATCAGCTCACGGGCGAAGTTCTCGTTCGGCGCCTCGGGGTCGGAGTTGGCAAGCGAGAGGTGCAGCAGCATGGCCGGATCGCGCGTGACCTCGCGCAGCAGGACGGGAAACGAACCGAGCGCGTGGCGGCGCAGCGTCCGGTTCTGGGCCAGCATCAGCGGGGTGTCCTGGTCGGTCGTGGCGAAGTGGTCGTGCCAGAAGAGCGTGAGCTTCTCGTGCAGTGGGCGCGGCGAACGCACCATGCGGTCCAGCCACCAGAGCGCGTCGTGGCTGTACTCGTTCACCGGGTCGAGCGGGGCGCCGCCGATGTTCGGGGCCGCGATGCGGGGGGCCGGGGCCGGTCCTCCGTTGAGCAGCCAGCGAATCGTCGCGGCCTTGCCGCGCCGGGCCCAGTGGCGTGCCTCGCGCGGCGTGGCGCCGAACCCTGCCCGCCAGAACAGCCGTCTCACGTGGGCCTCGGTCCAGCCCGCGCGACGTCCGTGCCGCTTCTTGCGCCTCCCTGACACCGGCACGATGATCGCAGCCAAGACGGCGGGCGTGCAGTCCGCCGGCTATTGCGCGACCTAGGGTCGCGGACCGCGCAACTTCGGCCCGGCGTGCAACTCGTGCTGCAGAAGCTCGTGTGCGCGTTCGGCCCAATCGCACAGGATCGGGCGCGTGTCGCGCGGGTCGATTATCTCCTCCACGCTGAAGCGCTCAGCCGTGCGAAATGGCGAGGTGACTGCCTCGAGGCGAGCGGCGATCTCTTCGCGCAGCGCCACCGGGTCGTCCGCGGCCTCGAGCTCGCGGCGGTAGGCCGCCTCGAGGCCGCCGGCCATCGGCAGCGAGCCCCAGGTGCCCGAGGGCCAGGCGAAGCGCAGATTGAGGCGCGAGCCGTCGCCGTGGCCCGCGCCCGCCAAGCCGTAGACCTTGCGCACAAGGATCGACACCCATGGCACGGTCGCCTGTACCGTCGCATACAGGCCGCGCGCTCCCCGGCGGATCGTGCCGGCCCGCTCGGCGGCGGTGCCGATCACGAAGCCGGGGATGTCGACGAAATTCACCACGGGCAGATGGAACTGGTCGCAGAGGTCGACAAAGCGCGCGGTCTTCTCAGCCGCGTCGGCGGTCACTCCGCCGCCGTAGTGCTCGGGGTCTGAGGCGAGCACGCCGACCGGCCGCCCGCCGAGTCGTGCGAGACACGTGACCGTGGAGCGCCCGAAGCCCGCGCCGAGCTCGAATAGCGAGCCGCGGTCGAGCACCGCTTCGAGGATCGCGCGCATCTTGTAGGGCCGGCGCGGATCGCGCGGCACGATCGAGATCAGCTCCGGGTCGCGGCGGTCGGCGGGATCGGCTGCTTCGCTGACGGGCGGGGCCTCCCAAACGTTCGCGGGCAGAAAGGCGAGGAAGCGCTTCAGTTGATCGAGGCCGTCGTCCTCGTCGGAGGCGATGTTGTCGACCGCGCCGGCGCGCGCCTGGAGCCGCGCGCCGCCCAGCTCCTCCTTGTCGGGCGCTTCACCCAGGCCCGCCATCGCGACGACGGGCGGGCCGGCCACGAACAGCTGCGCCGTGCCCTTGACGATCACCGAGAAGTGCGAGCAGACCACGCGCGCGGCGCCCAGGCCCGCCACCGGCCCCAGGGCGGCAGCTGCCACCGGCACGATCGAGAGGTTCTCCACGACGAGCTCGAAGCCGGGCAGGGGAGGCACGTAGGAGAAGCCCATCTGCTCGAGCGACTTGACCGAGCCGCCGCCGCCCGTGCCGTCGACGAGCCGCACGAGCGGGATGCGCAGGTCGTGGGCGAGCCGCTCGGCATAGACGGTCTTCTCCCAGATCGCGGCGTCGGCGGCGCCACCGCGGATCGTGAAGTCGTCGCCCTGCACCACCGCGCGGCGGCCGTCGATCCTGCCCTGTCCGATGACGGTGTTCGCGGGCAGGAAGTCGGCCAGCTGGCCGTCGTCGCCGTAGCTCCCGCGGCCCGCGAGCGCGCCCGTCTCGTGGAACGAACCGGTGTCGAGCAGCCGCTCGATCCGCTCGCGCACCGTGAGCCGGCCCGACGCGTGCTGGCGCTCGACGCGCTCCTCGCCGCCCATGCGGCGCGCCAGCTCCTCGCGCCGGCGGAGCTCCTCGAGCTCGGGCTCCCAGGTCATGGGGGGCGAGCTTAGGAGAGCAGGGCGTCGCGGGCGGCGCGCGTGCGCAGCTCCCCGACGGTCTTCAGCTGCTCCTCGCCGCGCTCGAGCAGGCGCTGGAGCCGCTCCTGGTCGAGCTTCGGCTGGCTCGGGGCGACCTCGAGCAGGGAGCGCCAGAGCGAGAGCTTGCCGTTGATCCCGGCAATGAGCCCCTCGAGCTCTGTGAGGCGCGACAGCGGCGAGTAGCCCGTGAGCTGGCCGTTGAGCTTGAGGCGCCCTGCTTTCTCGGCGGCCCAGAAGGCGATGTTCTTCGCGCGGTCGGCGCCGAAGCCGAGGTCATCCATGATTCCTTCGAGCGCGCGCCGGTCGGCTTCGATCTCGTCGGCGAGCTTCGCCAGGGGGTCGCCGTAGGTCGTCCCCTGGTTTGCGGCGCGGGCGCGGCGGGCGAGCTCCACGCCGCCCGTGGCGCCGGCGAGGTGGTCCTGCAGGTATATGCGCAGCAGCTTCATCTCGACACCTTGGCTACCCATAGATTGACCCCATGCAAACGCCGAGCGAGCTCGACCTCGCGCTCGCCGACGCCGGCGGTGCGGACGCCGCGCCCGAATACGGCGCCAGGCTGCGCGAGCTGCTTCGAGGCGAGCTGGCGCGCGGGATGCGCGAGCTCGAGGAGGCGCGCACAGGGCGCGACCGCCCGATCGTGCTCGCAGTGGCTCCGGCCGAGGCCGCCCTGATCGCTGTGCTGCCGCTGGCGCCCGAGCTGCGCGCCGACCCCGAGGCGGTGACCGAGCGCGGCGGCGCCCTGGCGGCCGCCGGCGTGGCCTGCCTCGTGGAGGCGGCCGAGCCCGGGCCGCCGCGCGGCCCGCACGAGCTGGCGCTGCTGCTCGGCGCCCACGACGGTTTTCTGGCGCTGAGCCTCCCGGCCGGCGAGCCTCGCTGGGCCGCCGATTACGCGCGCGAGGCGCTCGACGACGCGGCGGCCGGCATCGACCGGCTGCGCGCCCACGCTCTCCTCCTGCCGGCCCACGCCCTCGAGCCGGTGGACCTGCGTCCGCCGATTGGCTCGACCCACCCGCTGCGGGTGGCCGAGGCCGTGACCCGGATGGGCGGCTCACCGCTCGACGAGGAGTCCGTCGAGGCGCTCGAGCCGCAGCTGCTGCTCCTGCTCGAGCCCGAGGGCTCAGTGACGCGCGCCCACGACGATCCGGATCCGCGCCGCCGCGTGATGAGGCGCATCCTGCAAAGACTCGACGGCATGGGCAAGTGGGGCGGATACCACACCGCCTTCGACCACCTGGCACGCGGCTTTGCGGGCAACGAGCGCGCGCTCGCCTACGAGGTGGGCGAGGAGCTGGTGGGCGCCGGGCTGCTCGCTCAGAAGCCGAGCGTCGGCCAGCGCCACGTGTCGCTCAACCCGCGCAAGAACAGCGAGATCCGGCGGCTGATCGACGCGGGCGAACTGCCGCCGGGGCTGTGATGCGCTCGGCAACTGAGCTGGCAGCCGCGATCCGGCGCCGCGAGCTGGGCCCGGTCGAGGCGGTCGAGGCCCACATCGAGACCATCGAGCGGCTCGATCCCAACCGTGAACGCCGTGGTGGTGCGGTGCTTCGAGCGCGCCCGCGAGGAGGCGCGCGTGGCCGAGCGGGCGCTGGCCGCCGGGAACGATGTCGGCCCGCTCCACGGGGTGCCGATAACGGTCAAGGAGGCGGTTGAGCTCGAGGGCCTGCCCTTTACCAACGGCTCGCGCTTGGACGCCGGCCGGCTCGGGAGGGTCGACGCCCCGGCCGTGGGGGGCCTGTGCGCGGCCGGAGGGATCGTGCTGGACAAGACCAACATCCCGGAGTTCTGCTGCTTCTACGACGCCGACAACGAGGTCTACGGGACAACCTCCAACCCGCACGATCCCGCCCGCACCCCGGGTGGCTCGTCCGGTGGCGAGGCGGCGGCGCTCGCCATGGGCATGTCGGCGCTCGGGGTGGGGTCCGATCTGGCCAGCTCGATCCGCAATCCCGCCGCGCGGTGTGGCGTGTTCGGCCACAAGCCGTCGCGCGGGCTGGTATCGGTCGCCGGGCACGCCGGCTTCGGGCTGCCGCCCGCGTGGCAGCTCTTCGTCACGATCGGCCCGATGGCGCGCACCGCGGCGGATCTCGAGCTCGGCCTGCGCTGCATGGCGGGGGCGGGTCTGGCGCCGCCCGAGCCCGGGCCCTTCGCGGTGGCGGTCTACGAGGAGGACGGACTGCAGCCGGTGGCCGCCGCATGCCGCGGCGCGGTGCGCCGGGCGGCGCGCGCCCTGGCCGAGCGCGGGCACCACCTGGAAGACGCGCAACCTCCTTCGCCAGGAGAGGCACGCGCGCTCTTCGACACGCTCGTCGAGACCGAGCTCGCCCACTACGTCCCCGGCCTAACGACCGGGCGCGAGGACGAGCTGTCTCGCAACGGGCGGGGAATGGTCACGATGCTGAAGACGCTGCGGCCTGACCTCGGCGCCTACCTCGATGCGGGACGGCGCCTGAACGAGCTCCAGTCCGAGGCGGACGAGTGGATGGAGCGCCGGCCGATTGCGCTGTGCCCTGTCACCCCCGTGCCGGCTCCCCTGGCCGCCGAGGGCATTAAGACGGTCGACGGAGAGCCCACGCGCCCCGGCGGCAAGATGACGCTCTGCACCTGGCCCACCGCATTCGGGCTTCCGGCAGTCAGCGTTCCGGCCGGTCGCGACGAGACCGGCATGCCGCTGGCCGTCCAGATATT
>JBEVKF010000119.1:0-14119 GCA_040509755.1 Thermoleophilaceae bacterium | reverse complement strand
GGGATCGAACCAGGGACCTCTCGCGTGTGAAGCGAGCGCTCTCCCGCTGAGCTATGCGCCCGGGGAGGCGTAGGGTAGCGCAGCCCCTGGTACGTTCACGCCGTGGCTCCGGCGACGCTGACACCGCCACGACCGCGCACTCGGCGAAGCACCGGAAGCGGGCTCGGGCGGGCGTGGCGCGTCATAGTCTTGAATGACAACCACAACACGTTCGAGGGCGTTGCGTTCGCGCTGTCGAGTGTTCTGCCCGGGGTCAGCTATGACCGTGGTATGGAGTTCGCGAACCGTATCCACGACACCGGTCAGGCGATCGTCTGGTCCGGCGAGAAAGAGCAGGCCGAGCTCTACTGGGCAGGGCTCGAGGGGTTCGGATTGACCATGGCGCCGCTCGAGCAGTAACGGAGTCTCGGCGCCAGGCACCGTGGTAGCGTCCTGCCCGTGCTGCTGGCGCTGACCGGGTACGAGACGGCACTCCTCGTCGTCGCGGCAGTCTTCATCGCGTTCGCGCTGACCGTCGCGCTCGTGATCCCGCGGTCACGGCCCGGATTCCCGGGCCGCGGGCTCGGAATCTTCCTCCTGGTGTGCGTCGGGCTCTTCGCGGCGCAGATGACCGCCGTGCTCGTTCTTGCGGAGATCGGCGAGGCGGACGAGCCGGTGCACGCGGAGGCCGCACCGCCGGGCGAGACGACGGGCACGGAGACCACCACGCCGGGGCCGACCGAGACCGAAACGACGGCTACGCAGACGACCGAGACGACCGAGACGACCGGGACGACCGACACGACAGGGACGACGGAGGCCGCGGGCGACCCGGCCGCGGGCAGAGAGGTCTTCCTCACCGTCGCCCAGCCCTCTTGCAGCGGCTGCCACACGCTGTCCGACGCAGGCACGTCGGGGTCGGTCGGCCCGAACCTCGACGCCGCGAGTCCGTCCTACGACAAGGTCGTCGAGCGCGTCACCGACGGCCAAGGCGTGATGCCCTCGTTCGCAGGCTCGCTCAGCGAGCAGCAGATACAGGACGTCGCAGCGTACGTCTCGTCGGTCGCCGAGGGCTAGCCTCGCTACGCTGACTCGTTCGTGGAGAGGTGTCCGAGCGGCCGAAGGAGCGCGACGGGAAATCGCGTACGTGCTGAAAGGTGCGTCGCGGGTTCAAATCCCGCCATCTCCGCTTGGGGTCAGACCCCACGGGTCTGACCCCATTCCATCTCGAGAAAGCGAGCGGCATATGGCTAGAGGCCCTGTGGTTGTGCTCGGCGCCGGCTCGAGCGGCGAGCACTTCGTCGGCGCTCTGCGTCGGCTCGACGCGGACGTCGAGATCGTCGTCATCGAGCGCGAGCTCGCGGGTGGCGAGTGCTCCTACTACGCGTGCGTCCCGACGAAGACGCTGCTGCGTCCGGCGGAGGTGCTGGCCGCGGCCCGACTCGCTCCCGGCGCGGCCGAGAGTGTCACCGGCGAGCTCGACGCGGAACGCGTCTTCTGGTGGCGCGATCAGGTCACCGACGGACGAGACGACTCCTGGCACGCGGGTTGGCTCGCCGATCAGCGCGCCGAGCTCGTCCGCGGCGAGGCGCACGTCGCGAGGCCGGGCGCCGTCGCGGTCGACGGCCGCGAGATCGAGTACGCGCACCTCGTCGTCGCGACCGGATCGACGTCTGCGGTGCCGCCGGTCGAAGGGCTCGAGGGGCTCGACTTCTGGACGAACCGCGAAGCCGTCTGGCCAGGGCTCGTCCCCGAGAGCCTCATCGTTCTCGGCGGAGGCCCAGTCGGGGTGGAGCTCGCGCAGTTCTTCCGACGCATGGGAACCGATGTGACGATCGTCGAGTACCACGACCGCATCCTGGCGAGGCTCGATCGCGACGCCGGACCGCTGCTCCGCGAGCGGTTGGAGCAGGAAGGGATCCGCGTGCTCGTCAATGCGAACAGCAAGCGAGCGGAGAAGGCCGGTTCCCGCTTCAGAATCCACCTCGCCTCGGGCGAGACGCTTACAGCCGACCGTCTTCTCGTCTCCGCGGGGCGTCGGCCGAACGTCCACGGACTCGGGCTCGAGCAACTCGGTGTGGAGATCACCGAACGTGGAATCACCGTGGACGACCGTCTGAGTGCGGGCAGCGGCGTCTGGGCGCTGGGCGATGTCGCAGGCGTCGGGCTACTGACACACCTCGGCAAGTACCAGGCGCGCGTCGCAGCTGCGAACATCGCCGGGCTCGACGTCACCGCGGACTATCGCGCGATTCCGGCGGCCGTCTTCACCGACCCCCAGGTCGCGACGGTCGGCGTCATGGACGGCGACGGAATCGTGACCGCGCGCTACGAGATCGACGGCGGACGGCTCTCGACGTACGAGCGTCCGCGTCGGCCGGGTTTCCTGAAGCTCGCCGCCGATGCGCGACGGCGCGTTCTCGTGGGTTCCGTCGCGGTGTGTCCGGAGGCGGGCGAGTGGCTCGGCCAGTTGACGCTGGCCGTTCGCGCCCAGGTTCCACTGGACGTGCTCCTGGACACCATTCAGCCGTATCCGACCTTCTCCGAGTCGATCTTCAGCGCGCTTCGCGAGCTCGAGGACGCTCTCGACGGTGTCCGAACGAATGCCGAATGACCGATGCGACGAAGGCATTGCGTGCTCGGCTTCGTCAGCCGAAGCGAGGTAGATCACGGCCGGGCGCGACGCTGCTCGCGCGTTGCTGCTTCCCCCAGGACGGAACTTTCCCCTCCCTTGTCGCGCCCGGCCGTGTGCACTGGATAACGGGTCGAACTCGCCTCGCTTCGCGCCCCTCCAAATGGGGGAGTACACGACCCGAACGGCTAGGTCGTCGAGACGGCCGGCCGAACGAGGGAGTTCTCGAGGTCCGTGCCTCGTAAACGGCGGAGGCGACGACCAAACGGTCATCGCCTCCAGCCCACTACTGGCCCTGGGGAAAGGGCTCCAGACGCGACCGTAACATCGCCACATGATTCCTCGATGAACACGAACCGGCGCCTTTTGCCGGCCCGAGAGGCGGAGAAGGAGGGATTCGAACCCTCGAGGCAGGGTTTTCCCCACCTAACGCCTTAGCAGGGCGCCGCCTTCAGCCACTCGGCCACTTCTCCGCGGGACGGTTAGGATATCGGACTGTCCCGCCGGCCCCTGGAGCACTCCGGGTATCTCGGGCCGCGGCTACCCTGTACCTCCCACGGAGGGGTGCCGGAGCGGCCGAACGGGGCGGTCTCGAAAACCGTTAGGCGTGCAAGCGCCTCGAGGGTTCAAATCCCTCCCCCTCCGCTTGTTCCAAGCGGGTTTCCGGCCTTGGTCGCATCCTCCGCTGACTCGGGTGCGTGGTCTTGGTAGCACGCGTGCGGGAGCGGCGACAAGGGCGCATCTCCTGGTTCAGCCCTGACGCGAACGATTGCGAGGACGAGATCGGCGTCGTGCAGAGGACGGTGTGGACGTGGGGAATGGCCGGCCGATGCGAGAATGGGGGCGATGGCTCGAACAGACGAGTTGCGACCGGTCACGGTCCTCTTTGCCGACATCGTCGGGTCGACCGCGCTCGGGGAGCGGCTCGCGCCCGACGAGGTGAAGGCGCTCGTCGGCGAGTGCGTAAGTCGCATGAGCCGAACGGTCGAGGAATTCGGAGGCTTCGTGCAGGCATACGCCGGCGACGGCATCTGCGCCTACTTCGGCGTTCCGGCCGCGCACGAGGACGATCCGGAGCGTGCCGCGCGGGCCGCGCTGCGCATCATCGCCGTCGTCGCCGAATACGCTCGCGACATCGAAGCTGCATGGGGAATCGCGGACTTCGACGTACGAGTCGGCGTCAACAGCGGGCAGGCGGCGGTTGGCACGGTCGGCGGTGCCGATCCCCAACCGGTCGCCCTGGGGGATGCCACCAACGTCGCCGCCCGCCTTCAGGCCGCTGCTGCGCCCGGATCGATCGTCGTCGGCGACTCGACGGCGCGCCATCTCGGAAAGCGGTTTCTGCTCGACCCGATCGGCGAGATCAGCGTCAAAGGCCGATCCAAACCGGTGACGTCATGGCGGCTGGCGGGGGCAACCGAGGGGCGTCCCGCGGCCTCGGGCGTACTCGTGGGCCGAGGTCCCGAGGTTGCCCGCCTTCGCGTTGTCGTACACGAGCTCGAGTCTGGTCGCGGCCAGGTGGTGCTCTTCATCGGGGACGCGGGGATCGGCAAGTCACGGCTGCTCGTCGAGCTGCGAAGCATGGTCGCGGAGGGGACGACATGGCTGGAACAGCACTGTCCTTCGTACGGCGGCGAGCTGCTCTACTGGCCGTTCGCGGAGATGCTCCGGAGCTGGCTCGGTATCCAGGACGGCGAGGCGGAGATCGCCGTACGTACCAAGGCGCGCGCAAAATTGGGCGGCTTGCTCGGGCCGCGCCTGCCGGACGTCCTCCCGGCTCTCGGTCGGCTCCTGTCGGTGAAGCTCGAGCCCGAGCTCGAGGCGCGGATTCGCGATCTTTCGCCGGACGCGCTCGCAGCGGAGCTCCACCGCGCCTACCGAACCTGGATCGAGGCGCTCGCCGAGCGAGGGCCGGTCGTGCTGGCCCTCGAGGACATTCACTACGCGGACCGCTCGACGAGGGAGCTCGCCGAGGATCTCCTCGAGGTGACGGATCGCGCGCCACTTCTGCTGGTCGTCACGTCACGGCCCGATACGGCCCCGGAAACGGCGCGCCTCCGCCTTCGCATTCTCGCCGAGTACGCGCACCGAACCGCCGAGGTGATGCTCGGCCCGCTGTCCGAGAGCGCCACCAGCGCGTACCTACGGGTGCTCGCGCCCGATCTCGACGATGCCTCGAGTCGGTTCATCGTCGACCGCGCGGAAGGTAATCCGCTCTACCTCGAGGAGCTCCTCGGTGCCCTCGTCGAGGCGGGCGGCGCGGAGAAACGCCAGACGTGGACGGTGAGCGTGAGGGCGACCACACTGCCGCCGGCGGTGGAGAACCTCCTCGTTGCCCGCATCGACCGCCTGCCGGAGGGAGCGCGCCGGCTCGCCCAGGTTGCCGCAGTCGTGGGCCGGACGTTTCCGGTCCGGGTCCTCGAGCGCGTCGCAGACAGCAGCGACGTCGCCGACGACCTCGCGGTGCTGTTCCGGGCAGACATCGTACGGGAGCTGCGGCGCTATCCGGAGCTCGAGTGCTCGTTCAGGCATGGTCTCGTCCAAGAGGCGGCATTGTCGACGTTGACCGCGGCTCGCCTGCAAGAGCTTCACGGGCGGGTGGCATCGGCGCTCGAAGAACTCTTTGCCGCGTCGCTCGACGACTATCTCGAGCTCATCGCGCACCACTACGCGCGCAGCCAGAACTTCCCGAAGGCACTCGACTACCTCGAACGGGCCGGGGACAAGGCTGCGGCACTCGACGCCCGTGCTCAGGCGGCCGAGCAGTGGAGGCGCGCGCAGAAAGTCGCTGTGAGGATGGGCGACGAGGCTGCCGAGCAGCGCGTTCTGGCCCGGCTTGCGGTCTTCGCCACTCCTGCGTAGCGCTACTCGGCGAGTCCGAACCGGGCCAGGCCTCCTCGCCGACCGCGGGCGAGGCCCGACTCAAGCCGGCAGAGCTTCGAGCATCAGAAGTACAGGATTCCACTCGGAGACGGCTTGGGCGACGAACAGTGCTTGAGCCGGCAGTGCGCCTAGAGCGGAATCGAGACGGTTCCAGACGTCTTTCTCCAGACTGACCGCCGAGACGGTGCCTTTCCTGATGCTCTTCGCTGTTTGTCGGTATTCCGCATACGGGATTCCCAGTGCGTGGGCGTGGGTCGCACGGATCGGTCCGTTGTGCGTGACGACGAGTATCTGCTTCCCGGCGTGCGGGGCGGCGATCCGTGTCAGCGCTCGAACGACTCGCTCGGCCATCTCCTCGTAGCTCTCGCCGCCCCTCCAGCCCTTGAGCCCGCGCCTCCTGCGAAGCGCCCCTTCGGGAAACCGACGCTCGACCTCGTCTCGCGTGAGTCCGGTCCAGTCGCCGAAGTCGTTCTCGCGGAGCTCCGGTTCGAGACGAACCTCGATTTCCATGATGTGGGCGACGATGGCCGCCGTCTCCGACGCGCGTCGCAGGTCGCTCGAGTAGATCGCGTCCAGGGGTACGTCGAGGAGCACGCGCGCAAGAGCGCGTGCCTGCTCGCGGCCGCGCGCGTTGAGCGGTGGGTCCGCGTGGCCCTGCCAGCGCTTCGAGCGCGTCCAATCGGTCTCGCCGTGTCGAGCGAGGAGAAGAACGGTCACTCCTCCCTCCGGCTGCCAACAACGACCGAAACGGCGTCGCGGATGAATTGGCTCCGCTCGAGCACGGAGCCCGCGGTCACCTCGGCGCTCCTCGGCCAGGTTCCGTCGAGAGCGCGGGCTGTGCTCTGTCGACGAGGGAGCGCATCTCGTGGATGCAGGCGAGGCGCAACGACGTGAGCGTCTGGCACCGAGCGAGCAGCGCCGCGTCGAGGGGCGTCCCGCTCTGCCGATAGCCCTTGAGCAAAGCCTCGACGGCTGCGGTCAGGTCGGTTGTCGCCCGGAGGGAGAGCAACTCCACGTGCGCAAGAAGGTTGCCGACGTCGAGCTCGGGTGGGCCTAGCGCCGCGTCGTCCAGGTCGATCAGTCCGATCCGCTCGTCGACCATGATCTGCTCTTCGTAGAGATCGCGATGAACAACCGTGGCGGGAGCCCAGTCCCCTTCCGCGACCGCTGGCAACTCGGCACGCACGAGGCCGGCGATCTCGTCCGGCGCACGGTCGATCCGAGAGCTGAGGATCTCGATCTCGCGCTCGGCCGTGTGCGGCACGAGAGGCTCCGGGCTCATGCCAGACCAGGCCCGATGCCATGTGCCGAGTGCCGAACCCGCACGCTCGCACGTCTCGTCATCTCCCGCCAGCAGCGCTTCGCGGAGAGGCACTCCAGGAACCTCTGAGAGGACGAGAAGGTGAAGCTCGGCGTCGCACAGCAGCACCTCGGGGATCTCCACGTCGTCCGGGCCTGTTGCGAGCGCGGCGATACGCGCTGCGACGGTCGGCGCCCGAGTCGACGCATACACCTTGACGATCGCGTTCCGCCGTGCCCCGCTGGCTCTCAGCGTTGTGCGCCGCTCGGGCTTGTGCTTCAGCGTCTCGAGCGAGACAGGTGCGCCAAGGAGGGGCTCGAGTCGCTCGATCACAGCTCGAGCGCTGCCTCCGCGGCGCCGACGGTCGTCTCGATTCGCTCCGGCCAGTTCTGCTCGAACCGCTTGAAAGGGCCGCGTGCGGAGCGAAGGATGGCAGCACTCAGATACCACGACAGCCCGGCCGGCCGACTGCCGTAGCCCTCGACCAAGGCGTCGAGGATCGTCCCCGCAGCAGTCACGTCCAGCCCTTCCTGAGCGACCAGGTGGCCCGCGTAGTTTGCGACGTCGAGCGCGGGCGCGGCGATGCCTAGCAGGTCGAAGTCGATGAGCGCGTACCCGCCTTCAGCCAGTTCAAGCAGCTGCCCGCCGTGGTAGTCGCCGTGAGAGGGCACGAGCAGAACGCTCTCGGGAGACTCCGATTCGAGCCGGCCGAGCAACGACTGCGATCGCGTTGCCAGGTTCGGCGCAACCGCCGACACGAGCTTGACGGACTCGGCCACGGCCTTGAGCCGGTCGGCGGGCAGCACTGGCGGGAGGCTGCGAAGGTCTGAGGCATGGAGCCCGGCGAGGACGGCGCCGGCGTCGCGGGCGGCCTCGGCGCGGCGCTCCGGCGGAGTACCGGGTAGGAGCTCCTGCACCGTGAGCTTCCACTCGGGCACGACCGCCTCGCAACGGGCTGTCCGCACCGATGCCATGTCGGCAGACGCGTGCAGCCCGCGCACGCCCTCGTCGAAATCGGTCTCGTACCTGTAGATCTTCACGACGTGAGAGTCGACGCGGAGCGTGGCGCGACGTCGAGGCCGGTACTGAAGGAGGAGGGGTTCGCCGTCGGCCGACAGATGTTCGACTCCCTCGCGCTCGAGCCGGTGTCGAAGCGACCGCGGCGGCTCGGAGAGCGCCGGTAGATCGGGATCGAAGGGCAGCCAGTGGATCAGCGCCTGCAACTCGGGCGCGTAGGTGAAGGGAACCGCTGCGGGTGAGCGCCCTTTGACGAGCCTCGCCCGCAGGCGGTGCTCGGGGCGCGCCGGCTCGCCCGAAAGGTCGTACTTCGACGACGTGATCGAGACGGCGTGCCGGCGGACACCGTCGATCTCGACCTCGTAGTGGACGACGAGGTTCTTGCCGTACCGGTAGCGGAGGTAGCGGATCCGGACGCTATCGAGCGACTCGTCCCTGTCGAGCGACCGCGCCAGGAACGACGCCATCGCGTCGGTGTCGAGGATCTGCGCGATCTGAGGAAGCTTCTCGTCCTCGGGGATCGGCGTCTTCCGCTGTGTGGTCGTGTCCATCTAGAACTCGAGCGCCAGCTCGGCAGCGCGCACGCGCTCCTCGATTGCATCGGGCCAGCCTTCCTCCAGGCGTGTGAAGGGGCGGCGGGTTCGCCTTAGCAGGTAGGTGGTGAGGTACCACGTGAGGCCGGGCGGCCGACGGCCGTAGGCGTCGGCGAGGACGTCGAGCGCGGCTGCCGCCTTCGGGAGATCGTCGGGCTCCTCGACGATCGCTGCGGTGAAGCTCGCCAAATCTCGGGCTGCCGGCGAACGGCAGAAGCCGTCGAAGTCGATCACGCCGAGGTCACTGTCCGACTCGAGCAACTGGCTGCGCCGGAAACCCCCGTGAGAGGGGACGAGCGAGTCCTCCGGCATGTCGAGCTCGAGTGTGCTCATCAGCCGTGTGACTCGAGCCTCGAGGGAGGGGACGAGGACGGACACGAGCTCCGCGTCGCCAACCGCGTCGTCGAGTTGATCGGCAGGTGGCTCGAGCGGCAGGCCGCTCACCCGGGCGGAATGTATGACCGCGAGCAAGGCTCCGGCTTGCGGGGCGACGCCGGCGCCTTCCACGGGCGGGCTGCCTGGCACCATCGACTGCGCTGCCATCCGCAGATCAGGCACGATCGCCTCGCAACTGGCGGTACACACGGGGAGGGACGCTGCCTTGTGGGTCGCGTGCACAGAGCCGGCGAACGCGTTCGCGTCGGCGTAGATCTTCACGAAGTGACGATTCAGGCGCATCACCGCCCGGTTCAGCGGCTTGTGCTTGACGAGTTGCGGCAGCTCGTCGTCTTCGATCTCGAGCCCGGCTTGCAGGAGCTCGTCGCGTAACCTCTCCGGTTGCTCGGCGAGAGCAGGCAGCTCGATGTCGACGGGCGACCACTGAATCAGCGCGTCCAGCCCCGGGTCGTAGGCGAGCGGCGTACGGGCGGGCGAACGCCTTCCTGCCTTCCTCACGAGGCTGGCGTTCCGTCTATCACTCGCCTGGGCTGCGAGATCGACTCCGACCTTCGCCACTGCGACCGCCTGGTGCACCATCTCCGCTGTCTCGACGTCGTAGCACACGAGGAGACGCCTTCCCGGCCTGTAGCGCAGGTAACTGATCCGGACCGCGGCAACCGTTGACTCTTCGAGCATCCCCTCGAGAACGGGAGCCATCGCCTCGACATCGAGCATGCGCGGCATCTGGGGCAGCGCCTTGTCTTCCGGAATGGACTGCCGGATCACAACCCAAGGGCCGCCTCGGCGGCGGCCACGCGCGCCTCCACCTGCTCCGGCCAGCCTTTCCGGAACACGCGGAACGGGATCGACGCACGCCGAATGAGAACAGCCGCCAGGTACCACGGAATGCCGCGCGGGCGGCTGCCGTAGGCGTCGGTGAGAACGTCGAGAGTGGTCATGCCGACCGGGAGATCCTCGACGCCACGAACGACGGTGGTGACGTAGGTAGCGAGGTCGAGCGCGGCAGGCGCCCGGCAGCTCGCATCGAAGTCGATCACGCCGAAGTCGCCGTTGAGCCCGAGCATCTGACGGGCGTGAAAGTCCCCGTGCGACAAGACAAGCGGACCGTCGGGCATCGTCGACTCGAGCCGGGCCATCAGCTTCTGGAGGCGCGACTCGAGATCCGGAACGATGCTCGCCAGCAGACTCGCAGTCGCCGCCACTGCGTGCAGACGGTGAGCCGGCGGCGTCAGGCGCACATCGAACTCGGCTGCGTGCAGGACGGCAAGAAACGCACCGGCTTCGGGGGCGACCTCGGCTGCTCCGGCGGGAGGATCCCCCGCGACGAAAGACTGCACGGTGAGGTTCAGCTCCGGCACCGTAGCCTCGCAGCGCGCGGACCGAATCGGCAGCGCTGCGGCGGCGCGCATTCCCGTGACCGCGCGCTCGAACTTGTCTTCCTCCGCATAGACCTTGAGGTAGTGATCGCCGAAGCTCAGCACGCCTCGCCGGCCGGGCTTGAAGTGGACGAGACGGGGCAACTCGCCCGCCGCGCGCGGCTTCACTCCGGCCTGCTCCAGAAGCTCGAGCAGCCGCTCAGGCGGCTCGGCCAGCGCCGGGAGTTCGATGTCGAGCGGCGTCCACTGGACAAGGACGTCGTGCTCCCGATCGTAGGCAAGAGGCGACTCGGCCGGCGTACGACCTTCCACCTTCCGGGCGAGCTCGAGGTTTCGCGGCTTGGCGGCGTGCGCGCCGAGGTCCACCTCAGGCTGGGCGAGCGCAACGACGCCATGCGGCGAGCCGTCGATCGTGACCTCGTACCGAACGAGCATGCTCTTGCCCTGCTTGTAGCGGAGGTATTTCATCTCCACGGCCGCGATCGACGAGAAGGAGCCGAGCGAGCGCTGGAGCACTGGCGTGATCGCCTCGGCGTCGAGAAGCAACCGCATCTGCGGGATGGCATCGTCCCGCGGGATCTCGGGCGTCGTGCTCACAGGTGGAGCGCCTCCTCGGCAGCGGCGACCATGCTCTCGATGCGTTTTGGCCACTCGGGTTCCATGAAGCGGAAGGGGAAGGGCGATCGCCGCAGGATGGAGGTCGCGATGTACCACGACACCCCACGCGGTCGGCTGCCGTAACCCTCGACGAGACCGTGTAGGGCACGGGCGGCGGTGTCCAGGTCGTCGGTGCCGCCGGTAACGAGGTGGGCGATATAGCTCGAGAAGTCGAGGGCGGCGGGTGCAGCGCACATCTCGTCGAAGTCGATGACAGCTAGCTCGCGATCGAGCTCGAGTAGCTGGTTCGCGTGGAAGTCGCCGTGCGAGGGAAGGAGGGGGCCGGGGTCAGGGGCCGTGGCTTCGAGCGTGTGCAGCATCGCCTTCAGGCGCGGCTCGAGCTCCGGCGCGACGGCGACGACGCTGCCCGCAGAGGCCGCGGCCGCCGTGAGCTGGCCCTCCGACGTGAACGGGCGTAATCCCTCGGCCTCCGAAGAATGGAGTGTGAAGAGTTCGGCCCCCGCTGCCCTCGTCGCCTGGTGCTCGTCCGGGCGGCGGCCGGAGAGGAGCGTCTGGCAGGTGAGTCGCATCTCCGGTATGACGGCTTCTCGGTCAGGCACGCGCATCGCTCTCAGCCGCGTCGACACCTCGAGGCCGGTGACAGCGTTCGCGAACTCCTCCTCGCCCGCGTAGATCTTGATCACATGTGAGTCGAGACGAAGCACAGCTCGCCGCCTGGGCTTGTATGCGAGGAGCCCTGCGCCCTCGCCACTTCCCGGGATGTGCACGTCGGCCGCCTGCAGGCGCAGTCGAAGCTGGCCGGGATCCTGCGCAAGTGCAGGGAGGCCGATGTCGAGCGGCAGCCACTGAATCATGGCGTCGAGCTCCGGGTCGTAGCTCAACGGCTCGATCGCCGGCGCGCGACCGTCGACCAACTCGGCGAGCCGCCGATAGGTCGGCTCGGCCGCCCACCGGGAGAGATCGCGCCGCGCGGCGATGATCGCGACCGCGTCGTACAGCGCGTCGTTGATCGTCACGCCATAGTGCACGACGAGGTCCTTGCGAGGCTTGTAGCGGAGGTAGCGGATTCGCACGTCCGGCGGTGGCGCGTCCCAACCGAGGGATCGCTGAAGCACGGGCGCCATCTCCGCCGGGTCGAGGAGCCGCGGCATCTGCGGCAGGGCAACGTCCGGCGGTGGAGCGACGCGGCCCGACGTGACGACCTCGGCCTCCGCGCTCCGGATGCGGCGGAGGTCGGCCTCGAGCTCCTGGGGCGATCCCTGGCGGAGGATGTGCCCATCCCCGATCTCGACCACCCGGTCAGCGGTTTGCGCAAGGGCCAGCGAGTGGGTGATCATGATCGTGGTCCGGTTCTGCATGAGGGTCTCGAGACCCTGCATCACCTCCGCCTCGCTCGTGGAGTCGAGGCCGGTCGTCGGCTCGTCGAGGATGAGGATCGCCGGGTTGCGCAGGATCGTGCGGGCAATCGCGATCCGCTGCCGCTGCCCACCGGATAGACCCACGCCGCGTTGTCCCAACTCGGTGTCGTAGCCGTCGGGGAGACCCTCGATGAAGTCGTGAGCTCCGGCTGACTTGGCCGCGGCGACGATCGTGTTCGGGTCCGCCTCGAGCCCGTAGGCGATGTTCTCGGCGATCGTGCCCGTGAAGAGGACGCTTTCCTGGAGGACGAGTCCCACTTGGTTTCGCAGCCAGCGCAGCGAGCACTCGCGCGCATCGCGGCCGTCGATGAGGACGCGGCCGTTCAGGGGGTCGTAGAAGCGCGCGACGAGCGCGGCGATTGTCGACTTGCCCGCGCCAGAGCGTCCGATCACAGCGAGCTTCTGGCCCGCCGGCACGAGCAATGAGAGTTCCTGGAGCGCTGGCCGGTCGGGCTGGTAGCCGAAATCGACCCGGTCGAACTGGATCTCGCCGGAGGCACGGGGCCCACGGTAGCCATGCGCCAAGTCGGGAAGCACGTCGTCGGCGGCGAGAATCTCGGCAACGCGATCCGCGCGCGCCATCGCCTTCGACACCCTGCTCGTCTCGCGTGCGATGTTGCGGAGTGGCCGGTAGACGCGCTGCGCGTATCTGACGACGATGGTGAGCTCGCCGAGGCTGAGTTGGCCTTTCGAGACTTGCCAGGTGCCGAAGGCGAGAACCAGCCCCGCGCTGATCGAGCCGGTGAAGTCGAGGAGGCCTGCGTAGCGACCCTCGATCTTGGACGCGTCGACACCCGCCTTCCAGCGCTCCTCGCTGATCTTCGCCATCCGCCTGTGCTCGTACTCCTCGGAGCCGAAGGCCTGCACCTGCTGGATGGCCCCGAGTACCTCGCCGCTCCTCGCCGCGATCTCCCCTTCTTTGCCGCGCATGCGCTTCGAGGCAGGCCGGACCCGCGCCTTGAACCACAGGCTGAGGAACCCAAGGATGGGGGCGATCGAGAACGCGAGCAGAAAGTAGATCGGGCTCTTGTAGATGAAGTAGCCGGCGATGATCAGGAGAACTAGGAAGGAGGATATGAACTCGCCGAGCGACTTGGCGAAGATTTCCCCGATCGCGTCGACGTCGCCGGTCACGCGCGTGACGAGGTCGCCGGTCTTCTGCTTGTGGTGGAACGAGATCGAGAGGCGCTGGAGCTGGGCGTAGATCGCTAGCCGGAGCTCGTGGATGATGCGCTCGCCGGCGAGCTGGAGCCGGAGCTCGGACTCGTACGTCGTGAACGCCTCGGCGGCCGCGAGCGCGATCAGCGCTCCGCCGGCGATGAGAGCCACGTTTACGATATCGACACCCGAGTTCACCGTGACCTCGCCGGTCTCGGGGTTTTCGAAGAATTGGTCGAGCACGTATGCGAGCGGGATCGCTGACCCAAGGTCAGCAACGACGAGGATGCCCGTCGAGGCGGCCGCCAGTCCCAGCGGGAACCATTGATGGCGCACGTACGGCATCAGCACGCGAAGCGTGGGAGAGGACGCGATCTGCCTCTTCCTCCGTTTCTCGTCGCTCACACGGCCGCCCCCTCCCGCAAGGAGAGCTCGCCAACGGCGTCGAGGATCCGCCGGGCGCGTCTCTCCCACGTGTGCTGCGCAGCGAGCGCCCGTGCCTTCCGGCTGAGGCGAGCGCGCTCGCCCGCATCCGCGGTGAGCACGGCGACCGCAGCAGCAAGCGCGTTGGCGTCGCCAGGGGCCATGAGCAGGGCGCCGTCCGTCCCAACGATGTCGCTCACGCCGGGAATGTCCGCCGCCACCACTGCGAGGCCGGCCGCGAGGTACTCGAAGAGCTTGAGTGGGGAGAAGTACGTCGGGGCATCGGGGGCGTAGGGCGCGAGGCCGATATCCGCTTCTGTCAG
>JBEVKF010000118.1:0-11352 GCA_040509755.1 Thermoleophilaceae bacterium | reverse complement strand
TCGACGTCGGGATAGACAACCGGCTCGCAGCACGGCTCACCGGCGGGGCGCTTCTGCTTCGGAGCCAGCTCCAGATCGACAGCCATCGATCTACATATACCGATTGAAGTGACAGATGTCAATGGATACCATCGGCTGCCAGACCGCCGAGCTCGGCCAATTGGAGGGCACGATCGCCAAGGACGTCCCCGAGGTGCTGTTCGTGTGCGTGCAGAACGCTGGGCGCAGCCAGATCGCTGCGGCGCTACTCGACCACTACGCCGAAGGTCGCGTGCATGTGAGATCCGCGGGCAGCGCGCCGGCCGACCAGATCCACCCCGGTGTCGTGACCGCGATGTCGGAGATCGGGGTCGACGTCAGCAAGGAGTTCCCCAAGCCGATGACCGACGAGGTTGTCCAGGCCGCGGACGCGGTGATCACGATGGGCTGCGGCGACGCGTGCCCGATCTATCCGGGCAAGCGCTACGAGGACTGGGAGGTCGATGACCCGGCCGACGCCGACCTCGACGGCGTGCGGCGGATCCGCGACGACATCGGCCAGCGCGTGCGCGAGCTGCTCGCCGAGGTGGCACCGCCTGTGGGTACCGCCGGCTAGCAGCTGTACTGCCCCCCGCAAAGCGATCTCCGCACCTGATCCCAGCGACGCGGGTGCGGGTTAACCGGCTGCGGTTTCAGACAAGACCGACGCCAGCTGGCCTCGACCGCTTACTCCGAGCTTTGGGTAGATCCGGTAGAGGTGGCTGCTGACGGTCCGGGGGGAGACGAATAGTTTCCGCCCGATCTCGCGGTTCGAAAGTCCCTCGCCGGCCAGCTGCGCGATCTGCAGCTCCTGGGCGGTCAACTCATCTCGCAGGGATGGATCGCGACGTCGGCTCGACTCGCCAGAGGCGCGGAGCTCGCGTCGCGCCTGGTCGCCCCAGGCGGCGCACTCGAGCGCGTCGAAGATGTCACGCGCCGCCCGCAGCGGACTGCGGGAATCGCTAACTCTGCGCTCGCGACGCAGCCACCGCCCGTGTGCGAGGAGCAGGCGGGCTCGTTGAAACGGCCAGCGCGAAAGATCCGCCGACAGCGCCTCGTCAAAGCGGGCGCTCGCGGCCTCCGACTCGGTCTCGAGTATCGCGCGCGCAAAGCGGAGCTCGAGCGCGATCCAGGTCTCCGGGTGGTCGCCGACCAACGCCTCGACCTCGGAAAGCCGGCTCAGTGCATGGTCCCGGCGGTCGATGTTCACCGCAGCCTCGGCCAAGTCGCCGATCAGCCAGCATCGCATCGAAGGGTGAAAGGCCGGGTCTTCGGGGCTAAACAGCCGCTCCGCTGTATCGAACGCCTCGGCATGTCGCGACGAGCCGAGCGCTGCAAGCACGCGGCCCGGCAGCGTCAGCGCCGGAACCACATTCGCCTGGGCCTGGAGTCCGATCTGCTCCGCCCGGGCCGTGACGCGCTCGGCAGCCTCCCAGTCGCCGCGCATCCCGGCGATCATTGCCTCGACCGCGTCGCCGCCGCCCGCCCATTGTGGCTCGCCCAGTTCGGCGGCCAGCCTGCGCGCCTCCTCGGCCGCCGGAATCGCGGTGTTCCAGTCGGCCAAGCGTGCCGCGACGATTCCCAGGAGCGTGAGCCCGCGCGGCAGATGGCCAAGTCGCCCACTGTCTCGCAGGAGATCGACCAGCTCTCGAATCAAGGGGTCCGCAACCTCGAAAGCACCGAGATTGAAGGCGGCCGAGCCGAGGTAATGCACGGCTTCGCGTTCGTAGCTGCGGTCGGCGACCATCGCCCGAAGCTTCTCCATGGACTCTGGAGGCACTGCGAACGGGTCGGCGTAGACATGCGTGAGAAAGACGCGCGGGTCGTCGGGATCTGGAGGCCCCACCCGAGTAGCGGCCTCACGGAGGATGTCGCTTGTGACTGGATCCAAGCCGCTCCACGAAGCCCTGAGAGCCGCAAGCCAAAGGATTTCGACGTGGAGATCCCGGTCGCCTGCTTGGCCCGCCTCTTCGGCGGCCTGGATCAGCAACCTAGCCGGTGGGGCTCCCCCCAACGGGCGGATGTGGACGATGGTGTTCACAGCCTCATCGATCCAGGTGATCCGCGCACGTTCGATCGGTCCGGGAGCGAGTCGGTCGGCCTCCTGTAGGAGCGGCACAACGACATCCGCTTGTCCCATCTCGAATGCCAAGGCTGCGGCGGCCAGTAGGCGCGACATCCGTCCCTCGGGTGCGCTCAGGTCCGCAGCCCGTCTCAACGCGGTCACCGCCACGCCAATCGCGCCGCGCCGACGAGCACGAGCCGCCGTCTCCTCAAGCTCGACGGCAACTGACTCATGCTGACCGCTGATCAAAGCGGCCCGATGCCAGACCCGGCGATCGGGCTGATCGGAGAGCACATTGGCCAGAGCCTCGTGAGCCTTCATCCGACTCTCGACCGGGGCGGCTTGGCTGACGGCCGAGCGCATCAGCGGGTGTCGGAAGCGGACGGAGCGCTCGTCGAGGGCGACTATTGCCACATCAGCCGCTTCCTGCAGCATCTCGACCGCGACCGGCTCCTCGGAGAGCGCACCGCCGGCCTCGAGCACCTCGCTGAGGCGCTCGCCGTCATTGAGGGCCGCGACCAAGAGCAGCAGCTGCGTCTCACGGGGCAGGTCCGCGGCGCGGGCGGCAAAGGCACGTTCGAGGCGCTCGGTGAGTGGAACCAGACCCGGCATCAAGTGCTCGTCGTCGCGGCGGTCGGCGATTGCCGGGAGCTCGACGAGCGCGAGCGGATTCCCAGCAGCTTCGCGCAGGATCCTGGCGCGCTCACCCGGCGGCAGGTGAGCGCCGCGCCCCTCGAGCAGCTGCGTTGCCGGTTCAATGCCGAGCGGCTGCAGCTGGAGTTCCGGTAATTCGCCAGCGCTGAATACCGTCGGATATCCCACCCGCGCTGCGGCCAGGAGGACGATCGGCTCAGACTCGAGCCTTCGCGCGACGAAGCTGAGGATGTCCACTGTCGGTTGGTCGAGCCAGTGCGCGTCCTCGGCGATCAGGAGCAGCGGATGATCGTTGGCCGCCTCCGACAGGAGATCGAGGACGGCGAGGGCAATGCGGAAGTGCTCCGGCGGATTCTCCCCACCGACGCCGAGAGCGGCGTCGAGAACAGCTCGCTGAGATGGGGGGAGCTGGGCCGACTCGGAGCGCAACGGCCGCAGCAGCTGTTGAAGCCCGGCGAACGCGAGCCGGGCCTCTGACTGGACCCCGCTCGACGCGAGCACGGTCATCTTGCGCCGGCGCGCGAGGTCCGCCACTTCGGAGACCAGGCGCGACTTCCCGATCCCCGGCTCACCGCGAACCACGAGCGCAGCGCCGTAGCGGTCCACTGCGTCAAGAAGATCGGTCAGCTGCTCAAGTTCAGCTTCCCGGCCCACTAGCGGCGCCTTGTGCTCCGATACCGCCAGCATCGGTGCGCCATCGTCTCACGGCGGTGCGTCCATGTCGATGGCGGTCATTGCGGCATGCATGTGCCCCGCGCTCGAAACAAGCGCGGGGCACATGTTGCGGCTCGGGAGTGGCTACGCCGCACTCGTCGTGAGGGACGTCTCACGCACGGCCGTGCGAATCAACTCCGAAACCGCGGCCGGCTGCGAGAGCGCGATCGAATGAGAGGCGTCGACCTCGATCGTCTGCGCGCCCGCGCGCTGAGCCATATGCCGCTCGGCGTCGGGCGGGATGGCGTTGTCGGCGGTGGCCACCACCGCCCACGAGGGCAGCGACTTCCAGGCCGCGGCCTCGGCGCGATCCGCGAAGATCGCGGCGAACGGCCGCTGGCTGACCGCGAGGACCTCGATGAGGTCATCCGACAGATCGCCCGCGAAAGCCTCCCGATACTGCTCGGGAGCGATCGTCAGCTCGACCGCGGTCTCGCCGTTGTCGAGCGGGTAGTTGCTCGGGCGAACCGCGCCGACGAGGGGTGTCTCGCCGAACCGGCCGAAAATCTCGCCGAACGATTCACCCTCATCGAGGGCGAACGCCGCGACGTAGACCAGGCCGACCGCGTTGGGCGTGCTGGCGCCGGCGACCGAGATGACGGCCCCTCCGTAGGAGTGGCCGACGAGGAGCACCGGACCGTCAATCTGGTTGACGTAGCTCGCGAGGTACTCAGCGTCGTGTGCCAAGCCGCGGAGCGGGTTCGGAGGCGCCAGCACCGGCAGGTCGTGCGCCTGCAGGTCCTTGATCACCGGCCCCCAGAACGAGGCGTCAGCGAAGCCCCCATGGACCAGAACAACGGTTGGGGTGTCTTGTTCGCTCATGTCCTTTCCTTTCTGTTGGTGGTTGCTGACATAGCGAATCTACGTCTGGCCATCGCCCATCGCATCCGTCAGATGACTGAATCTGCTCGCGCGATGACGTAATCCGGCCATCCTGCCGTCATCATCTGGCAGGCCTGGGAAACGTTCGAGGAGGCCCGCGATCAGCCGAGCTCTTGAGACGGTCGCCGACGGACTCGCGAACGCGTTCCAGATGGCGTGGGAGGTGTGGTGGGCGCTGATTCTTGGGTTCGCCCTCTCGGGCATCGTCCAGGCCTGGGTCACCCGTGGTCAGATGGAGGGTCTGCTCGGCGGCCGCGGCCTTCGGGCGACGCTCAAGGCCACGGGGTTGGGCGCCGCGTCCTCTTCGTGCAGCTATGCCGCGATCGCCATCGCCAAGTCGACGTTTCAGAAGGGCGCCGGGTTGCCGGCGGCGGTCGCGTTCATGTTCGCCTCGACGAACCTCGTCTTCGAGATCGGGATCGTCCTGTGGGTCTTTCTCGGGCCCGAGTTCACCGCTGCCGAGTTCGCCGGCGGCCTGCTGCTGATCCTGCTGATGTGGGCCGGCGTCCGGCTGTTCGTGTCCGTGCGGGAGGAGCAGCAGGTGCGCGAGCACGCCCGCGAGTCCCAGACCCGCCACCAGCACGCGATCGCCGCGGGTCGGCGCACGCTGCGCGAGAAGCTGGGCTCGGTCGAGGCGTGGTCGGACGTCGCCCACAACTTCCGCGCCGACTTGCAGATGCTCTGGAAGGAGATCACGATCGGCTTCCTGATCGCCGGCTTTGTCGCCCTGCTTCCCGAGAGCTTCTTCCAGGCGATCTTCCTAGACGACGCCCCGCCCGCGCTGAAGACGGCCCAGAACTTGATTGTGGGCCCGCTGATCGCTGTTCTGAGTTTCGTCTGCTCGATCGGCAACATCCCGCTGGCCGCGGTCCTCTGGGCCAGCGGCATGTCTTTCGGCGGCGTGATCGCCTTCATCTACGCCGACCTGATCACGCTGCCCATCGTGCTCATCTACCGCAAGTACTACGGCACCCGCTTCGCTCTCAAGCTAACCGCGCTGATGCTCGCGGCGATCGTGATCGCCGCCCTGATCGTCGACGCGGTCTTCTCGGCCGCCGGGCTCGTCCCGGAAAGCCGGCCATCGATCGAGTCGATCACCGACCGGGGCATCAGCCTTAACTACACCGCCGTCCTGAACGCCATCTTCACGCTGGTGGCGGGACTGCTCCTGTGGTTGACGGTCAGCCGCGGCGCCACGGACCCGGTCTGCGGCATGCGCGTCGATCGCCAGCTGACCCCGCACCACGCCGAGCACGCCGGAGGGACGCGCTACTTCTGCTCGGCGAGCTGCCGCGAGGCATTCCAGGCCGCCCCGGAACGCTACGCGTAGCTGTTCCGCCCTTGACTCGGGCGGTGCGACCGGCGGAGAATCGGTCCAGGCAATCGAGGAGGACGGCATGGCGTGGAAGCTGCAAGGCCAGTACTTCGAGAACTGCTCCTGCGACGTGCCATGTCCGTGCACGGTCTCGCTGGACTTCGGTGCCGACCGCGACCGCTGTAACGCCTTCCTGGTGTTCCAGGTCGAGGCGGGCGAGGTCGACGGGGTCGATGTGAGCGGCCTGACAGTCGCCGCGATGATCGACACGCCGAAGATGATGAGCGAGGGCAACTGGCGGCTCGGCATGCTGATCGACGACCAGGCCTCCGACGAACAGGCGGACAAGCTCGGGGCGGTATTCGGTGGCCAGCTCGGCGGGCCCATGGAGGCGCTCGGTCCGCTCATCGGCGAGCTGCTTGGTGTGGAGCGTGTCCCGATGGAGGTCTCGCACGAGAGCGGCACGCATCGAATCAGGGTCGGCGACGACGGCGAGGTGGAGGTGCGGGAGGTCGTTTCGTTCGGCAAGGAGAACGGCGAGCCGGCGAGGCTCGTGGGCATCTTCCACCCGGCGGGAGAGGACCTCACGATCGCCCGGGCGACCAAGTCGCGCGTGAGCGCGTTTGGCATCGACTTCGCCTTCGAGGGAGGCTCGGGCTTCGCCAACCCGTTCGCCTGGGCGGCCTAGCGTTGGAGGCAGCCCGGGCAAGCCGCTCGGCGGTACCGCTCCGGCTGGAGCGCGCCCAGCTCGCCCTGCTCGGCCTGCTGCTCGCGCTTGCGGTCGTGGCCTGGCTCGTCACGGACAACCGCATGGGCGGCATGGAGTCGGTGCCGGGAATGGACCTTGGGGGCCTCGGTTTCTACGTCACCGTGTGGGTGGCGATGATGGCGGCGATGATGTTTCCCTCGGTCGCTCCCACCGTGTTGATGTACGACCGGCTGCGCGCCGGCCATCGCGCGCAAGGAAAGGGGGCGGCGCCCGACGCGACGGCGCTGTTCGTGGCCGGCTACCTGTGCGTCTGGACAGCAGCGGGCCTTGCCGCGTACGGCCTGATCGAGCTGGTCCGCGCGCTCGACCCGGCATTCCTGGCCTGGGACGCGGCCGGCCGCTACCTGACCGGCGGGGTGATCGTGGCCGCGGCCGCCTACCAGCTGACCCCGCTCAAGCGGGCCTGCCTCGTGAAGTGCCGCAGCCCCATGATGTTCCTCGCCGAGCGCTGGCGCCACGGGCGGGCGGGCGGACTCGAGCTCGGCCTGCGGCACGGCGCCTGGTGCCTCGGTTGCTGCTGGGCGCTGATGGCCGCGCTGTTCGCAGTCGGCCTGATGAGCCTGGGCTGGATGGCGCTGATCGCCGCGTTCATCGCCGGCGAAAAGCTGCTGCCGTGGCCGGCAGTCGCGCGCCGGACCGTGGCCGTGCTGCTACTCGTGCTCGGACTCGGCGTGGCATTGGTCCCCGCCGACGTGCCGGGATTCGCCACACCGGACGCCACCATGCACGACGGTGCCAGCCCCCACGGCGCCGACATGCAGATGATGCCCTGAGTCCGTTCCGCGCCGGGTCCTGATGGTTTCGGTCCCGATTTGGGTCCCACCCGGCGGGTCCACGTTGACCCGTCGCCCGGCCCGGGTGGTGGGCAGGAATCGGACAGCGTGCGCCGAACCTATCGATGGGAGCCTGTGTCAAGGACGAGGGAGGAGCGCCGCGATGGCGAACGACCGGACAAGCAGGGATCAGCAACCGTCGGGGTGGGCGATCGGCGGGCTTGTTTTCGCTGCGGTCGTAATCATCCTGATCGGCCTCTTTCAGGTGATCGCGGGGTTGGCCGCGATCATCGATGACGAGTTTTTTCTGGTAACGCGTAATTACACGTTTGATCTCGATACGAGCGCGTGGGGCTGGATCCACCTGCTGCTCGGGGTGTTGCTGCTGTTCGCCGGTTGGGGACTGTTCACCGGCGCGGCTTGGGCGGTGGTTACGGCGATTGTGCTGGCCGGGCTGAGCGCGCTGGCGAACTTCTTCTTTATCCCCTACTACCCGTTCTGGGCGATCCTCGTGATCGCGCTCGACGTGTGGGTGATCTGGTCGCTCACACGCCCGGGTGTGATCGAGAGAACCTAGGCCCGCCGCCCAGGCCATCCGGGCAGCTGCGAGCGGCCGGGGCTGGCGCGCGGTCGCGCATCGCCCGATGCGGGTGAAGACGGGCGCTGGTGCAGGCTGAGAGAGTGCGTCGCGATGAAGCGCTCGCTGGTCATCGTGCTGCTGCTAGGGAGCTTGCTGGGCGCGTGCGGGGAGTCGGACGAGGAGCAGGCGCAGGACGCCGTCTGCGACGCGCGCGCAAGCATCCAGAAGCAGGTCGACGAGCTCTCCGGCCTGACGCTCGACACCGCGACAATCGCCAGCGTGGGGGACAGCCTGAACGCGATCCGGGATGACCTCGAGCAGATCGTGGAAGCACAGGGAGCCCTGAATGACGAGCGCAGGCAGCAGGTCGATTCCGCGAACAAGGAGTTCACCTCGCAGCTCCAGTCGATCGCGAAGAAGCTCAGCTCGAGCCTCTAAGTGAGCGGAGCCAAGGAGCAGTTCCAGGCCGCGCTGAAACAGCTGGCCGACGCGTACAGGCAGTCGTTCGCCGGGGTCGACTGCAGCTGACCAACGGACGAGTGGGGATTCGCGCGCCCTCAGCTCCAGTACGCGGCCGCCAGGGGTGGACGGTCGTAAGCAGGAGGGCCGACTGGGCCACCGCGGGCAAACGTGCGCGGGCCCGACCACTCGCCTCGAACATCACTCGACTGCGACTGGAAGGAGATCACGATCGGCTGCCTGATCGCTGGCTTCGTCGCCCTGCTTCCCGAGAGCTGGTGGTCGGTCTGGGACTCGCGGGCGCGGCCAGACCACGATCGGGTGCGCTTCGCCTACGAGGCCGCGCACGGCGTCCTGGGGGTCGGGCCGGCACCAGCCTCGAATATCTCTTCGGGGATCACCCGGCCGTCATCGCAGGCTCCCAACCAGTCGCGGAATGCCGCGTCAGCGCGTCACAAACCATTGGCGACCGCGGCATTCGGACGGTCCGACCATTGCTGGGACGGGCACAGGTGGTGGGCCGCGTTCGAGCTCTTTCGCCGGCCGCGGCGGACCGTCCTAGCTGCGAGCGGGCGCTCTCTTGTAGGGGGGAGGAAGCCGCCGATCAGCGTCTGCTCTAGGATCGCTCCGCCCACGCGTCAACGCGGGCGCCTTGTACACCCAACCGTTGGAGGAGCGTTATGAGCTTCAGGCTCACCCGGACGGGGAGGGAGCGCCGTACGCGCATGGCGGGCTTTTTGCTCGTCGCCTTGCTCGGCTCGCTGGCGCTGGCGGCCTCCGCCGCCGCAGCCGAGACCGTCACCGCGAAGTCGTCGGTGGCCCGTGCTTGTCATCGCGCGCTTGCGCCTGGCGCCGCGGGGCGTGACGCCGTTCGCGTAACCGCACCGGGGCGCGGGCTTGTCAGCGCTCGGCTTGCGTCGTCTGGCGACTGGGACGTCGCAGTCTTCGGCTCGAAGGGCCGTCTGGTCGCGGGCTCGGCTGGGTTCGCAGGCAATGAGCTCGCCGAAGGCTTCGTCCGGAAGGGAGAGCGCCTCACCGTGCAGGCGTGCCGCTACCGTGGCGACGCCGCCACGGCGCGGATTTCGGTTCGCTTCACCGTCATTGCCAAGGACAAGACGGCGGGCAAGGTGCAGGTCGTCGACGTCATAACTCGCCGCCGAGCGGACAAGGAGCGTCTCCAGACGCTCGGCCTTGATCTGACCGAGCACGGCGACCACAACTCCGTCGAAGTGGTGCTCCACGGCAGCCGCGACGCCCGCCTCCTGCGGCGCGCCGGCTTCCGCTACCGCGTCCGCATCGCCGACCTGGCGGCCCGCACACGACGTAACCGGATCAAGGACCGGCGCTTCGCGGCACGTGCGGCGCGGTCTGGGTTGCCGAGCGGTCGCGACACCTACCGGCGTCTGCCCGATTACGACCTCGAGATGAAGCAGCTCGCCATGCAGTACCCGTCGCTCGTCAGGCCGATCACCCTGAGATATAAGAGCGTGCTGGGCCGTGACGTGAACGGGATCGAAATCACCGCTAACGCGGCCAACATCCAGGACGGCAAGCCCATATTCTTCAACATGGGCGTACACCACGCGCGCGAGTGGCCGGCGTCCGAGCACACGATCGAGTTCGCCTACGACCTCCTGCGCAACTACGGGAGTGATCCCCGCACGACATCGCTCGTGCAGGGGACGCGCACGATCATCGTGCCCGTCGTGAACCCGGATGGGTTCAACATCTCGCGCGAGGCCGCCCCGCTGGGGGACTTCTCGCTATTCGACTACGAGATGAAGCGTAAGAACTGCCGCATCTCGCAATCCACCCCGCCGCAGTACCGCAGCCGTAGCTGTGACAAGAACAACGCGGGCCGCCTGCGCGGCACTGACCCGAACCGCAACTACGGTGGACTCTGGGGCGGCTCGGGGGCGAGCGTGACGTGGTCCGACGATACGTTCCGCGGCGACGCTCCATTCTCGGAGCCGGAGGTGCAGAACATCCGTGAGGTGGTGTCGACGCGTCAGGTCACGAACCTGATCACAAACCACACCTACTCGAACCTCGTACTGCGTCCGCCCGGCGTTGCCGACTTCGGCTTCCCGCTTGAGGAGCCGCAGTACAAGGCGCTAGGCGCGGCCATGACGGCCCACAACGGTTACTCCAACGACCCGGGCTTCGGGCTGTACGACACCACCGGCACGACCGAGGACTGGTCGTTCTGGTCGACGGGCGGCTTCGGCTTCACGTTCGAGATCGGCCCGAGCGAGTTCCACCCGCCATACGCCGTCGGCGTGGAGGCCGAGTACCTCGGCCTGCCTCCTGCCGCGGGCGCCGGAAGGGGCGGCAACCGTGAGGCGTACTACGAGATGCTGAAGGCGACCGCGGATACGGCGTACCACTCGGTGATCGAAGGCGCCGCACCGGCGGGCTCGACGCTCAGGATCTCGAAGACGTTCCAGACCTCGACCTCGCCAGTGTGGCAGGACGACTTCGGGACCGTCATCGGCAATCCGATCCAGTTCCAGGACACCCTCAGCTCGGAGCTGAAAACCACCGGCCCTACGTTCACCTGGCACGTGAACCCGTCGACGCGGCCAGTCGTGGCCGGTCGGCACGGACGCGACCCGACCGGTCCGCCACAGGCGCCCATCACGCTCGCCAACCCACCGGGAATCCCGGCGGAGAACGTGAACTACCCGGCACAGCCGTTCGAGTCGATTCCGTTCACGGTGAACGGGCCGGCCGCGGGCGTTGACAACGGACGCTTCACCGTCCACATCGAGTGGTCAAACCCGCAGACCGACTGGGACATCTACGTGGCGAACTCGGCCGGCGCGGTAGTGGCGCAGTCGGCGGCCTTCGGGGATACGACCGAGGACGCCACCCTGTTTGACCCTCCGCCCGGTCAGTACACCCTGCACGTGGTCAACTACGACCAGGTGCAGAGCCCGCCGGACGATTGGGTCAACGGGAACGTGACATTCCAGTCCCCCAACCCGCGCGTGGAGACCGGCGTCAAGGAGAGCTGGACGCTCACCTGCACCGCCCCCGACGGCCAAGTGAAGGGCACCCGGCAGCTGACCGTCGACCGCGGCCAGCGCCTCCAGGTCGGCAACCCCTGCGTTCGGGGCAAAT
>JBEVKF010000117.1:0-28919 GCA_040509755.1 Thermoleophilaceae bacterium | reverse complement strand
AGTTGATCAGCGTGGAATCGACTCGGTTCTTGAGCGCCGACTTGTGCTTGACCAGGTGCATCCGGAACCTCGCCAGCTCGCGCTGCTCGCGGACCCGCGGATCGGGCAGCCAGATCGCCGGCACCAGGTCGCGGTGACTCAGCACCGCCAGCACCATCGAGTCGATCTTGTCGGTCTTGCAGGCCAGCGGCGCGAGGCCCTTCACCTTCTGGGCGTCGGCGATCTCGACGTCCCAGCCCTCCTGCTCGAGCGTGTCGTGGACGAACCGAGCGCCGGTCATCGACTCGACGACGGCGCAGACCGGCTCCGCGTGTACCTCGTCGACTCGTCTCGCGAGCGTTCGCAGCGAGTCAACGTCAGGCGCGACGGCGAGCTGGTCGAGCTGTTCCCCGTCGTGGTTCAGAAGACAGACGTCGAGCTTGCGTCGACTGAGATCCAATCCGGCGTGCAACATTGAAGACGGGCCTCCTTTGAGCTCGCTCCTCAGCGTCGGACGTCACCGACACCACAGATCGAAACAGCAAGCCTCAAAGCGGTACCGACTCACCGGACGGCCCAGACTGCCGCGTGTCGTGCAACTCGGAACTGCTCGGACCGAGCGCGGTGCTGCCGCTTCTGCCTCGGTGAGCGAAGACTGGATCGGCGGTTCATGTGGGGGTGGCCAGGCGTGGGAAGACCTGCGCCCCGATGCTCCGCAGGGCCGCGATGGTCTGTTCCGGCGACGGGTGCGCGTTGGGGTCGGTCAGCTCGGGCGGGACCGTGAGCCCGGCCTGCTGTGCGTGCTCGAACAGGCCGCCGCCGGCGGTCTTGCCGAGAATGCTGAACGCCTTGCCCATCTGGACCATGTCCATGTGGAACTGCGGCACCGGTAGCGCCTCGACGTCGGGCCAGCTGGCGGGGTCACGCGGGCTCTCGCGGGAGAGCAGATGGTCAAACGGGGCGGCGGCGGCGTCGCGGGCGCTGAAGGCGTCGCCCAGGCCCCAGACCTTGCGTAGCGTGGCGATCATCGATGTGTGTCGGTGCTCGTCGTTGATGACGATGCCCTCGTCGACCCAGGGAGAGACGATGATGGCCGGCACGCGGTAGCCGGAGCGGTCGAAGGCGAAGTCGAGCTGCCCCGCTGGTGCGCCGGCGTCCGGCGGGGGCACCGGTCCTGGGGGAACGTGGTCGTAGGTGCCGCCGGGCTCGTCCCAGCCGATGAAGAACAGGGTGTTGTAGGCGTTCGAGCCCTGCGGGGAAGCGGCCGACCTGATCGTGTCGTAGAGGCGGGCCAGGAACGCGTCGCCGCCCCGGATCGCTGACGGCGGGTCCATCGGGATGTTCATGTCGCCCGGGACGAGCGACCGGCCGAAGGCCGGGTGGTAGTCGCTGTGCCCCGAAAGCATGTTCGGCTCGATCAGGCTGAAGTCCGGCAGCGTCCCCTCGGCCGCGTCCTGCTCGAACTCCGAATAGGGCACGAAATGCGTCGCAAGCCGGTCGCTCAAACGCGGCATGTGGATCAGGCCCGCGAACGAAAGCCACATCGGCTCATGTACGTAGACCTTCCACGTGCGCCCGTGCGCCTCAAGGCGCTCAAACAGCGTCTCGGCCGCGTTGTGCTGGGTGAAGTTCGAGACAGGGCTGTTGACCACGAACCCCGACGAGGTCGCGGCAGTCCAGAACGACCGGTTCATGAAGGTCTGCGAGGGCACCTCGCAAAACCAGTGGTCAAAAACCCCGAAGCCCTTGGCGATCCCACTGAGCACCGGCACCTGATCGGGCGTGTAGCCGGTCATGATCTGCGCGTACTCCTCGTAGGTCGGCTGGCGCCCAATCTCCGCGGTGAACGTGCTGATGTAGTCGGTCACGAAGCCGTCCATGGTCGGCACCGCGCCGGGCTCGGGCGCGTTCCAGGGCGCGCTGACGGCCTCGCCGATCTTGAACCGGTTGTGCTCGTCAAGGGTATTGAACAACTGCGTGTTGGTGTGGAAGTACTCCTCGCCCGAGTCCGGGTTCGGAGCATCCATATCGGTCGCGACGGAGTAGGGAACCGTCTTTCGCTCGGCGCCGTGCTCGGCCCACTCCGGAATCGGGTTGCTCAGCTCCTTGCCGACGACCCCCTCAAAGGTCTTGCGGTCCTCAGGCCCGTACAGGCGGCCCAGCAGGTTGTCCAGCGACCGGTTCTCGAACAGCACGAGCACGACATGGTCCATCGCGTGCGAACGATCAGCGCTCATGAAGCATCTCCAATCGGAAGGGGTCGATGACCGGGATGGAAAATGTCAGGTCTGGTCGGGTCGCTGCACCTCGGTGAACAGGTCACCCTGGCCGGCTGCCGATCCCGCGCCGCCGCCGCCCGCGCCGCGGAGTACGTAGGCGACGCATACCGCCAGGAGCGCGCCGGTCAGAGGGCCAACGATATAGACCCAGTAGTCCGTGAAGGTGCCGCTGACGAGGTCGGGGCCGAACGTGCGCGCGGGGTTCATCGAAGCGCCTGAGACCGGGCTGCCCCACAGGCCCGCCAGCGCGATGTATCCGCCAACGCCCAGCGCGCCGAAGATGCCGATGTTCTGAGCCCCGGACGCGGTCCCGAGGATGACGCTGACAAGCCCCAAGGTCAACAGCGCCTCCATCAGATAGCCCTGCCCGCCCGAGTAGCCGCTGGCAACATAGTTGGACCCGAACTTCGCTGAGACGTCGATCACCCCGTACAGGAACAGCGCGGCGAGCGTCGCGCCGACCAGCTGAACGATGATGTAGCCCGGCACGCGGCCCCACGGAAAGTCGCCGCGCGCCGCGAACGCCACACTCACCGCAGGGTTGAGGTGCGCGCCCGACACCTTTCCCATGAACATGATGATCCCCAGCACCATCAGACCGGGGGCGACCACCGCGGCGGTCCGGCTGATCGTGTTCGGAAACGCCTGGCCCATCATCCCGCCGCCCGCGGCGACGATCACCAGGAGAAAGGTCCCGTACAGCTCGGAGAACAGCCGCCGCCACTCCTGGCTGGGATCCTGGAAGTCGCGCATCGGCCCGGTGATGTCCCGATCAATCCACGCCAAGACACCCGACTCGGCCTCCCTCTGCTGAGAGCTCACGACCTCACTCCTTTCCGCAGGCGAAACCCACACTTTTGCGGGTCACAGCGTTGGCTGCCGGCGCACGCGCAGAAGGCGGCACCGAGTGGCCTTGCCCGGCGAGCGCGGGCGCGCCCGTGATCGAACTGTGTGTCGACAGGTGTTGCAACCTCGCACGAACGGCCATGCGCCGTCAACACCCCAAACCGGATGACCCGCCCGCCCCGAGCAACCCTGCCGCCTGCGCCGCAAACGAGCCACGATGTCGCCGCCCCCGGCTGGTGCCCGGCGCGACCGCTGTGAGCCGCGGCCTTCATCGTCGAGGTGCTGCTTCCGCCTGGAAGCGCAAGCCGCACCGGCGTTGGTGACCACTCCCGAGTTCCATGCGTTGCGAGAGCCCGCAGTGCGGGGTGTTTGGCGCGGGTCCGGCGTGGCGATGTCGACCGCCCTGGCACTACTTGCCGCCCCCCGGAAGACGGGACAATGGGCGAGCGATGTCGCCCGAGGACGTGGAGGTCGTGAGTGGGGCGCGAATCGCGCTCCAGCCTCTCAGCGAAAGAGCGAGTCGGCGCCGGAGCCTGGATCAGCGCCTGGTCGTCCGCGTTCCCGGCCTCTACCGCCTGGTCGCCGACGGCTTTATGCGGCTGCCGCCGCGATCTCGGCTTCGGCGGTCGATGCTTGTCCGCACTGTAGGTATGGCGTACGCGGCAGCTAATCGTCGCGACTTCGACGTGGGGCTGGGATTCCGCAAGCGAATATCGCCCCAGCAGTGACCTCATGCCTCCGGACCTCGAGACAATCTTCTACGGCCACGATGGCTACCGCCGGCTCTGGCGCTATTGGCTCGATGCGTTCGAGGACATCCGGTGGGACCCCGAGGAGGTCCTCGACTTCGGTGACAGGTTTCTCGTCAGGGCTCAGCAGAGGGGACGCGGATCGGGCAGCGGAGTGGCCGTAAGCGAGCCGGTATTTCAGCCCTTCACGCTCCGACGGGGCCTCGTGGTCCGCCAGGAGGACTTCCTGGATCGCTCGAGGGCCTTCGAAGCCGTGGGGCTGCGGGACTAGGCGATGTCGCAGGAGAACGTGGAGATCGTTCGGGAGGCCTTCGAGGCGTTCCCGGGAGGGGACCGCGAGAAGCCAGCAAAGCTGGTGGACCCAGAGGTCGAGTTCCACGGCACCGTCGGCGGGCTTGAAGAGGGCCGGATAGCCCAGGGTCAGTCCCAGATCGACCAGACGTTCGAGGCTGAGGATCTGGAGGCGTGGGAAGAGCGCCGCCTGGAGGCAGAGGAGTTCATCGACGCCGGCGACAACGTCGTTGTGCTCTTGCACGAATACCGGCGCGGTAGAGGCAGCGGAGTCGAGCTGGAAACCAAGACGGCAGTTGTCGCTGCGGTGAGCGGAGGAAGGGTGGTTCGCATCCAGGGCTATATGGATCGCGATGGGGCCCTCGAAGCCGTCGGCCTGCGGGAGTAGCCCACTCACAGACTCTGCGGGGACCGGCACGGGGTGACCGCGGATTGGGCTGAAATCAGCGCTCGGGCTGTTTGATCATTGCGAAGGAGAAGACCTCCGAGGCCTCCCGGATGAAGTTCCCGTGGGCGGCGGCCAGGGCGGTCGCCCACTCGACCGCGGTGCCCTTGGCTGCCTGCTCCTCCAGGTCCGGGAGGTTCTTCAGGATTTTCTGGTCCTTCACGCGCTGGGCGGTCGCTTCGAGGTCGGCGGGGACAACCGGCATGGTCATGCGTCGGCGCCGAGCTCCTCCACGAGGTCGATGGTGACTCGCTGCGGCTTGCGGTTTGGCGTGAGGCTCTCGACCGCAACCTCGTTGCTGTCCGACTTGAGGGGGCTGCCCTCGTAGTCGAGCATGGTGATGGTGCGGGCGGGCGCACGCGAATGAACGCATGCGTGCCGTCCTTGCCTCTGGGCGTGTCGTTGCTGGACATGCTGCTCCCCTTCCGAGGGTGGGTTGCCTGTCAGCGGGTATGACCGCGGACCCACTGCGAAGGTTGGGCGCATGCGAGCAACCCGGCGGTCCGTTCGACACTCGGCGTACGCTCAGTCGTGTATCGCGACGGCGCTGCCAACGGCCGCGGAGTGGCGCGCGACGGCCAGCCGCCCGCTGAGGCGCTGCGCCGAGGTTCGGGCTTCGACTCCCTATAGGTGACTCATGCGCATGCCGGCGAAAACCATTCGAATCGTCATCTTCGTCGTCGCGGTCGCGGCCATCGTGATCGTGATGTTCCTCACCGGCTGGGCCGACGACAAGGCCTCGCCCGGCAGCGGGGGCAGGGTGCCGGTGCCCGAGACGGGCGCCGACGACTCCCGTTAGCAGCAGGCCGCCGGCTTGACTTAAACCGCACTTGAAGCAGTAGGTTGGCTCGCTTCATGCGCGAACTGGGAACACCACAGGCATGACCACCACCGACACCGGCACCCAGCCGGTCCAGGAAAGCGCCTCAAGTCTCGAGGGCCACAGGCGATGGCTCGCGCTCTACGTCCTGTGTTTCGGCGACGTGCTGATCGTGCTCGACTCGACGATCGTGAACGTCGCCCTTCCGTCGATCCAGGCCGATCTCGGCTTCTCCGAGGCGTCTCTCGCCTGGGTGGTAAACGCCTATCTGCTCACCTTCGGCGGCTTCCTGTTGCTCGGCGGGCGGCTCAGCGACCTGTTCGGGCGGCGGCGACTGTTTCTCATCGGCCTCGCGCTGTTCACGGCCACCTCGCTCGCCTGCGGGCTGGCCGGTTCGAAGGAGTTCCTGGTCGTTGCGAGGGCCGTGCAGGGCTTCGGTGGCGCCATCGTGTCCGTGGTCGCGCTCTCGCTAATCATGACGATCTTCACCGACCCCGCCGAGCGCGCCAAGGCGATGGGCATCTTCGGCTTCGTGCTCTCCGGTGGCGGCACGGCGGGCGTGCTTCTCGGCGGCGTACTCACCGACCTATTCGCCTGGAACTGGATCTTCCTGGTCAATCTCCCCATCGGGATCGCCGTCTTCGCGGCGTGCCTCTCGCTGCTGCCCAACGACTCAGGCAGCGCCGACGAGCGCCGTCTCGACGTCACCGGTGCTGTGACCGTCACCGCCGCGGTGATGCTCGGTACGTACGCGGTCATCAACGGAAACGAGAACGGCTGGACCTCCGGCACGACGATCGGCCTGCTCACCGGGGCCGTGGCGCTCTTGGCCGTCTTCATCACGGTCGAGGCGCGGGTCAGGTCGCCGCTGATGCCACTTGGACTCTTCCGATCGCGCAACATCTCCGTGGCTAACGTTGTGGGCGCCTTGATGGCGGCATCGATGTTCGGCTGGTTCTTCCTCGCGGCGCTCTACCTCCAGCTCGTGTTGGGCTACAGCCCGCTCGAGGTCGGGCTCGCCTTCCTGCCCACGACGCTCGTCATGGGCGCCGGCTCCATCGCCCTTTCCGACCGCCTGGTCATGCGCTTCGGCATCAAGCCCCCGCTCGTCGCCGGCCTGACCTTCTTCGCGATCGGCCTGCTCCTGTTCACCCAGGCTCCCGCCGACGGGCACTTCGTCGCCGACGTGCTCCCGGGCATGCTCGTCATGGGCATCGGAGGCGGCATCACCTTCAACCCGCTACTGCTGGCCGCCATGGGCGATGTCGCACCGAGCGAGGCCGGGCTCGCCTCCGGGATCGTCAACACGGCCTTCATGATGGGCGGCGCGCTGGGTCTCGCCGTGCTGGTGAGCGTCGCTGACTCGCGCACCGACAGCCTGCGCGGCGGCGGCGACGGCCCACTCGTCGCGCTCACCGGCGGCTACCACGCCGCGTTCCTGGTGGCCGCCGCGTTCGCCGCCACCGGAGCGCTCCTCGCCCTGCTGCTTCGTCCGGTCACACCTCCCCCACATGAGCCGGTGGAGGCGGAGGCGGCGGCTCTGGCCTGAGCCTGCCCGCGGCTGACGAGCAGCCAGTACCGGCCCGGTCGGACCCCGCCCCCAGACGGAGCTACGGCGGGACCTCGCACAGGTCTGCCAGGTGCCCGACCGCCCGTCCCAGCTCGCCGCGGGCCTCGCGTCCTCCCATGGCCAGCTGCGCTCCCATTCGCGAGTCGGGTAGACGGAGCCCGCCGCGCGACTGCCAGCCCGACGCGGCCGCGTCCGCTCGTGATCGAGGATCTTCGCGCTCCCCGAGTCCAGGAGACGCGGCGCGGTTCAGCGCGATCAGCGGCGCGTGGCCCAACCGGATCAGACAGTCGGCGGCCACGCTCGCCAAGGCCGGCTCCACGGCCGGGGTGGCTACCAGGACTACGCGGTCGGCCAGGGCGGCCGGAGCGCCGCCGAGCGCGGTCGAACCGGCGTCGAGGACGAGCGGCGCGAGATGCCGGGCCGTGTCTACGAGCGCAGCCTGCGCCGCGGTGGCGACCAGACAGAGCCGCCCCACCGCTCTGGTGTCGGTGCCCGGCACCTCCGCGAGGTCGCGTGCCAGCCGGCCCGCGGCGGGAGTGGCGAGTGGTATGCCCGCGGCACGGGTCTCACAGTGCACTGCGGCGGCGCCATCGGCTTCCCGGCCCGCGAGCTCGGCCGCGAGCGCCCGGGCGACGACCGTCGCCCCACATCCACGCGCGAGGCCGAAGACGGCGATCACCGGGCGCGGCGCCGACGGGGCCGCGACCACGGGCTCGGGCGCCGGCGCGGCGGGCTCGACCAGCCACGCACCCGCCGCGGCAAGTGCGGTGGACACGGGCCCACGGCCACCCGCCCCGGCGTGCCCGCCGGGCAGCGGGCGCGACTGCGGTCGCACGCTCACGGCGCCTCCACCGCCGCCGCGGCGCTCACCTCGAGCCGCTCGGCCAAGGCCCGCAGCGGCGAAGATGGCCGCAGGTGCACCTCGACTCGGCCGCCCGACACCTCGACCCTCGCCCGAGCTCGCGACCATCCCGGCAGGGCTTCCTTCACTCCCGCCCGTGCGTCGGTCCCGGCCGCGAGCGCAAGCGCTCCGGCCTCAGCCGCACTTGCCGCCAGCACACTCGCGTAACCCACGGCGAGCAGCTGGAGGACGGCGAGGCCGACCGCGACAAAGGCCGGCAGCAGCGCGATCAGCTCGAGCACCGCCTGGCCGTGATCGGCCGCCAGGCGCCTCACCCCTCGCCCCCCAGCGAAGCCGTGGCCCCCACCGACACCGGCGCCTGCCAGCGACGCAGGACCAGCGGTACGCGGACGGACACCCGCACCCCTCCCGCGCGCAAGCGCTCGACCTCGAGGTCGCGCTCCATCGAGCTTGGCAAGGTGCTGCGTGCGGCCGCCGCGGCGCCGCGGCCGACCGCGTCGGCGCGCGCGGCTGCCCTCGCGGCGTGAGCGGCCAGCCAAGCCGTGTGCCCCGCCAGCGCGAGCTGCCACACCACCGCTCCCACGAGCAGCACGAACGGCACGATCGCGACCAGTTCGACCGAGGCCTGGCCGCGCTGCGCCCGGGTGTCGAAGGCTTTCCGAACCACACCGCACACGCTCCTGCGAAGCGCGTCACGGAACAAGGCGGGCGGGTTACAACACCGCTACGAACGCGCGGCTAGCCGTAGCTGCGGTAACGCATCCAGGTCCAATAGAGCCCGTACGAGCAGAGCGCGAGCAGCGCAAACCAGGCAATGACCGCGATCCCGCCGTAGTCGAAGAGCCGATCGGTTCCCACGAAGGTCAGGATCGCCAGGCCCACCGAGCCGTAGAGGACCAGCCGCACGTTGGGCTGAAGAGTCTCGATGTCCACGCGGTACTGGCGGTACATGCGGTACCCGAGGAGGGCGATCGCGGCCAGGAATACAACGGTGAGCAGCGTCAGGACCACGTCCAGCGCGTTGCCACCCCCGGGCAGCACGACGAGCACCAGCGCGAGAAGCATCAAGACCCCGAACTTCCAGGCGAACTGCATCTGGGCGAACGTTAGTCGACCGGTCCCCGCGCCCGGGCTACTTGATCGCCCCGGAGCTCACCAGTACCAGGACGAGCGCTCCGAGCGCCACCCGGTAGACCACGAAGATCACCATCGTGTGGTTGGACAGGTAGCGCAGCAGGAGGGCGATCGCCGCGTACCCGGACAGAAACGCGAACACCGTGGCCACGATCAGCGCCGTGGCCCCGGTGTCCTGTCCCTCCTCTCCGCTCAGGATCGATCCAAGCTCGAGCAGCCCGCTGAGCACCACCGCCGGGACCGAGAGCAGGAACGAGAAGCGCGCGGCCGACGAGCGGTCGAGCCCCAGGAACAGCCCGGCAGTGATGGTGGCGCCCGAGCGCGACACGCCAGGAATCAGCGCAAGCGCCTGCGCCATTCCGACCACGAAGCCGTCCTTGGTCTCGATCTGCTCCATCGAGCGGTCCCGCTTGCCCACCTTCTCGGCCAGCAGCAGCACAAGGCCGAGCACGATCAGCGCCACGCCGATCAGGTAGAGATCCCGCGCCCCGGTCTCGATTCGGTCCTTGAACAGCACGCCGAAGATCCCGATCGGGATCGTGCCCAGCACGATGTACCAGCCCAGCCGGGCGTCGAGCTCGCTCCTGGCCGAGCGGTCGCGCAGGGAGCGAAGCCAGGCACGCGCGATCCTCAGCAGGTCCTCGCGAAAGTAGAGGAGCACCGCGGCCATGGTTCCGAGCTGGGTGACCGCAGTGAAGGCCGCCCCCGGATCGTCCCAGCCCAGAAAGGCGGGGACGATGCGCAGGTGGCCGGTGCTCGAGATGGGCAGGAACTCGGTGACCCCCTGCACGATCCCGAGAACGATTGCCTGGAGGATCGACACGGCCGAGGGAGCCTAGTGACGACGGCCCCGTCTCCCTCGCCGGACCCGAGCGACCGGGTATCGTTTCGCCCAATGCGGCTCCTGGCACCGCTATACGTCCTCATCGCGCTGCTGCTCACCGCAGCCCCCGCCGTCGCCGGCGACAACGGCGAGGGCCTCGTCGGCGAGACCGACGACCGGATAATCACTTTCTTCTGCCTCGGCGTCGTCGTGTTCTTCTTCCTGGTGACGGTCGTCGGATCGACCATTCAGGGCCGCCTCGAGAAGCGCAAGGACGAGCGCAAGGCGACCGAGCTGCGCAAGCGCGTCGGCTGGTAGCGCGGCTCCAGCGAACCGGCCCAGAAAGGCCGCGACCCCGTCGGGACGGGGCCGCTACCTGCGAGGAGGGGATCTGCGCCGCCCATCCTGGCGCCCGCCGCGCGGGGCGATGTGAAAGGTCTGAGAAGCTTCGAGCGATGTCCGACCCAGTCACCTACGAGCGCCGCGGCGCCGCGGCCGTCCTGACGATCGACCGCCCAGAGCGCCGCAACGCCATCGACGGGCCCACCGCCGGCCTGCTCACCGAGGCCTACCGCAGGTTCGTCGACGATGACGAGGCCCGCGTGCTCGTCCTGACCGGCGCCGGCGAGCTGGCCTTCTGCGCCGGAGCCGACCTGAAGGCAATTGAGAGCTTCGAGCCGCGCATGGCCCTCGAGGACGGGCCGCTCGGCTTCTCGCGGCTGATCTCTCCCAAGCCCGCCATCGCCGCCATCTCCGGTTGGTGTCTGGCCGGCGGGCTCGAGCTAGCCCTCTGGTGTGACCTGCGCATCGCAACCGAGGACGCCAAGCTGGGCTTCACAGAGCGCCGCTTCGGCGTGCCGCTCGTCGACGGCGGCACCCAGCGCCTGCCTCGCATCGTTGGCCTCGGCCGGGCGCTGGACATGATCCTGACCGGGCGCGTCGTCGAGGCCGAGGAGGCACACCGGATCGGGCTCGTCACCGAGATCGTCGCTCCCGGACGGCATCTCGAGCGCGCGCTCGAGTACGCCGAGGCGCTGGCGGCGTTCCCCCAGGACACGATGCTCGCCGACCGCTCCGCCGCGCTCGAGGGGATCGGCCTGAGCCTCGAGGAGGGCATGCGCCGCGAGGCCCGCTCCGCGCTCCCCACGCTCGCGACCGCTTGGGCCGGAGCGTCGCGGTTCGCCGCGGGCGAGGGACGCGGCGGCGCCGGGGCCGGCGTGCCCTGATGCCCGCCATCGAGGTCACCGACCTCCGCAAGTCCTACGGCGCCCTCGAGGCGTTGCGCGGTGTGTCCTTCACCGTCGAACGCGGCGAGGTCTTCGGACTGCTCGGCCCAAACGGCGCGGGCAAGACCACCGCGGTCGAGATCCTCGAGGGCTACCGGCGCCGCAGCGCGGGCGACGTGATCGTGTTGGGCCAAGACCCCGAGAACCGCGACCGGCGCCAGCAGGAGCGCATCGGAATCGTGCTCCAGAGCTGCGGCTTCTATAAGCGAGCGTCAGTGCGCGAGGCCGTCGAGCACTTCGCGAAGGCCTACCCGAAGCCGCGCGACCCGGGAGAGACGATCGCCCTCGTGGGGCTCGAGGACAAGGCAGACGAGCACACTAAGCATCTTTCGGGGGGCCAGAGGCGCCGCCTCGACCTCGCTCTCGCTCTGGTCGGCGATCCCGAGCTCGTCTTCCTCGACGAGCCCACGACGGGCTTCGACCCGGCCGCGCGCCGCATCGCATGGGATGTCGTTCGCCGCCTCAAGGAGCTCGAGAAGACGGTCCTGCTCACCACCCACTATCTCGACGAGGCGCAGGAGTTGGCCGACCGGGTGGCCATCGTCAAGGACGGCGCGATCGTCGCCCAGGGCCCGCCGGACGACCTCGGACCGGGCAGCTCGCACTACCGCGTGTCGTACGTCTCGCAGGGCCGGCGCGTCGAGCACCAGACCGACGACCCGACGGACCTCCTGCACCGCCTGACGCGCGACGCGCTGGCCCGAGGCGAGCGGCTGGACGGCCTCGAGGTCGCGCGCCCCACCCTCGAGGAGGTCTACCTCGAGTTGACCCACGAGGCCGATTCCGCATGAGCTCGGCCGCGCTCGCCTGGGAGCAGTTTCGCTTCGAGCGCAAGATGTTCTGGCGCAACCCGAGCGCCGCCTTCTTCAACTTCCTGCTGCCGCTGATGCTGCTCGTGCTGACCGCCACCGCCTTCGGTGTCGACGACGACGGCCTGAACATCCTGATCCCCGGGGTCGCCGGGATGGGGGTGCTGGCCACCACGTTCACGGCGCTGGCGTTCAACCTCACCATCCTGCGCGACGACGGCGTGCTCAAGCGAATCCGGGGTACGCCGATCCCCGCCGGTGCGTACCTGACAGGCCTGATGGGCTCCGTCACGCTCAACGCGTTCCTGCAGGTGGCGATGGTCGTGGTGGTGGGAAACGTGGCCTACGGCGTCGACTGGCCCGCCGAGCCGGCGCTCTTGTTCCTGTTCACCGGACTCGGCGTGGTGTGCTTCGCGGCCCTCGGGGTCGCCTTCTCGCACGCGATTCCAAACGAGGACGCGGCACCCGCCTACACGAACGCGGTCTTCCTGCCGCTGATCTTCATTTCGGGCGTCTTCTACTCGTCCGACGACCTCCCCGAGGCTCTCAAGATCGTGGCGGAGGTGCTGCCGCTCAAGCACCTGATCGACGGCCTTTCCGACGCGATCCTCGGGGGCACGAGCGGCGCCGCGGCTGCGGTCGCGGTGCTCGTTGCCTGGGCCGCGGGCGGGCTTTTCCTGGCGGTACGGTTCTTTCGCTGGGAGTGATCCCTCGCTCTCGTACCAATAGCTAGAGCCGCAGAGCGTGCCCATAGCGGCGCAGCCACGCCTCGCGCTCGCGCCAACCGGGACAGCGCGCGGCGAGCAGCGCCCAGAAGCGCGGCGAGTGGTCGAGCACCTCGAGGTGAGTCACCTCGTGCTCGATCACGTAGTCGAGGATCTCGGGCGGCGCCAGCAGCAGGCGGTGGTTGAAGCTCATCGTGCCGTTCGACGAGCAGCTGGCCCAGCGTGTGCGCTGGGCGCGGATCTGCAGGCGCGTGTAGCCAGTGCCGGCGCGCGCGACCGCGACGTCGAGCCGCGGCGCCACCTCCTCGCGTGCGCGGCGCCGGTACCAGCGCTCGAGCGCATCGCGCAGCGGCTCGCGGCCCGGCGCGCCGACCGCCACATGCAGCCGCCCGGCGCGGCGGGCGACGTGGGCGCGGGTCCGACCGGGCTCCACGCGCACGCGGAGCTCGAGCCGCTCGCCCAGATAATGAACCCAGCCACCGGGCTCGAGCAGCGGCGCCGGATACTCCTCCCGCGCCGCGTGCATCCGCTGCAGCGTGCGCTCGATCCAGGCCCGTTTCTCCTCGACGAAGGGCTCGACGTCGCGGAGCGGAAAACGCCGCGGGACGACCACCTCCACGCCCTCGCCGTCGACGAGGATGCGCGCGCTGCGCGCCCGCTCTGAGCGGCGAATACGGTACGGGATCGCTGTCAAGGCGAGGTGAGCGTACGGCGCCCGGCGGACGGTGGCCGCCCCTCGGCGACCTCGTCGTAGACGCCGCCCAGACCGCTCGCCAGCGCCGGCCACGAGTAGCGCCCGCGCGCGACCGCATAGGCGCGCTCGCCCCGGCGGCGGCGCTGGGAGCCGTCGTTGACCGCTTCCACCAGGGCGTGCTCGAGCGCCCGCTCGTCGTCGGGCGCGACGAGCCAGCCGGTTTCCCCCGCATCGATGATCTCGGCCGGGCCGTAGGCGTCGACCGCGAGCGCCGGAAGGCCGCAGGCCATCGCCTCCACGATCACCGCCCCGAACTGCTCGCGCACCGAGGGGAGCACGAGCAGGTCGGCGGCGTTCAGCCCGTGCGGGAGGTCCTCGTGCCCGTGCCAGCCGGCCAGAAAGACGTCCGGATTGCCGGTCTCCCGCACGACCTCGAGGGGATGCTCGCCCTCCCACTCCCCGGGAAACCCGCCGAGCAGCACGAGCGGCGCCGGCTGATCGAAGCGCTCGCGCGCCTTGGCGTGGGCGCGGATCAGGAGCGGGATGCGCTTGACCTCGGTGTAGCGGCCCACGTACAGCAGCACGGGCCCGCCCTGGGCAAACGGCGCGAGGTCTTCGTCGCGGTAGGCGACGCTGCCCGGCTTGCCCGACTCGTCCCAGCCGCGCGGCTCTTCCACCAGCCAGCGCCGCCAGAGCGCGAGCCGCTGCTCCCCTCCGAGCGGGCGGCGATCGAAGCCCTCGGGATCGAAACCGTTTGGCGCCCACACCACGCGCTCGGGCTCCACCCCCAACAGGTCCGGCACACGGCGCACCGCGTCCGGAGAGAGCACGAGCAGCCGCTCGCAGCGACGCGCCCAGCCGCGCATCCGCTCGGCCCACTCGGCGGCGTAGTCCCACCCGGCGGGCGGTCCGTCGTCGATCTGGCCAAGCATCAGCAGCTCGGTGCCGTGCAGGTGCCCCACGCGCGGTACGTCGGGAAACGTGCGCTCGGCCGCCGCGTGGATCGGCGTCAGGTGATGCAGGTGCAGAAGGTCTGCGTCGCCCGCCCTCGCCTTGCGAAGCTGCTGCGCCCATGCATCCGTGAGGCGCTCGAACGTGGCGTCGTCCACGCTCGCGAACACGCGGTCCGGCGCTCCGGGGCGATCCTCGAAGGAGGGCTGGAAGGGGGGATCGGCCGCCAGCGGGTCGGGCGCGGCGGCCGCCTCGGTGTAGTCGAGCGCGCACACGTCCTGGCCGGCGTAGAAGGTCTCGGCGTTCGATGGCTCGCCCGGTGGCCCGAGCGAGCCGCACGCGATCGTTGCATCCCATCCGGCGTCGCCCAGCGAGCGCGACAGGTAGCGCACAACCTGAGCCGAGCCCCCGCGAGGGAAGAAGAGCACGCCCATGATCAGCCGTCTCATGGCGGCTAGCTCACCGGAACCGAGCCGCCGTCGACCGCCCAGGCGGCGCCGGCCACGTTGCCCGCCTCGCGCGAGCAGAGGAACACGATCGTGGCGGCGACCTCGTCCGAGGTCCCCATCCGTCCCAGCGGCGATCGGGAGCGGGTGTTTTCGAGCACCTCGTCGCGGGAGCTGCCCCTGCGCTGGGCGATCTGATCGGCCAGCCCCCCCGGCTCGGTCCAGAGCTCGTCCTCGATCGGACCCGGCGTCACAGCGTTCACCAGCACCCCCTGGCCGGCCCAGAGATCCGCGAACACACGGCTGAGCGAAAGCTGCGCCGCCTTGGTCACCGAGTACGGGGCGTCGAGATTGCCCGACGGCCGCCGCCCCGAGGACGAGCTGACGTTGACGATGCGCCCGCCCCCCGCCTCGGCCATGACGGGCGCCACCGCGCGCATGAGCCGCATCGGCGCCATCACATGCAGTTCCCACTGCTCCTGCCAGTCGCCGTCGGTCAGCTCCTCGAGCGGCCGGGCCTTGCTCGCCCCGGCGCTGTTCACAAGCGCCCACGGACGCTCGGGACAGGCGTCAAGGACGCGCTCGGCTGCGTCGGGAGCGGTCACGTCGAGCTGGAGGTCGCCACTGCTGCGCGCGACGGTGAGCACGCGGGCACCCTCTTGCGCGAGCATGCGGGCGGTGGCGGCGCCGATGCCGCGCGAGCCGCCGGTGACAACGCAGACCTTGCCTTCGAGATCGAGGTTCACCCGAGGAATGAAATCGCACACCGAGTACATGACGTTCAAGACCGAGGGCCGCAGGCAGTTGATCCGTATCACCGAGGACGTGCAGAGCGCGGTCGACGAGGCCGAAGTGTCCGAGGGCCTTGCGCTGGTGGCCGCGATGCACATCACCGCGGCGGTCTGGATCAACGACGATGAGCCGGGGCTACACGAGGACACGCTCGAGTGGCTCGACAAGCTGGCGCCGCCCTCGTGGAAGGAGCCGGCGAACGGGGTGGCGCGCGAGCTGCTGCCGGACCCGGGCGACTACCGCCACCACCGCGGCGGCGAGGACAACGGCGACGCTCACTTCAAGAACCTGCTGGTCCATCACCAGGTGATCGTTCCCGTGACGGACGGGCGGCTCGACCTCGGCCCCTGGCAGCAGGTCTTCTACTGCGAGTTCGACGGAGGCCGCTCCAAGCGCCTGATCATCAAGGTTCTGGGGGACTGACCTGGTTCGGCATCGGCTCGCCGGCCAGGCCGGCCAGCAGGTTGTCGACCGCCATCTCGGCCATGCGCTCGCGCGTGGCGTGCGTGGCGGATGCGATGTGCGGGACCACCATCACCCCCGGCGCATCCATAAGCGGATGGTCGCCGGGAAGCGGCTCGGGATCGGTCACGTCGAGGGCCGCTCCCATGATCTCGCCCGAATGCAGCGCCCGCGCGAGCGCGCCAGTGTCCACCACCGGGCCCCGCGCCGTGTTGACGAGGTAGGCCGTCGGCTTCATGCGCCGCAGCGCGTCATCGCCGATCAGCCCGCGGGTCTCGGCCGACAATGGGCAGTGCAGGGTCACGAAGTCGGAGCGTTCGAGCAGCTCCTCGATCGGCACGCCGCTGCCGCGGCTCGTGTGCAGAACCTCACATCCAAAGCCCTCGAGCCGCCTTGCGACCGCCTGCCCGATACGCCCGAAGCCGACGACGCCGACGGTCGCCGAGTGTAGGTCGAATCCGAGCAGCAGACCGGGCTCCCAGGTGCGCCACTCGCCGCGGCGCACGTATGCGTCAGCATCGACGAGCCGGCGGGCGGCCGCCAGCATCAGCGCCACCGCGAGGTCGGCGGTCGAATCGGTGAGCACGCCGGGGGTGTTTCCCACCGGGATCCCGCGAGCACCCGCCGCCTCCAGGTCGACGTTGTCGACGCCCACCGCATAGTTCGAGATCGCGCGCAGCCGCGGTGCGGCCTCGATCAGCTCGGCGTCGACCGCGTCGGTGAGCATCGTAAGCAGACCCTCGACCTCCGGCGCGCGCGCGAGCAGCTCCTCCCTGTCCGGTGGCAGCCGCTGTGGCCAGACCTCGACCTCGTGCTTCGCGGAGAGGCGCTCGAGCGCGGGTCCGGGCAGGCGGCGGGTCACGAACACGCGAGCCATGACGGGCAAGCTAGCGCGACCGCGGTTAGGCGGGGTGTTATCGGGGCACCCGAACCGGATGACGCGAATCGCCCTCGTGGCGAACGCCGGCTCGCGTGCCTGTGACCCGTACCTGTGCGCGGCGCGGCTTCGGACGTTCGGAGCCGAGGTCGAGCTGTTCGGAATCAACCACATCGACCACGCGATCGCGGCCGGAGCCGATCGGCTGGTCGTGGCGGGCGGTGACGGGTCGATCGCACCCGTGGCCGCCGCGGCCGGCGCCGCGGGCACGCCGCTCGCCCTGCTGCCGGCCGGCACGGCCAACGACTTCGCCCACCGAATGGGCCTGCCACTCGAGCTCGCGGGGGCCTGCCGGCTCGCGGTGCTCGGCACCCAGCTCGCGCAGATGGAGCTGGGCTGGATGGGTGAGCGGCCGTTCGTGAACGTCGCCAGCGCCGGGCTACCGGGTCCGGCGGCGCGCACCGCGAAGGCGTGGAAGAAGCCGCTCGGCACGCTCGGCTACGCGGCCGGCGCCGTGGTCGCCGGGGTGCGGACCGACCCGGTCCAGGTGAAGGTGGACTGCGACGGGGAAACGCTCTTCGAGGGCGATGCCTGGCAGGTGACCGTCGCCGCCTCGGGGGCGTTCGGGGCCGGCGCGCGGATCGAGGAGGCAGATCCCCACGACGGCGCGCTCGAGGTCATCGCCGTGGAGGCCGGGGCTCGCCTCGGCCTCGTTGCCCTGGCCTACCGCCTTCGCAGCGGCGGCCTTGGTGCTCATCGCCGCTCGAAGCACGCACGCTGTGAGCGGTCCCGCCTCGAGGTGTCGGAGCCGACCGAGTTCAACGTGGACGGCGAGGTCGTCCGCGGTGGGCCAGTCGATTTCCGCGGGGAGGCCGCCGCGTTCGATCTCGTGGTGGGCTGACGCTTCTGGCAGGATCCCGCCGCGTGCGATCCCGAGCATGGATGGCTGTGGCCGTATGCCTGCTCTGCGGACCGGCCGCCGAGACCGCCGCCGCGCAGACCGGAGGCACGCCGGTGCCCGGCCCCGGTGACCCGTGCCCGGCCGCCTACCCGGGCGACGATGCCAAGCAGCCCGCCATCGCGCGCTGGATGGCGCGCGGCGCCGCGCTGCGCGACCTGCCGCAGGAGCTCCCCGTGATGGCCGGGCTGGCCGAGTCCGGACTGCGCAACCTGCGGACGCGAGGGGGCTCGCACTACGGCTTCTTCGGGATGCACAGGTCGCTCAACACCGGCGTCTATCGCGGCTTCCCGCGCGACCCGGAGCTGCAGCTGCGCTGGTTTACCGACACGGCGATCCTCGTCCGCCAGCGGGCGATTGCCGAGGGCAACGAGGACTTCGGCACCGACCCATCGGGATATGGCCTCTGGATCGCCGACGTCGAGCGCCCGGCCCCCGCCAACCGCGGCGGCTATCAGCCCTATCTCGACGACGCGGACGCCCTGGTGACCGGCTCCTGCACGCCCGCCGGGCACGCTTCCGACGACCAGCCGCCGGCGCTGAGGATCAGGGCGGCCCCCCGGCAGCGCTCGACGATCGAGTTAAAGGTGCGCTGCCCGGGCGAGCCCTGCATCGCCGCGGCCGCCGCCACACCGCCCCGGCGCGTGCGAGCCAGTGCCGCCGTCGAGGTCGGCCAAGAGGCGGTCACCCTGATGCTGCCCGCACGCTCGCGCCGGGGCGCGCGGTTGCTCGTAACCGTCACGGCGGTCGACGAGTCCGGCAACACCAGCCGCGCCAGGCGACGCGTGACCCTGCTGCGCTAGCTTGGAGCGGCCATGGCGCCCGACGTACTGATTCACGGCGACACACACCGCTCGGCGGCGCTGCGCCACGAGCTGCCGCTCGGGATCCCCGATCCGTTCTCCTACTTCGAGATCGACGGGCGGCGCGTGGCGGTGATCGCCGCGATGGAGGCCGGCCGCGTCAAGGCCGCGGCGCCGGGTGTGGAGGTGATCGACCCGTACGATCTCGGCCTCGACGGCCTGATCGCCCAGGGCATGCGCTGGGACGAGCTCGAACCGGAGCTGTGCGCCCGGGCGGCTGCGGAGCTCGGGGCGCGCAACCTCCTGGTCCCGAACGCCCTGCCGGTGGCGGTGGCCGACCGCCTGCGCGACGACGGGATCGAGATCGTCCCCGACGAGCGCGAGTTCTCGCGCCGGCGCCGCGCGAAGAACCCGGCCGAGATCGACGGCATCAGGCGCGCCCAGGCGGCTGCCGATGCCGCGATGGCGAGAGTCGCTGAGCTGCTGCGCGGCGCCGACGTGTCGAACGGCGTCCTGCACACCGACGGAGAGGCGCTCACCTCCGAGACCGTTCGCGCCGAGATCCGGCGGCTCTGCGCCGACCGCGGCGCGCCCGCCGACGAAGACATCATCGTGGCCGCCGGAGCGGCGGGAGCGACCGGCCACGAGCAGGGCACGGGTCCGCTGGCGGCGGGCGTTCCGATCATCGTCGACATCTGGCCGCGCGACGAGCGCACCGGTTGCTACACCGACATGACCCGGACTTTCGTCGCCGGCGGGGTGCCGGAAGCCGACGTGGAGAGCTGGCAGGAGCTGTCGCGCACCGCCCTCGAGCGGGTCTGCGAGCAGGTGCGCCCCGGCGTGACCGGACGCGAGCTGTTCGCGACGGCCTGCGAGGTCTTCGAAGCGGCCGGCGAGCCCACGCAGCGGACCAAGGCCGAGGGCGAGTCGCTGCGCGACGGCTTCTTCCACTCGCTGGGTCACGGCGTGGGTCTCGAGATCCACGAGGAGCCGGCGCTCGGGCGCACCGGAGCAGATCCGCTCGTGCCCGCGGACGTCGTCGCGGTCGAGCCCGGCTGCTATCGCCACGGCTACGGCGGCGTTCGCCTCGAGGACCTCGTGCTGGTCACAGAGGACGGCTGCGAGCGCCTGCCGGACTTCCCCTACGAGCTCGAGCCCTGAGTTGACGCCTCCTGCGTGAGCTGATGACGCAGGCGGTCGCGCAGCTCGGCAAAGACGATCCCCTCGTACACGATCAGGCCGGCCAGCAGCGCCACCACGATCGCGAGCATGACCAGCGCCGGGATCTCGACCGCCAACGGGATCAACGCCAGCAGCACCGCCGCGCAGGCGAGCCGCTGCCAACTCAAGCGGTGCACGTTTCGCCAGCGAAAGGCCACGTGCGCGAGCAGGTAGGCGGCTGTGCCGCCGAGCATTGCCACCGCGGGCACGAGCTTGAGCGGCTCGTCCACGTCCCCCAGGGTCTTCTTGAGCCCGAGCGCCAGCAGGACGATCCCGGCGACCATGGGGAAGTGCAAGTAGGAGAACGAGTCGCGCGCGATCTCGTTCTGCTCCCTGCCCGGCGTCGCGTTGGACAGCCTCCGAGCGGCGACGAGGGCAACGACGTCGAAGTAGAGCCACCACAACGCGGCCGCGGCTCCCATGCCGATCACCGCGGCCGCCACCACGCCGGCGTCGACGCCCACCTCGGCGCCGACTCCGATGGCCACGATCGACTCGCCCAGGGCAATGATGATGATCAGCCCGTGCCGCTCGGCGAAGTGGCCGGGCACGAGCTTCCAGCCCTCAGACCCGAACAGGTAGGGACCGCTCATGTCGAGCAGGAGGGCGAGTGCCCAGAGCGCCCCCTGCAGAGCCCCGTCGGTGAATGCCGCGGCCGCGATCAGGCCGACGCCAACGGCCGTTCCCGCAGCCAGCCCGCCGACCGACCGGCGCAGGTCGGGATCGCCGCGGCTGGCTATAACGAACAGCAGGATCTGGGCGAAGCGCACCACGGCGTAGCCCGCGGCGAACAGGCCGGCCCGCGAGTCAAAGGCCTCCGGCACGCACAGCGCGATCACCAGCAGGGCCGCCATCGCGAGGAAGATCGCGAGGCGGACGATGCCCTCCTCAGGGTCCACCACGCTGGTCAACCAGGCATAGCCCACCCAGGACCACCACATCACCGCGAGGATCAGCAGCCCCCTGGCCAGCCCTTCCCAGCTCGGGTCGTCGGCCATCAACGCGGTGCACTGGGTGAGCGCAAGCACGAAAACCAGGTCGAAGAACAGCTCGAGCGGGGTGACGTTCTCCTCTGACCGGCGGACCGCGCCAAAGCGCGGAGTCAGGGCGGTCGAGCTCGTGCTCATGCCGGTGATAGTTGCACGGCCGCGATCGGTACCTTGGACGTATGCCGCCCCGCAACACGGGTCTTCCCCAGACCGACGCCCAGTTCGACTTCGGACGCGCGCGACGCCGGCGGACCTTCTCGCAGCTTGCCGCGCGGCTGCGCGGGGAGCCGAGCGACGTGAACGTGATCCTCCCCTTCGAGGAGGTCGTGGCCGCCCTCGGACGGCGCGGAGAGAGGCGCCTGGGCCAGCAGACGATTCCGCTCGCCTCGATCGTCGGCACCGTGGACCGCGGGCGCGAGTTCGACCGGAGCTTCCGGCCCACGTCCGGGCGCGTGCGCACTCGCTGGGAGCGGATCGCGGCCGCGCAGCGCCGCGGCGAGGCGATGCCCCCGATCGATGTCTACCGGATCAGCGACCTGCACTTCGTCAAGGACGGACATCACCGCGTCTCGGTCGCCCGGGCGCTCGGCCACAGCGACATCAACGCCTATGTGACCGAGGTTCTTACCCAGGTCGGGCCGGAGGGCAGGTTCAGCCTCCGGGACCTGCCGCTCAAGAGCCACCAGCGGCTCTTCCACGAGCGCGTGCCGCTGGAGCCGAAGGCGCGCGAGCGCATCCAGCTCTCGGACGAGTGGCGCTACGCGGCGCTGGCCGGGTCAGTCGAGGCGTGGGGCTTTCGCGCCATCCAGGAGCGCGGCGAGCTGATGAGCCGCGCCGAGGTGGCAGAGGCGTGGTTTCGCGAGGAGTACGAGCCCGTCTGCGAGATGCTGCGCGAGGCCGAACTGGTCCGCGAGGGAACCACCGAGACCGAGGCCTACATGCGCGTCTCGCACCTGCGCTACCTGATCCTGCGTACCCACGACTGGAACGACGAGGTGATCGACGCGATCAGGCGCGACCTCGAGGCGCCCGGCCTCGAGGAGGACACGATGGTGCGGACTCTGCGGAAGGAACTGAAGTAGCGGGCGCTCTGAGCGCCTAGGCCGTACCACCGGTGGCGCCCGGTGCCGCCTCGCCGTCGCTCTCGCCTCCGGCCGGCTCAGCCGCAGGCTCGCGACCCGCCGCCGCCTGCCCACCGGTCGCCGCCGGGCCCCGCTGGTCGGTCGTGAGATTGCGACCGTCCTGGGGATCGAACAGCGTCAGGCGGGTCGAGTCCACCCACAGCTCGGCGTCCTGGCCCTCGGTCACCTCGCTGGCGGGATCGAGCCGGGCCACGATGCGGCCCTCCTCCCCCGCGCTGGGAACCTCGCCGCCGCCGGCGTCCTCGGCCAGCTCGCGCAGCTCCGCCGACTCGATGCTCTGGTCGGAATCGACGGTGAAATGGGCGTACAGCTCCGAGCCCATCGACTCGACCACGTCGATGTGGGCGTTGAAGGTCGAGCCGCGGTCGAGCGCATCGCCGACGAGCGAGACGTCCTCGAAGCTCTCCGGCCGGATTCCGGCGATCAGCTGCTTGCCCTCGACGCGACCGACCCGCTCGCGGACCTCCTGCGGCAGCTTGACGTCCCCGATCGGCAGCTTGACCGTGTCGCCCTCGAGCGTGGCCGGCATGAAGTTCATCGCCGGCGATCCGATGAAGCCGGCCACGAACAGGTTGACCGGGTCGTTGTAGAGCGACATCGGGCTGCCCACCTGCTGCAGCTCGCCCGAGCGCATCACCGCCACGCGGTCCCCGAGCGTCATGGCCTCGGTCTGGTCGTGGGTCACGTAGACAGTCGTCGTGCCGAGCCGCTGCTGGATCCGTGAGACCTCGGTGCGCATCTGGACGCGGAGCTTGGCGTCCAGGTTCGAGAGCGGCTCGTCCATGAGAAACGCGGCCGGATCGCGCACGATGGCACGGCCCATTGCAACACGCTGGCGCTGGCCTCCGGACAGGTTGGCGGGCCGGCGGTCGAGGTGCTGCTCGAGGTCGAGGATGCGCGCCGCGTTTCCGACCTTCTCCTCGATCTCGCTCTTGTCGGCGCCGCGCAGCTTGAGCGCGAAGCCCATGTTGTCGCGAACGGTCATGTGCGGGTAGAGCGCGTAGTTCTGGAAGACCATCGCGATGTCGCGGTCCTTCGGCGCCCTGTCGTTCACGACGTTGTCGCCGATCCGCAGCTCGCCCTCGGTGATGTCCTCGAGCCCGGCGATCATGCGCAACGCGGTCGACTTGCCGCAGCCCGATGGGCCGACGAGGATCACGAACTCCCCGTCCTCGATCTCGAGGCTCATGTCCTTCACCGCCTCGAAGCCGTCCGGGTAGCGCTTGGTGATGTTGTCGAGGGTTATCTGAGCCATTGAGAACCTTTCCTGTGCCTAACCCTTGACCGCGCCGGCGGTGAGGCCCGCGACGATGCGGCGCTGGAAGATCAAGACCATGATGATGATGGGAATCGTGACCACGACCGAGGCCGCGGCAATTGCGCCGATCGGCTGCTCGAACTGAGACGCCCCGGTGAAGAAGGCCAGGGCCGCCGGCACCGTGCGGGCCGCGTCTGTCGACGTGAGCGTGTTGGCGAAGATGAAGTCGTTCCAGGCGAAGATGAACACGAGGATCGCGGCGGTGAAGACACCAGGCGCGGCAAGCGGGACGATCACCTTGCGGAATGCTTGGAAGGGCGTCGCCCCGTCCACCTGGGCCGCCTGCTCGAGCTCCCAGGGAATCTCTCGGAAGAAGGCCGACAGCGTGTAGATGGCCAGCGGCAGCGTGAACGTCATGTAGGGGATGATCAGCCCCAGCCAGGTGTCGTACAGCCCCAGCGTCCGCCACATCTCGAACAGCGAGCCGACGATCGAGATCGGCGGGAACATTGCCACTGCGAGCGCGCCCGAGAGGATCACGGTCTTGCCCGTGAAGTCGAGCCGCGATGTGGCGTAGGCGGCCATCGCCGCAAGGACGATCGAGATGAGGGTGGCGATCATGGCTATGCCGATCGAGTTGATCAGCGCGGCCAGGAACGTGTCGTCGTTGAAGACGGCTTCGTAGTTGTCGGTGGAGAAGCCGGACCAGAACTTGCGGTCCGTGATCTCCGTCGGCGTCTTGAAGGACAACGAGGCGATCCACGCGACCGGGATCAGCGCGTAGAGGAGCACCACGAGGATGCCGATGGCCCACAGGACCTTGTTGCGGCCCGTCGTCTCGCTCATTTAGCTCCCCCGGTCTGCTGTTCGGTGCTGGCTCCGAGCCCCTTGACGAACAGGACCGCGATCAGGATCACGCACAGGAAGATCAGGATCGACACGGCCGAGCCGAGGCCGAGGTTGAGCCGGTTGATCAGGATGTTGAAGCCCAGGATCGAGACCGTCTCCGTGCCGTTCGCGCCACCGGGCTGGATGATGTAGGCGTTGTCGAACAGCCGGAAGGCGTCGAGCGTGCGAAACAGCAGCGCCACCAGGATGGCCGGGCGCATCAGCGGCAGCGTGATGCGGACGAAGCGCTGGCTGGTGCTCGCGCCGTCGACCTTTGCGGCCTCGTGCAGCTCATCGGGCACGAGAGCGAGGCCGGCGAGCAGCAACAGCGCCATGAACGGCGTTGTCTTCCAGACCTCGGCCACGATGATGACGAACACCGATCCGGATTGGTTGTCCAGCGGCGCGTAGTCGTCGGGCACGAGCGGGAGGCCCGCGACGAAGCCGACGGTGGGATCGAAGGCGAAGCGCCACGTGAAGGCGGCCACCACGGTGACGATGCCGTAGGGGATCAGCACCGCCGCGCGCACGCCGCCGCGACCGAAGATCGCGCGGTGCATCACGAGCGCGATGGCCATCCCGATCACGAGCTCGACGGATACCGAGACCACCGTGATGAACAGCGTCAGGAACACGTCCGACCACCACGTGCTCGAAGTGAGCACGTCGGCGTAGTTCGAAAGGCCGACGAACTCCTTGTCGTCGGGGAAGCGCAGGTCGAACTTCTGCAGCGAGAGGTAGAACGCGTAGCCGATCGGATAGCCGGTCACGAGCAGCATCGCGATCACGGCCGGCGCGCACAGCATCCAGGCGAGCTTGCGCTCGGCCTTGTAGCGGTCGGTGACCTTCTTCTTCGGGGCCTGCTCGGTGGTGGTCGGGGAGGCGGTTGCCTGGGCGGCTTCCATCAGAAGATCGCTCCGTCTGCGGCCTTGTCCATGCGGTCGCGCAGCTGCGACTCGATCTCGTCGGGCTTCACGTCTTCGGGCGGGTGGAAGCTCTTCTGGATGGCGAGCGAGATATCGCTGTAGGCGGGGGTCACCGGGCGTGGCGCGGCGGCGTCGATCGACTCCCTGAGCACGTCCGCGAAGGGGAAGGCCTTCTTGACCTTCGCCTCGTCGTAGAGGGCCTCGGTGGTGGGCGGGAGACCGCCGAGCTCGGCGGCGATGATCTGGTGCTCATCGCTTGCCAGGCACTCGGCAGCGTCGAAGGCGAGGTCGCTGTTGTTGCTGTAGCTGGAGACCCCGATGTTGATCCCGCCGAGCGGCGGCGCGCTCTCCCTGTCCTTCTCCGTGCGCGGGTAGCGGGCCCAGCCGATCTTGTCCTGGAAGCCCTCGATCTCCGCGGCGCTCGGGTAGATGAAGGTGTAGTTGACCTGGTAGTTCGAGCGCCCGGTCTCGAAGCCCTGCCGCGCCTGGTCCTCCTTGTTGATGGACATGCCGGGAGGCGCAGCCGGGGAGTTGGCCAGCTTGCTCTCGATCTCGGCCGCCTTGACCGCGCTCTCGTCGACCTTCACGTCTCCGTTCTGGTCGACCACCTGGCCGCCGGCGCCGGCGATCAGCGAGTTGATCCACACGGTGAGACCCTCGTACTGCGCGGCCTGCACCTCGATCGCCTTGCCGTCCTCGGAGGCCTGGTCGATCATCTCGTCCCAGGTGAAGTCCTCCGGCGGGGCGTCGACCTGGTCCTTGCGATACCAGAGCAGCTGGGTGTTGCTCGTGAACGGGATCCCGTAGATCTTGCCGTCGTACTCGACGGTCTTAAGCGGACCCTCGAGCCTGCCCTCCTCGGCGGCGGTCTTGTGCTCGCCCTCCCAGGGCTGGATCCAGCCGGCCTCGGCCAGCTCGGCGGTCCAGATGACGTCCATCCCGATCAGGTCGATGCTGTCGTCCTCGGCGGCGAGGCGGCGGACGATCAGCTCGCGCTGCTGGTTGGCATCGGTCGGCAACTTGACGTAGTTGATCTGATACTTGCCGTCCGCCTCCTTGTTGCAGTCGGCGACGGCCTTGTCAAACGCTCCGCCCGGCTCGTTGAAGACGTACCAGTTGATCGCGCGGGCGCCGCTGCCGCCCTCGTCGCCGCCCACCCCGCAGGCGGTTAGGAAAGCCATCCCCGCTATGGCCACAGCCACGCCGAGACGGAACTTCCCTGTCCGCGCTTCCCCCTTCACTGGGGGGCGTTTACCCCTTCTTCACTCCGTCAAACCCCCGCCACACCGCGCCGCTGTGGGGGGAAAGGGCGCCAGCGGCATCCGCGCCGCCTGCCGTGGCCAGTACAAGCTTCCCCCGAGCCGGCGCCCTTACGGGCTCCGAGCCGGTGTTGATCGCCACGATGTGGTCCCCGCGCCGGAACGCCACCACCGCTTCGGCGCTCTCGATCAGCTCGAAATCGCCGCTCAACTCGCGTCGCAGGGCGATCAGGTCGCGGACGAGGCAGAGCGTCGAGGCCGGGTCGTCGCGCTGGTCTGCGACGTTGTGGTCGGCGGGATCGACGAGGGGAAGCCACGGCTCGCCCGACGTGAACCCGCCGGAGGACGAGGCGTCCCACTGCATCGGATGGCGGTAGCGGTCGCGCCCGGCGCGGTCGTGTCCCGACTCGCCCGGCGGGCCGTCGCGCTGGCCGATCTCGTCGCCCTGATAGAGGAAGGCCGGTCCCGGCAGGGTGAGCAGGAGCAGGGCCGCGGCGCGGGCGTTCTCGGCACCGAAACGCGTGGCCAGGCGCCCGAAGTCGTGATTGGACATCACCCAAGCCGCGGACCTGTCCACGCATGCCGCGATTGCAGCCCGCAGGGACGGGGCGCGCCACGGCGAGTGCAGGAGCTCAAAGGCAAAGACGGCGTCGAAATAGGTCGTGTAAGGCTCCCAGCGCGCGCTCGGGAGGTAGACCTCGCCGACGAGGAAGGCCTCGTCGCCGCAGGCCTCGCGCATCGCCGCAAGGGCTGCCGCGGTCCCGGGCGCGTTGCGCGAGTGGACCGGCGCGAGCTTCGCCTCGTCCTCGCGCAGGGGCAGCCCGAACGGCTCCGTGGCCGGCGGGTCGTCGCGCAGCCGGGGATCCTTCATGAGGCGGTCGATGGCATCGATGCGATAGCCGGCGGCGCCCCGGCGAAGCCAGAAGCGCAGCACGTCCTGCATGGCGGCCACGACGTCGGGGTTGTGCCAATCGAGATCCGGCTGTTCGCGATAGAAGGAGTGGAGGTAGTAGCGGCCGTCATACGGCTCCCAGGCGCTGCCCCCGAACGCCGACGACCAGTTGTTGGGAGCCTCGGCCCAGATGTACCAGTCCGGATGCTCGCGAAACCACGGATGCTCGATCGAGGTGTGACAGGGCACCACGTCGAGCAGCACCGCCAGCCCGCGCTCGCCGGCCTCGCGCGTCAGCTCGTCGAAGTCGTCCAGGTCGCCGAAGACCGGATCGACGTTCGTGTAGTCGGAGACGTCGTAGCCGAAGTCGTGCATCGGCGACGGGTAGATCGGCGAGAGCCACGCCGCGTCGACGCCGAGCCACGTGAGGTGGTCGAGCCGTGCCCGGATCCCGTTCAGGTCTCCCACGCCGTCGCCGTCGGAATCCTGGAACGAGCGCGGATAGATCTGGTAGATGACCGGGTCGGGCCGCATCCCGCCCGCAAGCTAGCCGAATCGGTCGAAGGGGGCGCTGGGGCTGTGAGCTGGGCACAGAGCTCCGGCGAACGGCGGCCTATGAGGGGTGGGACGGGTTGCCGCGGTGCTCCGGTTGGTCGGATTTTGGCGTCCGTTGTCGGGTTAGCGGTTCCTGGGACCGTTAAGTCGACAATGGACGCGCTCGGCGCCGGCTGGGGCGCTTTGTGGGCGGATATGGAGAGTCGGGTGACCCACGAGCGCGGTTTGGACGGCTGGGGCACCTTGTTGCTGGATATGGACATTGACGCGACCACGAGGTGCCGGCTCGACCGGTGGGCCGCTTTATTGCTGAATGGGAAGCAAGACCGGCCCCAGGGCGGCGCGGGCGCAGGGCCCCGGCGAACGACGGGCTATGAGGGGTGGACGGGATGCGGTGTCGCTCCGGTTGGTCGGATTTTGGCGTCGGTTGTCGAGTTAGCGGTTCCTGGGACCGTTAAGTCGACACTGGATGCGCTCGGGGCCGGCTGGGCCGCTTTGTGGGCGGATATGGAGAGTCGGGTGACCCACGAGCGCGGTTTGGCCGGTTGGGGCACCTTGTTGCTGGATATGCGGAGTGATGGGACCCACGGCCTGCTGGCTCGACCGGTGGGCCGCTTTATTGCTGAATGGGGAAGCGAGACCGCCCCCCAGGGCGGCGGGGGCACAGGGCCTCCGCGAATAACGGGCCATGAGGGGTGGGACGGGTTGCGGCGCGCTCCGGCCGCTGGGCCCTTTGGGTCCCGGAGAACGACGGCGAGGCGCCGGCAGGGCGCCACCCCGCGGGGCGGGGGGTGCGGGGGCCGGCTCCCTAGCCGGATTCGCCGACGCCCGCGGTCTGCAGGGCCTGCTCATCGTGGCGGCCCTCACAGATTTCTTCGACGAGCTTGGCGTTGAAGGCCGGCAGATCGTCCGGGTTGCGGCTGGTCACAAGCCCGGCGTCCACGTGCACCTCCTCATCGACCCACTCGCCACCTGCGTTCTTGATGTCGGTCTTGATGCTCGCGTAGGACGTGAGCGTCCGGCCGCGCACGACGTCCGCCTCCACCAGCGTCCACGGGCCATGGCAAATGGCCGCCACCGGCTTGCCGGCTTCGAAGAAGTCGCGCACGAACTTCACCGCATCGTCGTTGGCGCGCAGGAAGTCGGGGTTCGCAACTCCGCCGGGTAGCACGAGGCCGTCGTAGTCGG
>JBEVKF010000116.1:0-16361 GCA_040509755.1 Thermoleophilaceae bacterium | reverse complement strand
GAAGTCGGCCCGATCGACATCGCGGTGATCGGCTATCCCGCCGGCGGCTCCGGCCCGGAGGCGTTCATCTTCACGCTTCTGAAGGCATGACGCTCCCTAGGCGTCGGTGGTTGCATGGTGAGCGGGAGCGAGCCGCGAGGGGCCGCTGGGTGCCCGCGGGTTTCGGAATCTCGCCCGGAACCAGCTTGCGCGCTGGTTCGGGGTTGCCGTCGCCTGCCCGCGGGCGCCGTAGCATGGGAGCTCTTTCCCGTCGGACAGCACGACTCTCAAGCCGAGCTGCTACTGCTCGTCCTCAGCACGCATCCCGGCCGGCCGATCGAGACTAGTAAGGCAGCAGCGACCTGAGCTCGGCGACCGACTGCCGCGCTCAGCCGGTTGCCTTGCACCGGCCCGCTCAGCTTCGACCTCGTCGACAGGACCGATCGCAGCAGGTCTGCTCGCTGTTCATCCGCTCGAAGTATTGGTCCGGAGCGTTGGCCGCGGTCACGGCCAACACTCCAGACCGCACGCTGCTCGGCATCGAGCACCAGAGCATCGTCGAGGAGTCGGCGCAGCGAGTCCGAGGCCTTGCCCTCTAGGCGCGCGAACGCCTCCTCGACGAGCTGCTGCCGCTCGCCCTCATCGTCCGTGATCGAGTAGAAGTCGCGTTCGACGAGGATGTTCTCGGGTGAGGCGGTGTATGCCGTCTGCGGACCGTTGTTGCCGAGACGCGGCACCGCGCGAAGCTGGCCGCGCTCATCGGCGAACACGCGCATGTAGAACTGCGGCAAGAGGTGATGGCGACGCGGCTCGTTCACTCGTGAGATGGTGCCTTCCGCATCGGATCGCCGCCCAAGAGATTTGGCGCCCGCGGTCTCGGAGGTCGAGCACCCGCTCCGCGCGAAGCCATCGCGCCGTCGAAATCTCTCTGATGCCCTGAGGAATGTCCCGGAGTTAGCCCGCGCTCGAGCGGATAAACGTGACCGGATTGTGACCGGTGGCTCGAATCCGAGAGCTGCACAAGAACGACAGACTACGTCGTGTTTGCAGGGATTCTGTGGAGGGTGAGCGACGGGACTCGAACCCGCGACCGCCTGGACCACAACCAGGAGCTCTACCGACTGAGCTACGCCCACCACGGTTGCCGGACGGCCGCGAGACCGGCCGAACGGCCTTCCGAATCTAGCAGTGGGTTCAGGCGCTCAGCGGCTCAGCTTGAGTGACCGGCGGGCCCTGCGCTGGGGGTCGGGAGGCGTTCCGGCGACGGCCTCGAGCAGCGGGGTCACGCTGCTCGCCCGCAGCAGGGCCTTCTTCGCGCTTCGCTTCACCTTGACCGTCAGCCGCTTTGCCGAGGGTCCGCCGCTCAGGCGGCCGGAGGCAATCTGCATCCGGGCGGCCTTCCCCGGTTTCAGCCCGAGCTTGCGTGCGGCCGACGCCGAGAGGCTCATTCCCACCGTCAGCGGGCACGCCTCCGAGCACATCGCCCAGAGACCCATCCCCCGCCGCACGGTCCGGCCGAGGCCGGCGGTCTGGCGCAGCGTGATCTTTCGCTTCAGCACGAGGGTGTGTGTTCCGTCCACGACCCTCACACCGAGCGTGGCCGTCGCGCTCGCGTGCACCCGCAGCGCCGCGCGGGCCGACTGGCTGAGGCGCAGCTTGACCGCCGCCGTGCCCGCCCTGGGAAGGCGCTTGGTGCCGCCCCCGATTGCCAAGGAGCGAGCCGTCAGGCCGAGCCTGCGCGCTGCCCGCGCCGACACCTTCAGCGTCGCGCTCACCTCGCACGCCGAGGCACACGCCGCCAACACGATGTAGCGCCCGGCCAGCGCATCGGACAGCCGCATCTCCGCTTGGGCGACCGCGAAGCTCGGTGCCGGCGCGGGCGGCGGCGGGGGCGGCGGCTCCGCCAGGCTCACCGTGAATGCCACCGGAGTGCTCTGCCCCACGTTCTCGGCCGGCAGCGCGGAGTCGCCCTGCTCGGCGCGGACCGTGTAGGTCCCCTCGGCCAGCTGTGTCGCCTCCGCGGCCCACGCTCCGCTGGCTGAATCGCGCGGCACGATCAGCGTCTGCGCGGGCAGGCCAGCCGCGAGCACCCCATTCCAGATCTTGACCGTCACGGTGCCGTCATCACCCGGCGCGGTCCCGCCGGCGCCCGCAAACGACGGCGTCGTATCCGCGGTGCTCGACCCGCTCACCGGTGAGGTGACCGACACGATCGGCGCCACCGCGTCGGTGACGACCGAGAACGCAGCGGGCGAGCTCGTGCGCGAGTTGCCCACCGAATCGGACTGCTGGACCTCCACCGTGTAGCCGCCCAGCGCGAGCGTCGGACTCTCGACTGACCACACTCCGCCCGACACGGTCGCGGGAAGTGTGTGGAGCAGGCTCGCGCCCGAGTAGACCCTCACCGTCACCGTGCCCGCATCTCCGGGCGCACTGCCCGCCGTCCCGGTGAACGTCGGCTCGGAATCCTCCGTCGGTCCGATCGGAGCGGTGACCGTCGGCGACGGGGCGGTCGTGTCGACCGTCCACGTCCGCGAGGCAGGAGTCGGGTCCGCGTTATGGGCCAGGTCGATCGCCCGCACCTGGAAGGTGTGGCCGCCGTCGGCGAGCCCGGCGTAGGACTGCGGCTGGGGGTCGGAGCAGTCCGTGAACGGTGTGAGATCGACGCGGCATTCGAAGTGCGCCTGTGCCTCGCTCGAGAACCCGAAGTCCGCGCTCGCCGAGCTTGTGGTGCTGCCCTGCGCCGGCCCCGAGACGATGCTCGTGTCGGGCGGCGAGAGGTCGATCGTCCACGTATACGCATCGGGAGTCGGATCCTCGTTGCCGGACCCGTCGATCGCCCGCACGCGGAACGTGTGCGAGCCCCCCGCCACGCCGCTGTAGGACTTTGGCGACGTGCACGGCTCATAGGCCGCCGCGTCGAGGCTGCACTCGAACGTCGCCCCGGCGTCGGGTGATGTGAAGCCGAACGTCGGCGAGGTCTCGTTCGTCGGGTTGCCGGGAGTGGCGACCAAAGTCGTGTCGGGCGGCGTCGAGTCGAAGTCGCAGACGGCCTTTCGGCTCGTCACCCCCCACGCCCGCAGCGTTCCGGTATCCCCTTCGAAGAGGTCGCGCACCCGAAGCGTCCAGGTGCCGCGGCGGCTCTTGCCGTCGAAGCGCGAAAGCTGGTCGTTCTGCGGCCTGAACGTCCCGTTGTAGGGCGGGCGCTGCGCGGTGACCGCGTCGTCGGGCGCGCCGAGCCTCAGGGCGGCCTCGTCGTCGAAGGTCACGTTGACGAAGTCCTTGCCGAAGTTGTCCGGCCCGCCGGGATGCTCGGCCAGCCGGACCGAGGTGCCGTCGGGTCCGATCAGGTCGATCACCACGTCCCCGAGGAAGTCGTGCTCGATTCCCGGGACCGCGACGGTGCCCGGCAGGCGCACGTCCAGGTCCTTGATTCGCCCGCGCTCCGCCACGAACACCGTCGAGCTGACCCCGGTCGCGCTGTCATCGGGGACGGCCAGCGGCAAGCCGGCGGCGTTATGGCTGAGCGGCGAGCTCGACTCGCCGGTGGGCAGGGACAGCGCGATCCGGTGCGTTTCAACGGCCGGCGTGGTTGTGGTGATGTCGAGCGTTGCCGGCGCGTCTACCCCGCACGTGGCCACGTTGGGCAGCTCGGCTTCGAAGCCCGGAGCGTTCGAGCCAGTGGCGCCCACGGCGAGGTCGGGGTAGGCAGCGCTCGGCTGGGTGACCGCGAGCCCGCCGCCCCCGCTCAGAGTGGCCGCCAGCCCTGTGGCCCCGACGGTTCCGGCGTTGCGCACCTGCTCGGTCAGAACGATCTCCTCGTCCGACTCGAACGTCGAGTCGCCGTCCCCGCCCGGACCCGGATCGTTGACCGTCGTCGCGCTGTGCACGAGCACCGGCGCCGGCTGGTCGTCGGCGTTGGACACCACAAGTGCGAAATCCTGGTCGGTGGCGTCGGCGCCGGCATCCCCGGGAACGCCGTCACCCGTGATCTGCAGCCCCTTGACCGTGACCACGAAGCGGTCTGCCACGCCCGCCGGCAGGTACACGCTCTCGACGTTGTTACGCGTGTCGGCCGAGCCGCCCGTGTGCGAGAACGCGCCCGCGAACACGTTGCCGAGGTAGCGCTGGCCACCCGCCTCGACCTCGAGATCGAGGTTGTTCACCCACGCGCCGCCGGTGACTGGGCCGGGTGCGTCGGTCCACGCGAGCGTAACCTTGACCGGCTTCCCGGAGTTGAGCGCCTTGTAGGTACGCAGCACGCTCTGCCCCGAGGCGGTGAAGGTGTCTGCCGAGAGCTGGTCGCGGTACTCGCGGGCGGTCGAGTCGAACGCCGAGCCGAGGTTCACCCTGCCCCAGCCCTGGTCGGTGTTGGGTCCGGGCGCGATCGTCGCCCCCTTGCCGTTGTCGCCGCCGGCGAGGTCGCTCGCCGTGTTCAGAAGGAAGGCCTTTGTCATCGCCGGGGAGGGCTCGGCGAACGGCGGCTCGGTGCGCTTGAACCAGTGGCGCACGAGCGCGGCCGCGCCGGCGACCTGGGGCGCCGCCTGAGAGCTGCCCGAGACGAGCGAATAGAAGCCGCCCCCGAAGGTGGGATTGCAGGTCCCGTTGCCGGTGTAGCCGGGGTGCCGCGGACGCGCGCCGCTCACATGCGTGCCCGGCGCCACGATGTCGGGCTTGAGCCGGCCATCGTCGGTGGGGCCGCGACTCGAGAAGTCGATGATGTCGCGCGCGCTGTCGGCCCCGGTGTCCGGCACCAGGCAGCCGTCGGTGCCGCTGGCCCGCACGCCCTCGGCGGCGCCCACCGTGATCACGTTCTTGGCCGTCGCCTCGGCCATGATCGTGCCGTAGCCCTCGTTGGGGTTCGGCAGGCCGCCGGTGTCGGGATTGCCCTCGCCGTCGTTGCCCGCGGCAAAGACCTCGACCATCTCCTGGTTGCCCGCCACCGAGGTGCGCGCGTCACGTACCACCGCGTCGTACTGCTGCGCGCGCGTGGAGTAGTCGCCCCATGAGGTGAGCCCCTTCGTTCCCCACGAGTTGTTCGAGATGCGCGCGCTATCGCCGTACGCATTCGACGCCAGCGTTCCCGGCGTCCAGCCGCCCGCGAAAGCCCCGGCGCAGGTGAAGATCTTGGAGGCTCCCACCAGCGCGAACGGCGCCACCCCGAGCCCGTAGTTGAAGCCCGAAGCCTCCTCCGCGGTCAGACCGCCCGCGGAGTTGTAGCCCGCGGCGATCGACGCGACGTTCGTGCCGTGGCCTCCGCAGTCCTTCGCAGCATCGACACCCGAGTCGCTTGAGTAGTTGCGCAGGTAGGCCACGCGGCTCGCGCCGGACCCCTGGATCCTGAAGTCCGAGTGCGCCGGCGGGGAGACTCCGCCGTCCAAGCCCTCGTCGGTCACGTCGATCGCGAAGTCGAACGTCGTCTCGCTGGGAAAACGTGCGGGGTCCACGAGCCAGTCGAGGTAGTCGGGTGCGCTCGGGGCAAAGCCGCTGAGGTTGCCGGCGACGATCTGCGCGGCTCGCTCGTCGGCGAGGCCGGGCTCGGCGTAGGGCTCGATCGCCACCACCGCGGGATCTCGCGCGAGGTCCGCGGCCTCGTCGGCGGTCAGCTGCAGATACTGGGTGTGCAGAGTGCCGGCGCTGACCGCGCGGCTCACCTCCGTGCCGGCGTCCGACGCCTCCTGGCGAGCCGACTCCCCCTCCGAGCCGGAGACCGTCTGGACGGCGTACCAGCCGGTCGCGCTGCTCGGCGCCTCGAGCTTGTCCCTCGCGGTCAGCACGCCCACCGCTCGCACCGGCGCGTAGGTGCCGACGAGCGCGGCGAGGCGATCCACCTCGTCACCGCTTGCGTGCACCACGTACGAGTTCTCGGGCTGGTAGGTGACGATCCTTACGCTCGTCTCGCGCAGGCGCTCGAGCCAGGCGTCCTTGGGCGGGCCGATGAACTGCACCAGGGCGAGCACCTCGTCGCGCTCGGGAGCGTCCTTGCCGGCGAGCGAGCTGCGGGCGCTCTTTGGATCCATCGCCCCGGCCGCGGTTCGAACCGTGCGCATGTCGTCGCGGCGGTCGGCGCCGGCGCGGCGCAGGCGCTCATCGTCGGCCCCCGCCGCCTCGACCAGTGCGAACGACTCGTAGGTCGCGACCACGCGCGCGTCGGTACGCGCGAGCGCCGCCACACCCTCGGCCGTGTCCGGCACCACGAGCAGGTGCGAGGCCGTGTCCGGCGGCTCCGACTGAGCGTCCGCCAGCGCGCCGCCTATCAGGCCGCCCAGAACGAGTGTGCTGGAGATGATCGAGGCTAGCCGCGAGGCAAAAATGCGAGGCCCTTTCACGCGATGCGCGCTCTTCAGAGGGTAGTCCGCATCGAGGGCACAGCGACGCATTGCAAGGCGCGGGAGTAGTACATCCGTCCACCTAGTTCGGCGATTTCGCCTGGTAGCTTGAGCCCGAGATGGACGCTGTCGCACTCGTGGTGGTCGACCTCCAGCAGGCCTTCGACGATTCGGAGTACTGGGGGGTGCGCAACAACCCCTCCTGCGAGGCAAACGTCGGCGCCCTGATCGGTGCCTGGCGAGCGGCCGGGCAGCCGCTCGTCTTCGTCCGCCACCACTCGACCGAGGACGGGTCGCCACTGCACCCCGACCATCCCGGCAGCCGGTTCCACGATGTGGTCGAAGGCGAGCCCGACCTGCTCGTTACCAATAGCGTGCACTCGGGTTTTCACGGCGACCCCGACCTCGCACAGTGGCTGCGCGACGAGCGGATCGAGAAGGTCGTGATCTGCGGGGTCCAGACCAACATGTGCTGCGAGACCACTGCGCGTGTCGGGTCGGACCTCGGCTTCGACGTGAGCTTTGCGATCGACGCCACGCACACGTTCGACCAGAGCGACCACGAGGGCGCAACGATCTCGGCGGACGAGCTCGCCCGCATCACGCGCGCAAATCTGGATCCGGAGTTCTGCCGAGTGGTAGGCACCGAGCAACTGATCGCCGAGCTGCAGCAGGCCGCGGCGGCCTGATGGGAGATCCGGACTTCGAGCTCGACCCGGCGGGGCTCGGCCACGCGCTCGAGTTGCTCGGCGAGCACTTCGCAGCCGCGGGCGAGCCGTTGCCGGGCGCTCCGGCCGCCGCGAGCTGGCCGCGTGAGTTGCCCGAGAACGGAATCGGAGGAGCGGCGGCGCTGGAGAGGCTCGCCCCGACCGTGCTCGGCGGCGCCGCGCGGCTCGGCCACCCCGGCTACTTCGCCCACATGGATCCGCCCACGCCCTGGCCGGCCTGGGCCGGAGCGCTGTGGGCCGCGGCGCTCAACCAGAACCTGCTTCACCCGGAGTCCGCGCCGGTGGCGCGCGACCTGGAGCGAGCCGTCGTCGGGTGGCTCGCGCCCACGTTCGGGATGGACGGCGGCCATCTCCTCCCTGGCTCGAGTCTCGCCAACCTGACCGCCCTGTGGGCGGCGCGCGAACTGCGCGGCGTGACGGCGGTGGTCGCGTCCGAGTTCGGGCACCTGAGCGTCCGTAAGGCGGCCGACCTGCTCGGGCTCGAACTGGTCGAGCTGCCCGCCGGCCGCGCCGACCATCGCGCGCAGCCGCACGACTTCGACGTCGAGCGCGCCGCCGTGGTGCTGACCGCCGGCACGGTTGCCGCGGGCGCGATCGATCCACTCGACGCGTTCGGCGATGCCGCCTGGCGGCATGTCGACGCCGCCTGGGCGGGCCCGCTGCGCCTCAGCGAGCGCTACGCGGCGCTGCTCGCCGGAGTGGAGCGAGCCGACTCGGTCGGCTTCTCGGCCCACAAGTGGCTCTTCCAGCCGAAGGAGTGCGCCGCCGTGATGTTCCGCGACAGCGCCGCCGCCCACGAGGCGCTGTCCTACGGTGGCGGCTATCTCGCCGCGCCGAACGTGGGCCTGCTCGGCTCACACGGCGCAAGCGCCCTCCCGCTCGCGCTTACGCTGCTGGCCTGGGGTCGCAGCGGAGCGGCCGCCCGGATCGAGCACTGCATGGGGCTCGCGCAGCGACTCGCCGAGCGCGTGGAGCGGGCGCCCGAGCTCGAGCTATTCGCGCGCCCGGCCACCGGCGTTGTGCTCTGGCGGCCGGCGCGCCGCGCGGCCGCCCAGGTGCGCGAGCGACTCGACGGCGCGTTCGTCTCGCTCTCGACAACGCACGGCGAGACCTGGCTGCGATCGGTGGCGGCGAACCCGAACGCCGATCCCGACCTCGTGGTCGACGCGGTGCTTGCCGCGCTCGCCTAGATTCGCGAGGCCTCTCTAGCCGACCTTGAGCGGCTCGGCCGGCACGGTCTGCTCGGCCACCGCCTCGATGGTCTCGCCCGGCTCGCCCTCCTCGCGCGCGCAGACCACGCGAAAGCGGCCCGTGCCAAGTTCCGCATTCGGCCGAATCGGGAGCCCCCGGATGCTGTCCCAGCCAAGGCGCTCCACCTCGAAGGGGTTCATCTCCACCGCAACGGCGGGCCACTCGCACCCCTGGTTGTGCTGGTCGATCGCCTTCGCGATTGCCTCGAGGTTCTTGGCTTCGGCGCTCATCGCTGGGCGGCCGAGCCGAGAATGCCGGAGTAGTGCTCGATGGTGCGTCGCAGCCCCTCGCGAATCTCGATCTGGGGCTCCCAGCCGAGCAGCTGGCGCGCGCGGGTGATGTCGGGCTGGCGCACCTGCGGGTCGTCCACGGGCAGCGCTTCGAAGACGATCTCAGAGCGCGACTCGGTCAGCTCGATGATCAGCTTCGCCAGTTCGAGCAGGCTCATCTCATCCGGATTGCCGATATTCACCGGCTCGTGGATATCCGACTCGGCGAGCAGTACAAGCCCGCGGATCAGGTCATCGACGTAACAAAAGCTACGCGTCTGCGAACCGTCACCGAACACCGTCAGCGGCCTGTCTGTCAGCGCCTGGCGCAGGAAGGTCGGGATCGCCCGCCCGTCGTGCGGGCGCATGCGCGGCCCGCTGGTGTTGAAGATCCGCGCGATGCAGGTGTTCACTCCCTGCTGGCGCAGATAGGCCATCGTCAACGCCTCGGCATAGCGCTTCGCCTCGTCATACACCCCATGCGGGCCGATCGGGTTGACATTGCCCCAATACGACTCCGGCTGTGGATGCACCAGCGGATCGCCATAGACCTCGCTCGTCGATGCGATCAAAAAGCGGGCGCGGTGCTTCTTCGCCAACCCGAGCGTGTTGTGCGTCCCATACGCCCCCACCTTGAGCGTATGCAGCGGCAGCCGCGCGTAGTCGATCGGCGACGCCGGTGACGCCATGTGAAAGACGAAATCGACCGGCTCATCAATCTCGTAATGAGTCGTGATATCGAGCATCAGGAACTCGCAGTCCGCCCCGTTGGTGATGTGGCGGATGTTCTCGAGCGACCCCGTCTCGAGATTGTCCACACAAATGACCCTCTGGCCACGCGCAAGCAGGTAGTCGCAGATGTGCGAGCCGAGGAAACCGGCGCCACCGGTCACGAGCGAAGTGGGCATCGCGCGGGAGGGTATCGAGTGGGTCCTACTCGGCGAACTCGACGACGACCTTGATGTCGTCGTCGTCCTTGTCGAGCGCCTCCTGCCAGCGTCCGAGTGGAACCTGGCGGGTGACGAGCCGCCCAAGCCAGTCGCGGTCGGCCTTCCCGAGTGCCGCCGTGGCCTGCTCGAAATGTCGGCGGTTCGCGTTGACCGAGCCGAAGACGACGTCGTTCTCCAGCACGATCTCGTTGTTGATCTCTCCCACGTCGACGCTCAGGCTGCGCCTCGGGGCCACGCCGGTCAGGCACACCACTGCGCCCGGAGCCGTGAAGCGCATGGCGTCCACGACGAGCTGGGCCACGCCCGTGCACTCGACGATGATTTCCGGCGCTCCCCACTCGCAGAGCTCCTCGATCGAACCCGTGTGATAGCTCGCGCCGAGCCCCGCGACGAGCTCAGGCTTGATGCCCCGCTCGGCTCGGTCCAGCACATGGGTCTCGTAGCCGTGCTGGGTGGCCATGAGCGCGGCCAAGAGACCGATCGGGCCGGCGCCGGTGATGAGCGCGCGCTCGTGCACCGCGCATGCCCGCGTCCTGATGCGCTCGATCTGCTCCCATGCCTTGGCCAGCACGCTCGCCGGCTCCGTGAGCACGCCGAGCTCGCCTAGCTCGGGCGATACCGGGATGGCGAAGTCCTGCTCGAGAGCGACGAGCTCGGCGCCGTAGCCGTCGCGGCCCTTGATGCCGCGCTCGGTGTAGAGGCCATTGCGGCACATGTCCCACTCGCCGCGCGCGCAGCACGGGCATGGCTCGGGGTCGGGCCGGCGGACGATGCCGGCCACGAGATCCCCGGGCTCGAAGCCGCCGCCGTCGGGCACCTGGCGCACGCGACCGAGCAGCTCGTGTCCGAGAACCAGGCTGTCGCGGCCCTCCGGTGGCGACCCGTGGACGCCATCGACGATCTCGCGATCCGTGCCGCAGACGCCGAGTCGAAGCGTCTCGACCAGCAGCTCGCCCGCGGCCGGGCGCGGCTCCTCGATCTGGCTGAGCCCGGCGCTTGCGGGATCGCCGGGCACGACGGTGATCGCCTGCATGATCTGACACATACCCCTCCGGCGGGTCGGTTGTACCCTCCCGCTCCCCATGGACCTCGGCGCTCCCGGTTCGTACATGACGCTCGCCGCGGGCGTGCCCGTCTATTCGAGTGACGGCCAGCGACTCGGCGAAGTCGAGCACGTGCTCGCCGAGCCGGAGAAGGACATCTTCGACGGCATCGTCATCCATACGAGCGTGCTACCGGGCGCAAACCGCTTCGTGGACGCTCCCGAGGTGGAATCGATCCACGAGCGCGGGGTCGTACTCGCCCTCGACGCCGAGGGCGCGGGCCGGCTGCCGGAGCCCTCGGCCAATCCGGCGGCCATGTCGGCCACTCCCGACGACACGGCCGAGAGCGATCTCGAGCGCAAGCTCCGCCGCGCCTGGGATCTGATCTCCGGCAACTACTAGAGCAGCACGTCCGCGAAGGCCGCGGGCCGCCCATGCGAGAGGGTGAGCTCCAATCGCTCCCGGTATTCCTCGGCGCCGCTCGTGCCACTCAAGAGGCCTACCGAGTCGCGCTCCCAGTTGTCGGGGTGAACGCGCGCGACCCAGCCGCGCTCATACGGCTGAACTACCAGGGCGTGCGGAGCGATCTCGAGCAGGTCGTTGACGTCGACCAGGACGCCGGCCAGCGGCGAGACGATGGCGATCCGGCCGCCCTGCCGCGCCGAGGCGGTGGCGATCGTGCTGCCAACCTCCAGCCGGTCGACGGCCCAGAAGTCGACCTCGGGCGCGTGCCAGAGCACCTCACGCAGCGGTGCGGCGACCCCGACCGTCACGAGCCCGTCGTCCTCCGGCCGCGCCCACACGTGCCGGTTCGGCAGGTAGTAGAGGCTCGACGGGAGGTGGAAGGGGGTGGGCATGGCGCTCCACCTCCGACGGTGATGGGCGCGGCGGACGGAAGGAGCTAGGTGATCGTCTTGCGCAGCAGAGCCCGGCTGGCCACGCGGCCGTCCGAGCGCAGAGTGAGCTTGATGCTGCCCTTGTAAAGAACCTGGCCGAAGTGCCACCGCACCTTGCAGTTCCAGCGAGATGCGCTGGCCTTTGCGCAGACAGCGACGTAGCCCTTGCGCTTGCGAAATGCCTTGCCGTAGCGCCGGGCGAGCACTTTCTTCACGGCCGCGCGCGCCTTTTGGCGGGTGAATCGCAGCGCGGGTTTGCCCGGCTGCCCGCTCGACGTGGTCGTCGGGGCCGACTCGGTGATCGGCGGCGGAGGAGTGTCGACCAGCGGCGGATTGGGGTTGTTGACGGTCACCCGGATGGTGTCGGCGGCGATCACGTTGTTTGCCGCGTCGTAGGCCTTGACCGTGAGCAGGTGGCCGCCGTTGACGTAGTTGCGCGTGTCCCACTCGCAGGCCCAGGGTGCGAAGACCTGGGTGTCGTTGAGCTTGCCGTCCACATAGTTCTCGGTGCGCACGACCGGGCCAACGGTCGCGACGGCGCACTTCTGCGCGCCAACGCTGGATTCGCTGAGCGTGCCGGAGACGGTCTGGCCGTCCTTGGGGTTCTGCCATTTCGCTGTCGGGGCAGCGGGGACCACCGGCGACAGCAGAAAGGTGCCGTTGCCGCTCTCAAGGAAATCCTCCGCCGGGCCCGTGTCCGTGGGTCCGCCCGGGCCGCCGAAGTCACCGAGCCACATGGCCGCGGTGGCGCAGTTGTAATGCTTGCCCACCAGCGCGCCATTGGTCGTCGCGAAGTTCCAGGTCCGCTTGTTCCCGGACCACTCAAAGAACGACGTGGAGTCCCATGAGGCTTCGTCGTCGAAGGTCCAGGCGCTTCCTGTCACGTTGCCGGTGAAATTCGTCGAGTGGCCCTGCACCGCGGACTCGCCACGCCCCTCGCCCGTCGAGACGTGCCAGCCCAGGCTGCTGAAGAATGGCGCGTTGCAATCGCCGTTCGCGAGTGTGGTTCCGAACCCCACCCCGGCGTGTATCTGCTGGTAGGACGCCGGGGCCTGATTGAAGGTGTAGGACACATCGACCCGGCCCGCCGCGTCGTCGAATCTGACGGCCACATTGGTGAAGTTCGTTGGCGGGTCTGGTAGGTGGTCGCCACCGAAGAGGCTGAGGTCGCCGCTCGGGTCAGTCGCGGAGCCTGTGTAAACGGCTGCCTGCGATCCAGGAACCCAGCAAAGCAAGACCGCGAGCGTGAGCCCGGCTACCACAACCTTCGTCATACGAAGCATCTTCAGACACGACTCCCGAAATCGCGGAGTCCGTTCCGGTAGCGCTCACCGCATCAAACAGGGGCGGGACCCCTCATAAGGGTTACTAATCCACCATAACTTGACCCTCGCCGATCCGCCAATCGGGTACCGCCCGATGCCCCGGGAGGACTCGAACCTCCGGCCCGCTGCTCGACGCATCCCGTTTCTCCATGGACTGCTGCCTGGGCCTGCCGTCAGGCGTTAGTGTCGGCAGACAGGCGAGAGCGAGGAGACAGCATGTCTGAGAGCGAAACCCCAACCGCCGTTTCAGGGACGACCGTCCAGCGTGAGCGAGTGAGCGTGACGCCGACCTCCATCGAGTGGACCCGCGAGTTCGCACAGCGGTGGCTGGAGGCGTGGAACTCGCACGAGGCGGATCGCCTCCTGGCGCTCATGACCGACGACATCGAGTACCGCGACGACAGCTGGCACAAGACGATGCGCGGACACGCCGATGTGCGGGAGTTCCTCGACGCTACCTGGCGGGCGACGCCGGACATGACGTTCGAGCTGCTCGCGGGGCCCTACGTGATCCCGGGCGAGCCCCGCGCCGCGTTCCACTGGCGTGGATCGGGTACCCACACCGGTCTGCTCGACCCGCCGGGGTTTGCAGCGACCGGCCGCCGCTGGGAGCTCGACGGCGCCGACTTCCACGAGTACCGCGACGAGCGCGTCTGCAAGCTGCGGATCGCGTTCGACATGATGAGCGCCTCCCGCCAGCTCGGGCTGATGCCCCAAGCGGGCAGCCGCGCGGAACGCGCGCTGGCGTTGGCCCAGCGTTCGGCCTCCCGGGTTCAGCAAACGATCCGGGAACGACGCGGCTAGGTTCGCCCGGCGGCGCTGCGGCAATCGCTCGCTGCCCGACACGCTCGCAACCCGAGGTGGGCAGACCTGCAGGCGGCGGGTAGCAGCCCGTATGCGCAGATGCCCCCGGGAGGACTCGAACCTCCGACCGCTGCTTGGAAGGCAGCGCCGGCGGTCACGACGCTCGACGACCGATCACGACGGATGCCGCTTGCCGACACGGTTTGCGCTCGGTCGGGCGGCCTCGTTCCGCACCGCTCTCATGATCTGAGGAGCTTTGGCTTGCGCTCTGTTTGCCTCGCGCGTTGTGTGCCGCCGCTCCGCGTCATGGCGAGACTATCCACACCGACCAGGAGAGAACAATGAGTGCGACACACACACCTCACCCGCCGCCGGCGGGGGCGATACTCGTCGTCCCGGTAGTGGTGGCGCTTGTGCTGACCCTCTTCGCCTGGCCGAGCGCCCGGCTCGAACCGCGCGACCTTCCGATCGGAGTGGCGGGCGCAGCGCCCGCGGCCGAGGCGATCGAGAAACGGCTCGCGCGGCAGGAGGGGGCGTTCGACCTGCAGCGCTACGGGGACGAGGCCGCGGCCCGCGAGGCGATCGAGGACCGAGACGTGTACGGAGCCTTCGTGGCCACGCCGAGCGGGCCGAAGGTGCTCACCGCATCGGCGGCCAGCCCGGCGGTCGCGCAGCTTCTCACGCACGCCGCAAGCGAAACGAGGGCCGCGACCGAGGACGTCGTCGAGGCGGGCCCGCATGCGACGGCACTCGGCTCGTCGGTGCTGCCGCTGGTGATCGCCGGGATCCTCACCGGCATCGCGGGGGCGCTGCTTAGCTCGAGTGCGCCGGGCCGCGCCGGCCGGGTGCTGCTGGCTTCCACGCTGACCGGCGTCCTGGCCGCCCTGATCGTGCAGAGCTGGCTAGAGGTGGTGGGGGGCGACTGGGTGGCGAACGCCGCCGTGCTCGGCCTGACCGTGCTGGCGATCGGCGCCGCGCTGGCCGGCCTCTACGCCGTCACCGGCAAGACGGGCCTGCTCATCGGGGCGCTGCTGATGATCTTCGTCGGAAATCCATTCTCCGCGGTCGGTTCGGCTCCGGAGCTGCTGCCGCAGCCGGTCGGGGCCATCGGCCAGCTGATGCCACCCGGGGCCGGAGGCAACCTGCTGCGCAGCACCGGCTTCTTCGACGGCGCGGGCGCGAGTACGCACCTGATGGTGCTCGCAGCCTGGTCGCTCGCGGGGCTCGCCCTCCTGGTCGCGGCGGCACTGCGAAGCCAAGGGCGCGCGGGCCCCGGCGAGCGCGAGCAGCCACGCCACACCGACGGGGCCGAGGCCGGCCCGGTGGTGAGCTAGCGATGGCCTGCTGGCGAAGCCTCTCGCGAACACACGCGGCCGACCAAGGGCGACCTGCGTCGGACCCTCGACTACACAAAGCAACGCTCCGACGCGCAAGGAGACGCGGATGTGAAGCCACGGGTCGATCTGGTGCCACGCCCAGCGATCCATGCCGACGCGCCAGGCTCTCGGTCGAAGTCACTCTCCGCCAGGGCCAAGGCTTCGCGGATGCGCAGTCCGGCGCGCCACAGCACCCAGTGCTTCCACCACGCTTCCACGGCGCTGGTGGAGAAGTGCCGTGCTTGGCTTCAGCGGCCGCGGTGCCGCGTCCGAAGCTTTACCTCGCATGCGTCAAGCGCGCCGCGCGGTCTCGGGCGGAAAGCACCCCCGGTAGAGCAGCAAGGCGGGCACGCCCCGCACCACCAGGAACAGACACAGGAAGAGGGGCAGCTTCAGCATCGGACCTGGGCGTCGAGGTCGAAGTTCATGCCGCTGGTAATGAAGCAGAAGGGGATGAGAAAGCCGTAACCGACCGCCGTCAGCTTCGACTCGAACACCCCCACGTCCATAGCGACACTCATTCACCGGCCAGCCGCGCCGATGGGCGATGGACTATCGGGCGCGCACTGGCCCGCTCTTCGGAGGGTGACGAGCGCTGGGTATGCCGGTGTTGCGCATCGGGCGTCGCGCCCGCCCTGATCACCTTGATCGGGTGATGCTCGACGCGCCCGGATCGCCTGTAATGGCCCGGAAACCGTCGAACCCTGGGACACGCCTTGACTATTCGCGTCGTATGCGGAGAGGACAGCTATATCGCCCGCGAGGGGATCCTCCGAGCCCTCGAGAACGAGGATGACATCGAGGTCGTCGCGACTTGCAGCGACTTCGACTCACTTCGCACGACGGTCGGCGACGTCGAGCCCGACGTGGTGCTGGCGGACATCTCCATGCCGCCCACGAACACGGACGAGGGCATCAGGCTCGCCGAGGAGCTCCGCACGACCCACCCGAATATGGGCGTCGTGATCCTCAGCCAGTACGCCGAGCCGGTGTATGCGGCCCAGCTCCTGGAGAAAGGCTCTGATCGCCGGGCATACCTCCTTTGAGCTCGCTCCTCGGTGACAGCCGGAGCGTGTCACCAGAGGGGGCCCTCCTTCATGGCAGTCCATCGCGGAAGTGAGCGGGCGGGTCAGCCATGCAGTTCCAAGACCCGGCTCAGGAGCGCCAGCGCGCCAGACTGCTGCTTCGCTCCTGGGGAGCCGTCGGCCGCGGTCGCCCTTGTACCGCGAACTGGACTGCGTGCGATGAGGGGGGTAGGTTGAACCTCTCCGGCCCGGAGGAGGCTGCGTGGACTCGCCCCGCTTTACTCGCCGACTGCTCGTCTTCGCGATCGGGGTTCCGCTTGCCTGGGCGGTCCTGTTGTGGTTCCACCCCGACGTCGGCCCAGACGACGTATACGCCGACCTCCGGG
>JBEVKF010000115.1:0-9688 GCA_040509755.1 Thermoleophilaceae bacterium | reverse complement strand
GCCCAAAACCGCTCCCACAGCTCGTCAGAGCCGGAGAACGTCGACGCCTGGTGTGCCCAGGCATTGGACGGATACAGCGAGAAGAAGGTCTCGGGGAAGACGACGAGCTCCGCTCCTTGCGCCGCCGCTCCGGCGAGCAACTCGAGCGTCTTGGCGAGCGTGGCGGTCGAGTCGAGGACGACCGCGGTCGCCTGAACCGCCGCCACGCGAACAGTGGGAAACTCGGTCACCGCGGCACGATCGTATCCTGCCTGCGTGGCGTTTTCGATCGCGCAGGTGACCCCATGGCCGTGGGAGCAGCACCATGAGGTCAACCGGTTCGTCGAGCGGCTGTCCGACGAGCTCTGCTCGCGCGGACACCGCGTTGTCGTGGTCACCCCCTCCGATTCGCGCGAGCTCGTGCGCGAGGGGCGCGCGAAGGTCAAGGAGATGCATTCGGATCCCAACGCGGCCTTTGCCGAGCCGGGCTGCGCGTCGGTGCTGGCGGTGGGCCAGTCGCTGCCCTTCCGGCGCGGCGGCTCGGTCTCGCTGCCGCTCGACGTGTCGCGCACGCTGGAGGACCTGCTCGAACACGTCGAGCTCGACTTCATGCACGTGCACGAGCCGTTTGCTCCGAGCGCTGCCTCCGCCGCGCTGCGCCACTCGCGCGCGCTCAACGTCGGCACCTTCCACTCCACGACCGAGCGCTTTGTCTCCACGCAGGTCGCTCGCAAGATGGTCGAGCGGCTCTTCGGGCGCCTCGATGGGCGCACGGCGAGCTTCGCCGCCACCCGCGACCTGATCGAGCGCTACTTCCCCGGCGACTATCGCGTCATCCGGCCGGGGGCGGACCTGCTGCCGCGCGCCGGGACAAACGGCGGGCCACCCGAGATCGTGTTCTCGGCCGAGGAGGAGCGCGGCGCGCTGCGGCTTTTCCTGCGCGCGCTGCGGCGCATCTCCACCAAGCTCGACTGGCGGGCGACGATCTGGCTGCGCGATCCGGCCTCCGCACCCGCGATCAGCCTGTCGCGGCGGCTGCGTGAGCGCGTGACACTGGCCGGCCCCGGCGACGGCTCGGAAGCCCAACACCTGGCCCGTGCGACGATCGCCGTGGCCGCATCGTCGGGCGCGGCGCCCGCCCCGCAGCTCGTCCTGCGCGCGCTCGCGGGCGGAGCGGTGCCGGTCGTCTCGCGGCTGCCGCAGTACGAGGAGGCGTTGCGCGAGGGCGAGCTCGGCCTGCTATTCGAGCCGCGCGACGCGCTCACGCTCTCAGCCCAGCTCGAGCGGCTGATCTCCGAGCCGCGCCTCGTGGACGACTTCGCGTCACGGATCTCAAACGCCCACCAGGACCTCGGCTGGTCACGCGTGGCGGACGAGTTCGAGGCGCTCTTCGAGGAGATCGCCGCCCGCCGGCACGGCAATGGCCAGGTCGCCATCCGCAGGGAGCTCCACAAGCGCGACTTCATCCACGTGGACCTCCACATGCACACCGACCACTCGCCCGATTGCGCCACGCCGGTGGACACGCTGCTCGACACGGCGAAGAAGGTCGGGCTCGGCGCGATCGCCATCACCGACCACAACGAGATCTCTGGCGCGCTCGAGGCGCGTGCGCGCGCCAACGGGATCAAGGTGATCGTGGCCGAGGAGGTGAAGACCGAGCACCAGGGCGAGGTGATCGGGCTCTTCATCGAGGAGAAGATCCCGCGCGGGATGAGCCTGCAGGAGACGATCGCCGAGATCCGGCGCCAGGGGGGGCTGGTCTACGTGCCCCATCCCTTCGACCGTATGCATGCGATCCCGGACTACGAGCATCTGCTCGACGTGGTGGAGGAGATCGACGCAATCGAGGTCTTCAACCCGCGCGTCGCGTTCTCGGCCTTCAACGAGGAGGCGGCCCGCTTCGCGGCCAAGTACCGGATCGTGGCCGGGGCCGGCTCGGACTCGCACGTCGCGCAAGGACTCGGCTCGGTGAAGATCAAGATGCGCGATTTCGACGGACCGCAGGAGTTCCTCGAGTCGCTCCGCGATGCCGACATCGTGCGAAAGCGCCAGTCGCTGCTCTACGTCCAGGCGCTGAAGTTCATCCAGACGCGCGGCAAGAAGTGATGCGCGCAAGAGGACCGTCCGCGGATCCGTCAAATCCTTCGGGGCAGATGCCCGCTACCGACGACGAGATCCGCGAGAAGTACCTAGAGCGTGCGATCCGCGAGCTCAACCAGCTCACCCGCGACATTCAGAGCTGCGACCACTGCCCGCGCGGCAACCTGATGCCGGTGCTCGGCTCGGGCCACCCGCAGGCGGACATCATGCTGCTCAAGTTCATCCCGATGCCCTCGGAGATCGAGGAGGGCGTGGCCTTCTACGGGCGCGCGGGCAGCGCACTCATGAAGAGCTTCAAGCGCCTTGGCATCGACCCGCTGGCGGTGTACGGCACCGTCTTTGTCAAGTGCCCCGTGGGCGACAGCGACCTGTCGGCCCCCGAGTGCCGCGCCCGCGTGCTCGAGGAGATCGCCATCGTGCAGCCGCGCATGGTTGTCGTGATGGGCGAGGAGGCGCTCGAGGAGCTCAACCTGCTCGGCATCCCGCTGGGCCGCGAGATCGAGCCGGTCCCCGGCAAGGTCCAGCGCCTCACCCCGTCCTGCGATGCGCTCCACGTGCCGGACATCGACCGCTCGCTGGACGACGAGGTCGCAAAGCGCGAGTTCTGGGCCGCTTTTCGCGCGCTCGGCGAGTGGTACGCGGACTTCCCGCCCTACTAGTTGCGCGGTACGCTGCGGGCATGGCCGCGGCGGCCAATGTTCTGGTGGTGGCCAACCGCACGGCGGAGTCCCCGGAGCTGCTCACCGCGTTGCAGGAGCGCGCCGGCCTGGGTCCGTGTCGGTTCACCCTGCTCGTGCCGGAGACGCCGCATGGGCTCGCCTGGGCCGCCGATCCCGACGCAGGGCACGAGGACGCCGAGCGGCATCGGATCGCGTTTCTCGAGGAGCTTCGCGAGGAGGGACTCGACGTTGCCGACGCGAAGGTCGGCGATCCCGACCCGCTGGCAGCAATCCAGGATGAGTGCAACTTCAACGAGTACGACGAGGTGATCGTCTCCACCCTCCCGCTGACGATCTCGAAGTGGCTGCACATCGATCTGCCGAGCAAGGCGCGGGCGGCCACGGGGCTGGCGGTGACCCACGTCATAGGAAGCGAGACCAAGTGACCCTCGAGGAGCGCGAGGGCGTGGACCCCGTGATCGAACGCAGATGCGCCGAATGTGGAGCCACGCTGACCGAATCGGAGATCAAGGCCGCCCTGGACGGCGACGGCCGCTTCCTGTGCACCGTGCACGCAAACGACGAAGTCACGCTCGACGAGGACGCCGCGACGCCGGGGTGATCTAGCCGGAGCGCTCCAGCAACGCAACGCACTCGATGTGCGGCGTCTGCGGAAACATGTCGACGGGGCGAACGGTCTTGAGCTCGTAGCCGGCGTCGACCATTTGGCGCGCGTTGGGCGCGAGGGTGGTCGGGTTGCAGGACACGTAGACGATCCGCTGCGCCTCCGCCTCCAGGATGCGCCGCACGATCTTCTGCGAGAGGCCGGCGCGCGGAGGGTCGACGACGACCACGTCCGGACGGCCGGACTGCTCCAGCAGCGGCCGCATGGCCAGGCGCACGTCGCCCGCGAAGAACTTCGCGTTGTCCACGCCGTTGAGACGGGCGTTCTCGATCGCATCCGCCACGGCCTCTTCGACGATCTCCACCCCCCAGACCTCGCCCGCGTCCAGCGCGAGCACCAGCGCAATCGTGCCGATCCCGCAAAAGAGGTCAAGTACACGCTCGCGGCCGGTCAGGCCGGCCAGCTCGGCGGCGGCGCCGTAGAGCCGCTCCGCCATCTCGGTGTTGGTCTGAAAGAACGCGTCGGGCGAGATGCGCAGACGAAGGCCGGCCAGCTCCTCCTCGATGTGAGCCGGACCCTTGACCACCTCGGTCACTCCGAGGCGCGTGGTCTCGGCCACGCTGCCGGCGCGCGTCCACAGGAAGCTCTCGGCGGGCGTGACGGCCGCCAGCTCATCCACCCCGAAGGTCGAGCCGGGGCTCGTGACGAGACGCGCCTGGACCTGCCCGGTGCGCCGGCCCTCGCGCAGGACGAGGTTTCGCAGCAGACCCAGCTGACCGCGCCGGTCCCACGCGTCGAGTCCCTGCTCGCGACACCAGGCCTTGACCGACTCGCGCAGCTCGTCGACCCGCTCCGACGCCAGGATGTCGAGCGAGACGTCGTCGATCAGGTCAAAGCGCCCCGGGCGGTGGAAGCCGAGCACGAGCTCGCCCGCCTCGTCCTCTCCGAATGAGTATTCGAGCTTGTTGCGGTAGCGCAGCGGCTCGACGGCGGGCACGATCGGCTCCACCGGCGGCTGCTCGAAGCGCCCGATGCGGGTGAGCGCGTCCCGCACCTGGTCCTCCTTCTCGCTCAGCTGGCGCTCGTAGGGGAGCACCTGCCAGGGCGCACCGGGATGCGGCGCAACGGGCTCGATCCGGTCGGCGCTCGGCTCGAGCAGCTCGATGGAGTCGGCCTCGCCGAACGAGCGCGTGGACTTCGTGATCCGAGCCCGCACCCGGTCGCCGGGCACCGTGCCCCGAACGAACACGACATAGCCGTCGGTGCGCGCAACCCCGGCGCCGCCGTGGGCGAGCCGGTCGATCGTCAGGTCGAGCTCGTCGCCGGTGCGCGGGCGCGTTCGCTTGGGTGTCTCGGTGCCACTCATCCGCCGCCGAGGCTAGCGGTGGGAGGCCGGCGAAACGATGGGGTCTAGCGGAGCTTCGCCTCGATCGCATTGAGGACTGTCTTGCGGTTCGCGTTGCGCCGCTCGTGGTCGCGCACCTTGCGCAGCTCGGGGGCGGTCAGGTCGGCCAGGCGCTTTTGGATCTGGGCCGCGGTCAGGTCGTCGTAGCGCATGATCGGGAAGTTAGGGCCGACTCCCGCCCCGCGCCGGAGCTTGTCGACCCGCTCGAGCGCGGGATCGGCGGCCTTCTTGCCGCGCCCGAGCAACCCCTCGAGATCGCCGAGCACGTCCTTGGTCTGCTTCTCGCCGCGCTTGACCAAGCCGGTGGCGATGCGCTGGGCATCGCGCGTGGTGATGCGACCCTGGTCGACCGCCTCGCCAAGCACCTCCTCGATGCGGTCGCGCGAGAGCATGACCATCTCCATCGGCTTGATGAGGTTCTTTTTCAGCGCATCGCGGAACTCCGCGACGGTCTTCGCCTCGATTCCGGCGCTGTGCGCGCCGCTCGCCGCCTTCTTCGCGGTGGTGCCGGCCGCCTTCTTCGACGCCCGCTTACGCGCGCTCGCCTGACCGCCCTTCTTCGCCGCGGCCTTGCGCTTCGCTCCGCTCTTGGTCCCTCCGCTGCCGCTCTGCGCCATCTCCCACTTCCCCTCGTAGACCCGGGGACTATCCCACGAACCGGGCGCACACAGGCCGGTGGTCGGACAGGCGGATGCGCCGGCCGTCCGGCTCGGCCAGCTCGCAACGGTCGGCGTCGAGGCGGTGTGGCCGCTCGACTATGTCGAGACCGCGAACGAGCAGGTGATCGATCGCGTCGGGAGCGGTGGGCTCGATCAGGCCGAAGCGCTCGCGCAGGATCTCGAACGGCCCGGGGTTGCGACCCGGGCGCAGGTTGAGGTCTCCGCCGAATACGAGCGGAGCCGGCCCCGACCACTCCACCGCTGCCTCGGCCGCGGCCACGACCTCGAGGCCTGCGCGCGCGGGCAGGCCCGCGGAGGCGTGCAGGTTGGAGACGCAGGGGCGCACGGCGCCCGGCAGCTCGAGCCGCGCCCAGTGCATGCGCCGCTGCTCGGGCCGCCACGTAAGCGTCAGCCGGCGGCGCTCCACCACGCGGCCCGGATGGCGCACGAGGATCTGGTTGGAGCCTCCGTCGCTCGAGGCCAGCAGGTCGGGGTTCAGGTCGGCGAGCTTGCGCTGGACGGGCGGGATCAGGTTGCGCGACGTGAGCACGCGCACGCCGCTCGAGCGCGTGCGGCGCGCCAGCTCGGCAAACCAGCGCGGGGGCGCCTCCTGGAGCAGGGCGACGTCCCACTCGAGGCCGTCGAGCACCGTCGCAAACTCGTCGAGCAGCGGACGGTTGACCTGCGCGTGCGTGGCGTTTCGCTCGGTGATGCGCAGCAGGCGCGAGCGCAGCGTGAACAGGGCCGGATCAGGCGGGTGGTCTCGCCCGTGGTAGAGGTTCCAGCTGAGGACACGTATTGGCTCGGCATTTTCTGACAGGCGAGGAGCTTACGACCGCCGAGCTCGGAGGATTGATCGCACGCGCGGACGAGCTCAAGCGCGACCGGCTGTCCTCGCGCGCGCTGGAGGGCAAGAGCGTGGCGCTCGTGTTCGACAAACCGTCCACCCGCACGCGCGTCTCCTTCGAGACCGGCGTGCACGAGCTGGGCGGTCATCCGCTCGTGCTGCGCGAGGGCGAGCTGCAGCTCTCGCGCGGGGAGTCGCCGCGCGACACGGCGCTCGTGCTGTCGCGGATGGTGCACGCCGTGGGGATTCGAACGGGCGCTCACGAGCCCGTGGTTGAGCTGGCCGAGCACGCCTCGATCCCGGTGATCAACATGCTGACGCACGACCACCACCCGTGCCAGGCGCTCGCGGACCTGATGACGCTGCAGGAGCGCTTCGGCCGGCTCGAGGGCCTGAAGCTCGCCTACGTGGGCGACGGCAACAACGTCGCGCGCTCGCTGTTCGTGGCCGGAGGGCTGGCGGGGGTCGAGGTTGCGGTGGCGAGCCCGCCGGAGCTGTCGCTGCCCGATCTCGAGCCGCTCTCGGTGGCGGATGCGGTGGCCGGCGCCCACGCCCTATACACCGACGTTTGGGTGAGCATGGGCGACGAAGGCGACGCGGAGGCAAAGCGCGCGCTGCTGGCTCCCTACCGGCTGGACGAGGCCCTACTCGCGCGCGCCCGCGACGACGCGATCGTCCTTCACTGCCTGCCGGCCCATCCCGGCGACGAGATCTCCGAGGGCGCCCTGTATGGCGAGCGCTCGGCCGTATGGGACCAAGCCGAGAACCGCCTGCACACCCAGAAGGCGCTACTCGAGTTGTTGATGGGGCAATGAACCGCGACCGGTCCGAGTGCGTAGGACAATGCCCGTGCGCGCAAACCTGACCGGAGGTGGTTCCAGATGAAGAGGTGGCTGGCATTGCTGCTCGCCTGCCTGGCTCTCGGCCTGGTGGTGGCGGGCTGCGGCGATGACGATGACGACGACGGCGGCGACGCCCAGACCACCGAGCAGCCCGCCGAGGACAGCGGAGGCGGCGGCGATGACGCGACTGCCGGCGGCGGGGGCGAGGTCGTGATGAAGGGAATCAAGTTCGTTCCCCCCAAGATCACGGTGGCGGCCGGCGACACCGTCACGTGGACCAACGAGGACACGGTCGGCCACGACGTGACCGGCGACTCCTTCAGCTCAGGCGACTCGGGAGGCCTCCAGAACGGAGACACCTTCAAGTTCACCTTCAAGAAGGCCGGCACCTTCGACTACGTGTGCACGGTGCATCCCGGTATGGAGGGCTCGGTCACGGTCAAGTAGACCGCCGCAGTCCAAAGCCGCGCAGGATCAGCAGCGCGGTCTCCCCCAGCCCGCCGCGGGCCGGGAGGAGGCCGAGCTGCGTAGCGGCGCCGTAGAGGTCGAAGAAGCCGCGGGCGCGCCGGATCAGGCCGTCGGACAGCTCGACGTAGTGGATCCCGTGCAGGGCCACGAAGCGGTCGCTGGAAGGCAGAATCGTGCCGATGTCGCCGCGGTGGGTCCCGACGGCGCGCCAGGGCATGCAGGCGTGGCCGCCGCGCACGAGCGGCGGAGCGGTGGCTTCCACCGCGAGGTCCGGAAAGGCGCCGCGCAGGGTCGCCGCATGGCTGTCGAGCGCGTCGACACCGCGCAGCGGCTCGACCGCGATCGGATCCTCGTAGGAGACGTCCGGCGTGCAGCAGGACTCAAAGCCCTGGCCCTGCCAGCCCACTCGCCAGCGCTCGGCGAGCGCGTCGAGTGGGCCGCGCTCGAGCTCGGTGCTCACCGTCCGCTGCGGGCCGCGCCGGGCTCGGCGGCGAGACCGTCCGCAAGGCCTTCCTCCGGCGAGGACGCCCGCGCGTACAGACGTCGCGGGATCCGCCCGGCCGAGCGTGCCTCGAAGCCCGCCTCGATCGCCTTGCGCATCGCGCCGGCCATCGCCCGCGGATCCGCGGCGCGGGAGATCGCGCTGGCCAGCAACACGGCGTCACAGCCGGTCTCCATGGCGAGCGCGGCGTCGCTTGCCGTTCCCACGCCCGCGTCCAGGATCACGGGTACCCGCGCAGCCTCGACGATCAGGCGCAGGTTGTAGAGGTTGTTGATGCCCATGCCACTGCCGATCGGCGAGCCCAGCGGCATCACGGCCGCGCAGCCCGCGTCCTCCAGGCGCCGCGCGAGGATCGGGTCGTCATTGGTGTAGGGCAGCACCACAAAGCCGTCGGCCACCAGCGTCTCGGCCGCGTCGAGCAGCTCGGCAGGGTCGGGCAGTAGCGTGCGGTCGTCGCCGATCACCTCGAGCTTGACCCAGTCGGTCTCCAGCGCCTCGCGAGCCAGGCGAGCGGTGGTGACGGCCTCGCGCGCGGTGAAGCAGCCGGCCGTATTCGGCAGCACGTCCAGGCCGGCCTCGTCGAGCACGTCGAGGATCGATCCGCGCGCGCTTGGGTCGACTCGCCGCATGGCGACGGTCGCCAGCTCGGCGCCTGATTCGCGCGCCGCGCCGGCCATGGTCTCGAGGTTGCGAAAGCCGCCGGTGCCGAGGATCAGGCGAGAGTGGAACGAGCGGCCGGCGATCTCGAAAGCCTCGGGCGAGCCGCCCTGCACCGCGTGCAGCACCTCGAGCTCCTGACCGTCGCGCAACTCGTGTTCGGCCCATTCGCCGCGCGGAATCACCTCGCCGTCGACCGCCACGGCGGTCCCGCGCCCCGCCACGCCCAGCTCCTGCACGACCGACTGCACCGTGGCGCCGTCGGGCAGCTCGCGGTACTCCCCGTTTACGAAGACCTTTCTCACGGGCGCGCCTCTACTCTCGCGAACCGCGACGGCGCGAGCGCCGCGGCTTCCGCCGGGACGCAGCCGTCGGCGAGCAACCCGGCCACGAGCTCCCCGGTATACGGGGCCAGCAGCACGCCGTTTCGCCAGTGCCCCGTCGCCCAGATCAGCCCGCCGATGGCCGGATCGGGGCCGACCACCGCTCGGTTGTCCGGGGTACCCGGCCGGAGCCCCGCACGCGCGCCCACCAGCTCGAGCTCGCCCACCTCGGGCAGCACCTCCCAGGCGGCCTCGAGCAGGCGGTAGACGCCGTCGGCGGTGACCGCGGTGTCAAAGCCCTGCTCCTCCATCGTGGCGCCGAGGACAACGCGACCGTCGCCGCGCGCGACCAGATAGCAGCGCGGTGTGCGGACGATCCGGCTGATCGGTTCAGCCATGGCGCCGCGCGTGCGCAGCTCGATGATCTGGCCCTTCACCGGGCGCACCGGCGGACCCTCGCCGCCAGGGGCAAGTGCCGCGCTACGCGCCCCGGCGGCCACCACCACCGCGTCGCACTCGATCAGGCCGGCGGCGGTGCGGACTCCGCTCACCGCGCCGCCCGAATGCTCGATCGCCTCGACCTCGACTCCGAGCTCGACCTCCGCCACCGCGCGGCTCA
>JBEVKF010000114.1:0-8533 GCA_040509755.1 Thermoleophilaceae bacterium | reverse complement strand
GGTCCCGGTGGAGTCGGCGAGTCCGCCGGGCGGCCAACTCCCGAACGAGTTGTCGCGGGCGCCGTCGATCGTGAGGATCGCGGCGGAGAAGTAGTCGCCCGCCGGCGAGGCGAGGGAGGCCACGAGCCAGGCGAACTCCTCCTCCGTGCCGAGCCGCCCGAGCGGCACCGTCCCCGCAACGCCCTCCACGACCGGCTTCGGATACTTGGTCATCAGCGTGTCGGTTGCGAAGTGGCCGGCGGCAAGCGCGGTCAGCCGGATGCCGAAGCGTGCCCACTCGATCGAGAGCACGCGGGTGAGGTTCTCGACCGCCGCCCGCGCGGCCGAGGAGTGGGCCATGCCGGGCAGGCCGTGGTGGGGCGAGAGCGTGACGTTGACGATCTTCCCGCCGCGCGGACCGCCGTCGGGCCCGCCCATCATCGCCTTGGTGGCCACCGCGTGGCTCATCAGCCAGGTGCCCTCGACGTTCAGCCGCATCACGGTCCGAAAGCCCTTGGGGCTGATGTCTTCAGCCGGGGTGAGGAACTGCCCGCCGGCATTGTTGACGAGCAGGTCGATGCGCCCGTGACGCGCCAGCACGCCGTCCACGAGTGCGGCCACCTGGTCTTCCTCGCGGATGTCGCAGGTCTGGCCCTCGACGCGCCCGCCCTCGGCACGCGCGGCGGTCTCGTCCAGCGGCTCCGGCCGCCTGCCGCACACGATCACGCGGGCACCGAGGGCCGCCAGCTCGAGGGCGCTCGCCCGTCCCAGTCCCGAGCCGCCTCCGCTGACGATCGCCACCTGGCCGTCGAGGAGGCCGGGCTGGAAGAGCTTGGACGGCACTCCTTTGCTTAGACCGGCTCGTCGCCCCCCAGCTCGGTGCCGTCCCGGGCCAGGAAGTCCTCCAGCAGCATGGGGTTGTCGCGCACCCGCTCGGCGACGGTCAGCAGGGCGTCCATCGTCGACTCCTCCTCCACCTGCTCGTCGATGAACCAGCGCATGAAGCTCTCGCTCGCGTAGTCGTTGGTCTCACGGGCGATCTCGAAGAGCCCGGCGATGTGGACCGTGACCTTCTTCTCCTGTTCGAGCGCCAGGCGAATGGGCTCGACGTGATCGGCGAAATCGACCTTCGGGCCTGAGATCCCGCCAAGTCGCAGCGGCGCCCCGATGTCGCGCAGATAGCCCATCATCTTCATCGCGTGGCCGCGCTCTTCGCCGGCCTGGTCATAGAAGAAGCTCGCCAGCCGGGGCAGCGTCTCCTGCTCGTACCACGCGGCAAACGCGGTGTACTGGTGAGCGGCGCCGAACTCCCGGTCGACCTGTTCGCTAAGGGCCTCTACAAAGCGCTCTGACGGCATGCCCGAGAGCCTATCCGCCCGAGCCGCGACTCGGCTCAGCGCATGTACTGGCCGTGGAACCCGAACGGGATGTGGTGCGGGGCCTCGGCTCGCGCGAGCTCCTCGAAGCTCCCTGCGTCGAGGACCAGCATGAAAGAGCGGCCCGCGGCCGCGTCGAGCACGACCGAGAGCACAACGCCGGCGTCCTCGGCGTCAGCGCCGGGCTCGCGCACGAAGATCGGCTCACCGGGATAGCAGCCGGGCTGCGCCCACACCGCCCGCGAGCCGTCCGTCACGTCGACCTTGACCAGCTCGTCGATCCAGTCGTCGCCGCTAACTCCCGCGAAGTAGGCGTAGGTGTAGTCACGCGTATTGCGCCGTCCGTAGTCGATTCGCGGCAGTTCGAGCGTTCCGTCGGCCAGCCTCTGCCGCCTCACGGCACCGCCGGCGAGGTCGATCACGTAGCGGCGCAGCTCCGTCGGCGGAAGGCCGCCGCGCGGGCCGGTCTCGTCGAGGTAGAGGGCGTCGATGACCGACGCGTCCTCGTAGGCGATCAGGTCGATCACGAGCTCACGCCCCTCGTCGCGCTCGAACGCGTTCACGTGGTGAAAGCAGAAGAATGGGTCGGTCTCATACGAGCCGCGCAACCTGCCCGTCTCGCGGTCGATGACCTGGAAGCGCGTGCTCTCCTCGGGCTTCCACTCATAGTTCTGGATGAACGGCTTGCCGGAGAAGGCGAGCCTGAGCGGGTTCACCCGCAGCGGATACTCGGCGAGGATCAGGTGCCGGCCGCTCATTCCGAAGGCGTGCATGTAGGCCGGCCGCTCGACCGGCAGCCTCGCGATCACGCGCCGCTGCGACGATCCGGCGGGCAGCCCGTAGAGCACGTACTCGCTCACCCGCGAGAAGCGGGCGATGTAGTTGACGAGCTCGTTGTGCTCGCGGTCGTGGTGCGGGTGCGCGGTGGTCACGTGCGCCTCGAGCGAGTCGGTGTAGCCCAGGTGCCCGGTCGTCTCGAGCGTCTCGGCATCGAACTCGACCGGCAGCGGCGTCTCGGTCATCGCGATGTAGCGCTCGCCGATCTGCGCGAGGTTGACGTTCGGGTTGTCGATGAACTCCGGCGAGAAGATCGACTGAACGCGCTTGAAGAGCGAGCGGCAGGGGTCGGTGCCGAAGCCAGGCGTCAGGCGCCCCCGCTCGGCTTCCGCGTACGCGGTGCTGCGGATGAAGCGGCTCTTGTAGGCGACCTGGCCTTGGGCAAAGCCGAAGCGGTTGAGCATGGCCAGGCCGTCGAACCAGTGCCCCACGCGCCGCTCTCCGACCTCGAGCTTGGCCGGCGTGACGCGCACGAGCGCCCCGGTCAGCCACGGTGGCACCGCGCCGGTGACCGGGAGGCGGTCGACCGCGGTCTCCTCGTCGAGGCTCTGGAAGCCGAGGCGGTAGTCCGTCGTGGTCGTCTGCGACATTGTCGTAGCCATGGTCGAGAATGTACCGTCTACTCTGGACTAATGCAAGCGGAGCTGCGCCTCACCCCGACGTCGTACATCGTGCTCGGATTCCTCAGCCTGGCGTCCGAGCCGACGACCCCCTATGCGCTGAAGCAGATGGTCGCCCGCTCGGTCGGCTATTTCTGGACCCTCCAGCACGCTCAGCTCTACACCGAGCCCGAGCGGCTCGCCGGCGCGGGCTATGTGACCGAGCAGCGCGAGCGCGGCGGGCGGCGGCGCAAGCTCTACACGATCACCGCCTCCGGCGAGCAGGCGCTGGCGGCCTGGCGCGCCGATCCCACCGGCGAGATCCCCGAGCTTCGCAACCAGGCTCTGCTCAAGATCTTCTTCGGGGCGGACCTGGGTGAGCTGGCGCCGCTGCAGATCGAGGCCCACCGGCGCCGCCTGGCCGAGTACGAGGAGATCCAGGCGGGCCTCCCCGAGTCCGTGCCTGAGGGACCGCGCGTGACGCTCGAGGCCGGCATCAGCTGGGAGCGCCACCAGATCGAGTGGTGGGAGACGGTTATCGTCTCCCGACCGTGACCACCGCCGCCGAGCCCCGCCCCGCTGAGCTCCCGCTGCCCGGCGGCCGCGAGGGGGCTACGGTCCGCCTGCACCCGCTGCTCACCGGGAAGTCGCGTGCCCCCGTGCCGTGGTTCCTGCGCGAGGAGGGTCGCCTGGCCTGGCGCCGCGCCCTCGGCCTCGGAGTCAAGAGCGACGACTGGGTCCCGTTCCCCATCCCCGCCTTCCTGGTGGAGCACCCGGGCGCCGGGACGATGCTGATCGACACCGGCTTTCACTCCTCGGTGGCCGTCAAGCCCAGAGAGAATCTGGGACGGCTCTCGCGCTTTTCCTTCAAGGGCCTCGAGATGACGCAGGACCAGGCGGTCTCGGCCCAGCTGCGCTCGCGCGGGATCCAGGAGTCGGAGGTGAAGGTAGTCCTGATGACGCACCTCCACATCGACCACGCGAGTGCCGTCTCCGACTTCCCAGAGGCAACCTTTGTGGTCAGCAAGACCGAGTGGGCCGCGGCCACGAGCCAGGGCGAGTTCCACGGCTACATGCCACGCCAGTTCGACCACGCCTTCGACTACCGGCTGCTGGACTTTGAGGGCGACGCGGCCGAGTCGTTCGCGGGCTTCGCGCGCAGCTTCGACCTGTTCGGCGATGGCTCGGTGCGCATGGTCTACACGCCCGGCCACACGCTCGGGCACGCCTCGGTCCTGCTGCGCACCGAGCGCGGCGAGGTGCTCGTGGCCGCCGACGCGATGTACCTGCGACGCACGCTCGACGACACCCACCTTCCCTACCGGACCGAGGACGAGCACATCTTTCGCCGCTCGCTGCGAGAGATCCGCCAGTACGCCCAGGAGACGCCCGACGCGCTGATCATCCCGGGCCACGACTGGGAGGCCTGGCAGCGACTGGAGAAGGCCTACTGAACTAGCTCTTCAGGCGCTTGAAGGTGATCGTCGTCGAGCCGAACAGGACGTCTTTGACCACCACCAGGCCGGGAGTATCCTCGCGCAGCTGCGCGAGGTACTTGTCCTTGACCACGACCTTCAGGTTGCGCCTCGAGTGGAAGAGCTGGCGCGCGGTCAGCGCGCCGCGCTGGCGCTCGAGGTGGGGGTATGGACTCACGAGTCCGTCGAAGCTGAGCGCACCTCCGACCTCGCCGCATTCCTTGATCGGAGACTTGCGCAGCTTCGAGCCTTTTTGCAGCGTCAACTTGCCCTTGGACCACAGGAGGGTGAAATTGGATTGCACCGGATAGCTGGTACCGCAGTCGCCGCCGACGAGCGAGAACATGCCGCCGCAGCCCGGCTGCGCGCCGTAGTCGTAGTAACCGGTTGCGTCGCGCGTCACGCTTCCAGGAGCGGCGAACGACGAGTCGCCGAGTGAGCGTCCTGCGCGCTTGAGGAGCACGGTGCCCCCGGACAGGCGGTTGAACTCCATTACGACCGACTTCCCGCGCGCGTACTCCCAGAACTCCGACAGTGTGCCCTCGGACGAGACCGAGCAGCCCAGATCAGGCGGGTGCCAGGTGTACTTGAAGGCGGCGTGCTGAGTTCCACGCACAGTCACCTGAAAGCGCTCGACATCGCCCTGCGGAAGTCCGTTTCCGATGTCGGGTAGCCCGGGGACTTGCTGAGCCCAGGCCGAACAGCAGAGCAGGCCGGCGAGGACGACGCCCAGCGCGCCAGCCTTTGTGAGAAATTGCACTTGCTTTCACTTTATCAGTCAAGAAGGGGCAGCAAACGGCGCGCGTCGCCCGAAACCGTGATGTGAATCGCGCCCGGCTCGCGCACCCACGAGATCAGGTGAAGCGACTGCAGGCGGTCGAGCATCGCCTGCATCGCGGCCGCATGGCGGCCGTTCGCGTAACGCCGGCGGATGTCGAAGGCAAAGCCGGTCGTGTGGAGCGAGTACTCGGCGGTGGCCTGCGAATTGCGCTCCAACAGACGGCGCTGGTAGCGCAGGTCGCGCACGGTGCTCGTGACGATCAACGGTGCGCGCGCGCCTGACACGGCACGCACCTCCGCAGCCAGGTAGACGGCGAGCGCCAGCGCCTCGGGGCGCAGCCCGCGATAGAGCCAGCGGTCGTGCTTGACGAGCTCGCCCATGCGCGGGTCGCGGGTCAGGCCGAGCCGCCGCGGCTCGTTCGGGAGGCGCTCGAGCTCGCCCGCCGAGTAGGCCTCCTCGAGATCCTCTGGACCCTCGTAGACCCTTGTTTCAGCGCGCGGGTGGAGCACCTCCTCGCCCGACGCCTTCGCGGCGTGCAGCGCGTCGAGCCGCGCGAGCTCCGGGCGGTCCTCGCGCCAGAGGCGCATGATCTCCTTCGAGGCGAGCACCCGCCAGAGGTAGCTCGCCGACTCGTCGCTGAACTGAGCGAGCAGCCGGAAGGTGCGCGGATGCCGGTCGGGCGTGGCGTCGAAGTACACGCGCGCCCAGCTCGCGTCCTGGGTGCCGTATGCCTCGAGCACGCCCTTCAGGTTGCCGATCCCCATGTGATACGAGACCACCGCCAGGTCCTCGCGCCCGAAGCCGGCCAGCGCGGTCTTCAGGTAGCGGCCGGTGGCCTCGAGCGACTTCTCGGGGTCAAAGCGCTCGTCCACGCGCCGGCGCGCCCTCCGGAGCCTGCGCGCCTGCCCCGGGCGGCCGCGGGCATCCGCGCGGCGGATCCGGCGGGTCAGCCGCGTGCTCGCCTCCACGTCCACTCGCATTCCCAGCAGGCTGGTGCCGGTGCTCGCGAGGATCTGGCCAAGGCCGACCGCGCCATCGAGGTCGCGGCTCGCCGAGACCTCCGGGCGACCAGCGCTCTCGAGGAAGATCATCGCCTCCACGAGATCGGGATCCACGCCGGCGCTCCGGGCCGCACGCTCGATCTTCGGCCTGTAGCGAACGACGCGCCGCGCAGTGGCGTTGACCCCGCCGGGGCTCAGCGCGTAGACGATGTGGCTGTGCCCCGCGGCGGCACGGCGCTCGAGATCGGCCTCGCTGCCGGGCTCGAAGGCGAGCGGATCGGGCTCGTCGCGGCCTACCGTGACGTCCGGGACGGGCGGAACGTCGCTGTCCTCCGGAGCCGTGGCCGCGAGCACCACCAGCGCCCCGCCCGCGGCGAGCACGAACACCAGCGAGGCGATCAGCCAGGCACGCACCCGGCGTAGGGTGGCAGCCGGGGGCTACCTGCCCCGCGCGTAGCTGATGAGCCCGGCGCGGCCCCCTGGACCGTCCGTGTGCAGGCTAGTCGGCCCCAAGTGGCCGGCGCCCGGAGGCCTCGGCGCCCTTGCGCGCCTCACGCGCCGCCCTCGCGGCGCCGCGGCGGCCCTCGGCGCGCAAGCGGCTGTGGATCGTCTTCACGCGGTCGAAGACGATCTCGGAGGCCGCCTGCGCCTGTTCGCGGCTCGGCTCGGAGACCTGCTCGAACCGCAGCGGCTCTCCGAACTGAGCCGTCACCTGGGGGAACTGCAACCGCCGCCAGTTGCGCGCGCGCTCGGTGCCGGCGATCGCGGTCGGCACCACCGGCGCGCCCGACTCGAGCGCAAGCCGGCCGAGCCCGTGGCGGGGCTTGCCGAGCTCGCCCGTGCGCGAGCGCCCGGCCTCGGCGTACATCACGATGATGCCGCCACGCGCGAGGATCGCGTGGGCGGTGATGAAGGCCTCCTCGTCGTGGTGGCCGCGGCGCACCGGGAAGACTCCGCCGTTGTGGTAGATCACCTCCATCGGGAACCGAAACAGCTGCGACTTGGCCATGAAATGCACCTTGCGCCGCAGGTAGACCGCAACGAAGAAGTGGTCGAGGAACGAGAAGTGATTGGGCGCGATGATCGCCGGGCCGTCAGCGGGCACGTTGTCGGAGTCGATGCAGCGCGCGCGATAGAGAAGGAAGAGGTACGGCGTGAGGATCATCCGCACGGCCTCGTACATCCAGTTCGGCCGCTTGGTGCGCGTGCGCTGGTGGTAGCGCGCGAAGTGCTCGGCCGGGCGCGGATCCTTGTACACCTGTTCCTTCACGCTCGGCCCTTCTACCCACCGCGGTCGGCTTCGTTACTCGCTGAGCCGCCCGAGAGCCCCGGTATCGTGCCGCGACGCTCAGGGGATGCCCACGAGGAGGAATGGACTTGCCGGACGTCGAGGCTCACATCACGGGAACCGTCTGGAAGATCGAGTGCGAGGTCGGCCAGGCGATCGCCGAGGGCGACACCGTCGTCATCCTCGAGTCGATGAAGATGGAGATGCCGGTGGAGTCGGAGGACGACGGGACGGTGAAGGAGATCGTCTGCAAGGAGGGCCAGTCGGTGTCCGAGGGCGACAAGCTCGTCGTCCTGGAGTAGTCGCCTGGCGGACAAGCTCCAACTGGACGAGCCGGCCGACGGCGTAGCCCGGCTCACGATCGCCAACCCGGAGCGCCGCGGGGCGCTCGACCACGAGATCCTCGACGCCCTCGCGGGGTACGCCCGGACGCTCGACGCCCGCTGCCTGGTGATCCGCGGCTCCGGCGCCGTGTTCTCGGCCGGCTATGACATCGGCAACCTCGAGGACACCGCGTTCGAGGAATCCGCCGAGCGCCTCGTGGCGCACCCCTTCCACGATGCCATCGAGGCGCTCGAGGGCTACCGCTATCCGGTGGTGGGCGAGCTCAACGGTCACGCGATTGGCGGCGGCCTCGAGCTGGCCCTCACTTGCGACATCCGCGTGGCGGCGAGCGGGGTGAAGCTGAGGATGCCGCCCGCCAAGCTGGGGCTGATCTACTCACACACAGGGCTCGCCAAGTTCATCGACGTATGCGGGGTGGCCAACACGGCGCAGCTGTTCTTCGTGGGCGCCGCGGTGGAGGTCGAGCGGGCGCGCGAGATGGGCCTGGTGAATGAGGTTGTCGAGCCGGCCGATCTCGAGGAGCGCGTGCTCGAGCTGGCCGGCGAGATCGCCGCCAACGCGCCGCTCTCGCTGGCCGGGAACAAGCACGTGATCCGCGCGCTGCGGGCGAGACCGCTGCCGCAGGACGTCGAGCGCGAGCTGATCGAACTGCGCGAGTCGTGCTTCCGGTCCGAGGACTTCCGCGAGGGCGTCCGCGCCTTCGCTGAGAAGCGGTCGCCGCGCTGGAAGGGCCGTTAGGCCCGGGCTCCGCGGACCGGCCAGACGTCAGCGGGGGTCCGGGGGCGTGAGCCCCCGCGGCCCGGAGTCGGCCGGCCAGACATCAGCGGGGGTCCGGGGGCGTGAGCCCCCCGC
>JBEVKF010000113.1:0-11866 GCA_040509755.1 Thermoleophilaceae bacterium | reverse complement strand
TCACGGAACACCCCATCAACCATCATGTCGCCGATCCGAAACGACCCCGGATCGCGGACCGAGATAAGGCTGGGCGTCCGCGAGCACCCGACTCCCATCACCCGCCACGCCCGCGCCCCACCGCCACCAACCGCTTGACGCTGAGGACGAGCACAGATAAGGAGCAGCAGAAGCGATAGCTGCGTTCCGACGGACCCCGGTATCGAGTTGGACGAGCAGCGGGTGTCCGCGACCGGTACCGAGTCGCGCTCGCTTTCGACCGGAAGGGGGCGTCTCGAGCCGCTGGCCTGGGACTCCCGAAGGAAGCGGAACCTCGTGCGACCCGCGTGCAAGAAGGCTGCGCTTGGCCGATGCTACGAGACGTCAGACCGCGCGGAGACGAAGGCGGACGGAGTACCGGGCGAAGCTACTCAGATGAACGTCTACAGGTAGCTGTAGAACGTCACCCGAGTGTCAGCGGAGGCGTCACTGCGTGACGTGGGCGGCGTCATAACCGGGTTCGGGCGCGTCCCGCGTCGTCTGCAGAGTTCGGGCGAACGCAAAGGACCAGATCGCGATCAGGATCAAGTCAAGCAGCGTCGCGAGTAGCCAGGGCGCCGGGCGGGCCCAGCCGATCGCCAGCGCGGCCGCGGCACCGAGCAGCAACGCCACGGCGAGCGGGCGGTAGAGAGCAGCGAGCCTCCGGTAGTCGGCGAGTGCGACGATCGTCGCCACGAGCGCGATCAGGAGGGCCGAGACCGAGCCGGCCAGCAGCCAGCTCGACGGTTCGGGCGTGCGGGCGTCGGCGGCGTGCTCTATCAGGCTCACCATGCCGGCGCCCGCTGCCGCCACCGCGAGCGCGATCGGAAGTTGGCTGTAGAGCCACAGCGCGAGCGAGCCTCCGTCCTGCCGTGGCAGTCGCCGCCCGACGTAGTCGAAGTAGGTCCACCAGAAGCCGAAGGCGATGCTGAGTCCGAGAACGCCCGTCGCGACCGTGCGGAAGTCGAGGTCCTCAACCGCCAGCAGCCCGTCGACGATGCCGACCACCACCTCGCCGAGGACGATGATGATGAACAGCCCATACCGCTCGGCCATCGAGTGAGTCGCCCGAATCCCAAGAGAGTCGTCGGACGTACGCAGCATGTAGAGGACAACCAGCGCGATCGAGCCGACGACGACGGCAGCCCAGACGACCAGCCGCCCGGTGTCCCCCATGCCCGAGCTGGCGAGCACCGCTCCGATCGACACCACAAGCCCGGCGAGGTAAGCGAACGCCCCCGGGCGGTACTCGGCTGCAGCGGTCCGGTACACGGAGGCCCACTGCAAGACGAGGACCACGAGCAGCACCGCGTAGGTGAGTGCGAACGGCTCCCCGTCGGTGCTCGCCGCGTGCCCGCTGAAGACGGCCAACACGGTGAGGATGCCCATCTGCAAGAAGATGAACGAGCGGTTGCGACCGTCCTCGCGGCCGTGCAGCTCGTGGAACTGTGTGCCGTTGAACCAGGCGATCCAGATCAGCCCGAAGACCACTGCGAAATCGAGCACGCCTGACCACGAGACGTCCTCGGCCAGCGTGTGCGCAACCTGGGCGATGAGCACCACGTAGACGAGGTCGTAGAAGAGCTCGAGGAAGCTGACCGTGCGATCCTCGATCACCTCGCCGTGAGGCCGCGGCGGCCGCAGAAACCAATGGCGCAGCCCCGCGCGCAGCGTCATAGGTGAACCCACGCCCCCACCACGACGCTCACTCATCTCGCGTCCCTCCTCGATAGGCGATCGGCTCTAGGGCTATCGCGCAATGGAGCGGTGCTATCAGGGGCGCTCGATCCGCGGAGCCACCTCGCTCGCCACCAACTCGATCTGCCGTCGCTCGTCGCCCAACGGCCAAAGGTAGACGCGCTGGCATCCCGCCGCGGCGTAGTCGGAGAGAAGAGCCGCGCAGTGCTCAGCCGGGCCGATGCACAGCTGGCCTCGAAGCTCGTCGGGATCTCGGTTCAAGAGCGGGGCTAGGACGTCGCTGAGGACTCGGTCGCCCTCGGCGCGATCCTTGGCCACCCAGGTCCACATCGTGGCGAGGGCATTGGGAACGCCCTCCGCGTCGCGGCCGCGGCCTTCGAGCTCGCGTGCGAGGCGCTCACGAGCCTCGGCGAAGCGGTCCGGCGTCGTGTTGTAGGCGGAGGCGAGCCAGCCATCTCCGGCACGCGCGACCCTGCGTAGTCCGGCGTTCGAGCCCCAGCTGCCGATCCAGAGAGGTATGCCGCGCCCGTGTCGAGGAGCCGGCGCGAGTTCGACATCGGAGGGGATGCGGTAGTAGTGCCGCCGCCCTGGGCCAGGCTTTCCTTCGAGCAGCGCGCGCAGCGTTGCAATCGCCTCATCGAACCGCTTCCAGCGCTCGTCGAACGAGACGCCCAGGGCGTCGTAGTCGCGTTTGGACGAACCAGGTCCAAGGCCGGCAATCAGCCGGCCGTCGGAGAGCACATCCAGCGCGGCCAGCGTCTTTGCCAGCGGTACCGGCCCCCGCAGAACGGCGAGGGAGACCGTCGTGGCCAGAGTCATGTCGCCCGTCCGCCCGATCACGCTCGCCAGCGCTGTCGGCCCGTCGAGCCAAGGAGTCGAGAAGATGAAGTGGTCGTTGGCGGAGACTGCCGCGAGCCCGCAGTCCCGAGCGGCGTCAACCGCCTGCCCGAGCCGCCCAAGCGAAAGCCCTTCGCCTCCGAACTCCATCAGCGGCAGGTGGATCCCAAGATCCATGGGCTGATCGTTTCAGACTTCATCCGCGGCGGCTCAACCCGCCGGCCCGCTGCCGCGAGCAAGCTGCTCGGCTTCTGAGTCGTCCCGGCGCGGCGACCGTGTCAGTAGGTTCGCCGAAGCGCCCGCGCGGCGAACTGCTGCGCGGGCGTGCGCACCCAGCCCGCAAGTGCGCGTCGCAACCGGTCGTCGTGGACCAGCGGCACGCGCCGCGGGCCGATGTCGATTACTCCGCCCGAATGGGAGCTCGCTGCCCATTCGGCGTCGAGCCGGCGGTGTTCGGCCTGTGCGGCCCAGTGGCGCACTTGCCAGCCCTGCAGCTCTCCGGCGCCGGCCTGTTCGAGCCGCCGCCCGTGTTCCGCCTTGCGGTCCAGGCAGGTCCGCGCGCGCAGTGGAGCGTGGAGGATCGTAAGCTCAGGCACCACGACGATCGGGCCGAGCAGTCCGCCGGCCACGTGTGCCCCCCGCGGGACGACCAGCTCCGTACTCGCACGGAGGGCCAGCTTGGGAGCGGGCTGCATCTCGAAGATGGACAGCTCGCCCGCCCGGAAGCGTAGGACCGCCTCCTCCGTGACATCGGTCGGTTCGGCGACGCGCATGGTCATCGCCAGAACAGCTCGAGCCTCTGGAGCTCGCTGCTCTCTGCGCTGCACGAAGTCGACCCGCCGGACCTGCACCGCCCCGCTCTGGAGGCGTGACGCGAGCGCCGTTCGGAGGTCGGCCTCGCCCGTCCAGAATTCGTCTGCGTCGAGCGGCAGAACCCAGTCGGCGCCTGCGTGCACGGCTTCGCCGGCGAGTCCGGTCATGAGCTCGTCCTGGAGGTAGGGACCTGGGTCGAAGGTCCAGGACAGCGGTGTGCGCTTCGCCAGCCGACGCAGCACCGTGGTCGTCCCGTCCGAGGAGCCGTTGTCGACTACGAGGATCCGCTCGCACCCGGCGGTCAGGTGGTGTAGGACGCAGAGGCGGACGACGTCCACCTCGTCCCGCACCACCAGCACGCCAAACACTCGCACGGCCCGGTTTGCTCAGCCGCACCCTTTGCGCAGCTTGTTGGTCCCGGGCGCGATGCAGCGCTTGGCGACCTGTAGCCCGCGGCTTGAAACGGTGAACACTCGCACCTTGGTCGCGTAGCCGGGCGCGGCTACCCGGATCTGGAGCCGGGAGCCGGCGCCTACGCGTCGGATCCGGGGGCGCAGGTTCACTCTCCGCGCGCGCCGCTTCACGTAGTGCCGCAGCGGGCAGCCCCTCCCGCGGCACAGCACCTCGACCCGACCTCCGGCTGGGATGCCCTCGACCAGCAGCTGGCCGACGGTACCCGTGCCGCTGAAGAGGGAGGTGATCGAAGCCGGGACGACCGGAGCCAGCGGCGCAGTAAAACGCACCACGCGACCGGCATCGGCTAGCGCAACCCAGAGGCGGCCGTCCGGGCCGGTGATGATCGCCCGCGGGCGGGACCGCTTTGGAATCCCGTACTCGGTGATGAAGCCGTCTGGCGTCGAGCGGCCGATTCGATCGCCGTCGGCCTCCGTGAACCACATGGCTTCGTCCGGTCCCGACGCGATGTTGAACGGGGTCGCGCCGGGAGTGATGCCGCTCTGGAACTCCCTCAGGGCGCCGCTCGGCGTGATCCGGCCGATCCGGTCGCCGTCGTCCTCCGTGAACCACAGGTTGCCGTCGATGCCGACCGCGATGTCCTCTGGGCCGCTCACGTTGGAGACCGGGAACGCGGTTACGGCGCCGGACGGCGTGATCTTGACGATCCGGTCCCCCCGTGGCTCGGTGAACCAGATACCGCCCGGCCCGCGGGTGATCCCGAGCTGCTCACCGCCCGGCGTCAGCCCGGAGGTAAAGACGGTCCATTCACCCGCCGTGGTCAGTCGCGCCACCGCGTCGGCGCCGAACAGGGTGACCCAGAGCGCGCCGTCGGCGCCGGCGGCGATACCTCGCGGGGCCGCCGCAGCCACCGGGACCGGGAACATCGTCACGGCGCCGGCGCGGGTGACGCGACCCACCGCATTGCCGTCGCGCAGCGTGAACCACATTGCTCCGTCAGGCCCGCGGGTGATGGAGTCCGGCGTCCCCGGCACCGGCACGACGCTGAGCAACTTCCCCTTCGCGGAGATGCGTGCGACGAAGCTGCCCACGGCGTCCGAGGTCATCCAGACCTCGCGACTTGGCCCGACCGCCAGGTCCCGGGCCGCGTTGGCGGGTAGGCCGGCCACATCCGAGAGTCGGAGCCCCTTGGCCTGAGCCGCGGGCGCCGGGAGCGCAACCAGGGCGAGCAACATGACCAGGGGGACCAGCGAACGGCGCGGCATGGAGTTAAGTCTGCCCTACGTGGCAAGGTCCGGCCGACGTAGCGTCCTCTCACTACTCCGACAGTCAGGCCTCAATCTGAGTCTTAGGATTCCGGGAATGCGCCGCCAGCTTCGCCGTGTGGCCCGCCTGCTCGGCGTCGAGCGGCAGGCGTTGGCGGTCCGCCGGCGCTTTCTTCCGGCGCACGTTCGCGCCGATATCCGCGAGACTCAGCGCCTGATCGTGCTGCTCGAGGAGGTGCTTGACCCCGCCTCTGACTGTCTCGACGTGGGCGCCCATGAAGGAGTCGTGCTGCGTGAGATGACGCGTCTCGCACCGAGCGGCCGCCACGTCGCGTGGGAGCCGCTGCCCGCGCTTGCGCACGGGCTGCGCACCGAGTTCCCGTCCGTCGAGGTCCGGGAGGCGGCGCTGTCCGATCGCGCCGGCGAGCGTCAGTTTGCCCACGTTGTCGATGCGCCAGGTTGGAGCGGCTTCGTGGCCCGCCCCGTTCCGGCGGGCGGGCCGGTGGAAACGATCGCCGTGCGCTGCGAGCGCCTCGACGAGGCCTTACGGGAGGACGTCAAGCCCGCCTTCCTAAAGATCGACGTCGAGGGCGCCGAGGAACAGGTCCTTCTGGGTGCCATCGAGACCCTTCGGCGCCACCGGCCGGTTGTGGCCTTCGAGCACGGCCTCGGGTCCGCTGACTATTACGGCACGACCCCCAAACGGATTCATGACCTGCTCGGAGGGCAGCTCGGCTACCAGATCTACGGCCTTGATGGCGAAGGCCCCTACAGCGCGGACCGCTTCGACGAGATCTACCGCAACGGAGAGCGAGTGAACTTCGTCGCGCGGCCGCGGAAGAGACCACCTTGAGCACTGACAACAGCACCGGCCGCGTCGCGGTCATCACCGGCGCTTCCTCCGGGATCGGGGAGGCCACCGCTCGCGCGCTGGCCGCCGACGGCCACCGAGTGGCTCTGCTCGCGCGCCGCGCCGATCGCATCCAGTCGCTCGCCGACCAACTCGGCGACGGCGCGATCGCCATCGAGGGCGACATTACCGACCGCGACTCGATGGTCGCGGCGGCCGAGCGCGTGCAGCAGGACCTGGGCGGTGCCGACATCCTGGTCAACAACGCCCGGGTGATGCTCCTCGCGCCCTTCACTTCCGACCAGCGCGCGGAGCACCGGCGGATGGTCGAGACGAACCTGCTCGGCGCGATGACCGCGACCGAGGTCTTCCTCGATCAGCTCCGCAACGACGGCGGCGACCTCATCAACCTCTCGTCGGTGGCCGGGCGCACCGCGCGGCCGGGCAACGCTGTCTACGCCGCGACCAAGTGGGGGATGAACGGTTGGTCGGAGTCTCTGCGCCAGGAGCTGCAGCCCGACATCCGGGTGATGGTCATCGAGCCCGGGGCCGTGGCGACCGAGCTGACCGACCACATCACTCACCCCGACACCAAGCAGGCGACCGAGAAGATGTACGACGAGATCTCAATCACCGCTCAGGACATCGCGGAGGTCATCGCCTTCTCCGTCAGCCGGCGGCGGCGCATGACGCTCAACGAGATCCTCATCCGGCCCACGGGCCAGAAGTTCTAACTTGCTGGGGCGCGGAACGGCCGTCAGCTCGCGGCACCCACCGCGGCCTTGAGGGCGTTCAGGTCGGCCGCCCCGAACACCACGCGATTTCGCGTAGCGACATAGACGAGATCGAGGTCGACTCCCGCCCGGGCGATCTTGCGGGTCAGGTCCGCCAGCACGCCGGGGCGGTCCTCGACATCGACGACCACGACCTCTCGTTCGCGGCTGACCGCTAGATGCGAGATCGCCAGCGAGTGCTTCGCGGCTTCGGCGTGCGGGACGAGGATGTGGAGCTCGGCCCGCTCGCCCGGCCCGGTGCACGTGGCCGCGGCGATGTTCACGCCGGCATCGCTGATCGCGGCGGCGACCCGCGCGAGCGACCCGGGCGTGTTCTCGATGTCGATGACCAGGTCGACTGCCACGATCTGGGATGTTGCCAGCCTCAGGATTCCAATAGAAGGCTGCGGATGCGCGACCGCTACGACGTGATCGTGGTTGGCGCTCGGGTGGGCGGCTCGGTGCTGACGGCGCTGCTCGGTGACGCAGGGGTCTCCGTGCTGCTTGTCGACCGTGCCCGATTTCCGAGCACGACACCTTCGACGCACTTCTTTCGCGGAGCCGGGATGGTCGGCGTGCTCGACCGGCTCGGCGTTCTCGAGGCCGTCCTCGACCTCGGCTGCCCGCCGCTCACGCGGGAGTTCAATTACACCGACGGCGAGACCGAGCCCGCTGAGGCCCCGCCGCAGGATCCGGGCGCGATCGGCTACTGCCTCTCGGTCCGCCGAGAGCCGCTCGACTTCATCCTCCTGAAGCGCGCACGCGTGTCTGAGAGCGTCGACTTCATGGAGCGGACGGCCCTCAGTGACCTTCTCTGGAACGGCGACCGCGTGGTAGGAGTGCGGCTCGCCGACGGGCGCAGCGCGCACGCCGAGATCATCGTCGGCGCTGACGGGCGCCACTCGCTCGTCGCGAAGAAGGTGACGCCACCGCTGGAGCACGAGACGCCGCCGTATCGAGCGCTGTACTACCGCTATGTCACCGGCTTCCTCGGGCCTGACGGCGCCAAGCCCGATGCCGCGGAGTTCTCGCAGCTCGACGACGAGCTCGCGTACATCTTCCCGAGCGACTCCGGACTGACGTGCGTCGCGGTCTCGGTGAACCTCGAGACCTTTCGCTGGCTGCGAAAGGACTTCGAGACCCGCTACGCCGAGCGGATCGCCCAGCACCGCGGTCTCGCGTCGCGAGTGGCTGACGCGGAGGCGAGCGGCCGCCTCTCAGGTCGCGGCCCAGCGCGCAACCATGTTCGTGTGCCGTGGGGCCCGGGCTGGGCGCTCGTCGGGGACGCGGCCATGCATCAAGATCCGTGGAGCGGCCTCGGCATGGACATGGCCGGTGTGCACGCCACTCTCCTAGCCGATGCAATCGTCGACTCGCTGCGCGGATCCGCCGACGAGCGGACGGCCTTTGCCAAATACCACCGGCGCCGCAACGCCCACGGGCTCGCCGGCTATCAAGAGACCGTCCGCTACGCCGCCGACCTGAGCCAACTCGAAGCCTGACTCGCGGCGCGGCCCGATGCTCAGACGACCGGCGGCGGGGTTCCCTCGGCGCTGGCGGCGAGCGCGGGATCCCATTCGCACACGAGGCAGGCGTGGCGGAACGCAGACCGGGCGAACTCCAGTGCGGCGGCGTACGGATCGGCGCTGTCGCGAATGTCGGCCCAGTCGAGCACGTACTCGCCGAGCTGCGAATCCCAGTGCGCCTCCGCGGGGGCGACATTGCCGTCGGCGAATCCCTCCGGCGCCGGATGGGCGTAGGCATAGAACGCCGCCCGCCCATACCGGGCGTCGCCGGGCCACCACCCGACGGCGACCTCCTGGGAGTCCATCGCGTTGCGCATGATGAAATCGTCTGACGGCGGCTCGGCGGGCAGCCCCGAGAAGAGACTGACGGCCAGGTCGAAGGAGCCCCACCACGCGTTGAGCGGCGTCGAGCGGCCGCGGTAGGGCGCGCGGAACTCGGCGAGCACCAAAGCGGCCTGGGTCGCGGCGGCGAAGTAGGCCGACACCTGCTCGGGGCGATACGTCGCGTGCTCGCGGTCCTCGTCGAGCGGCACGCTCCACGGCACTTCCTGCGGGGCCGGATCGATCTCGACGGTGCCGCCCAAGCCACGCACCGCTCCGACCAGGTCCCGCGTGACGTCGGCGACAGGCCGATCGGGCGCCAGGGCGAATCGCTCGACCGAGCCGTCGCTGTGCTCGGCCACCGCCTCGTGGGTATGGAGATCTAGCGCGACGACAAGCGCCCCCGAGCCGTCGGGCGCCGGCAGTGGAAGCGTCTCCCAGCCGCGGGCGGTGAGCCGCAGGGCGGCGTGCTGGAGCTGGGGCTCGGGCGGAGCGAGCGCGACTGCCAGCTTTCCGAGAACCTGCGTGTGCGCGTGCAGTGTGTCGCACGTCGCGCTCCAGTCTTCGTAGACCAGCTGCGGCCACACTCGGGGCATGGCCCTACGCTAGCTGCCCCGCTGCGCTATCCGTGGCGGGGCAGCGTCAGAGCCCGCCGCGTGGTGGCACCGAGGCCTGCCGCGTCGCGCACGGTGACGGTGATCCTCACCGGGGCAGGCCCGGCCTGGAACCGCCAAACGGAAGCGCTCGTGAGCTTCACCCGCAGCGTCGCGGTGCGATTCGGCGAGAGGCTGCGGAACCGCTTGTGGCCTGCCCTGGTGCCGCTCACCGTGGCGGCCGCCTTTCCGGCGCACGCGCCGGTTGCGGCGGCCCTGCACTTGATCCGGATCACCAGCTTTGCCCCGCGCACGAGCCGGACGGAGGAGATCCGCACCAGCGAACGCCGGCGACCCACGGAAGGCCCGGTGGTCCCGGTGCTGCCCGCTCCGTCCGCCCGGATGACGAGGGTCGCCACCGCGCTCTCGTCCGCAGGGTCGGTCACGCGCAGCCGGGCGGTGTGCGTCCCGGCGGTCTGGTAGGCAAACGTCGCCGTCGGACCGAGACCGTCGTCGAATGCGCCGTCGTCGTCCAGGTCCCATTCGTAGCGGGCGATCAGCCCGTCCGGGTCCGTGGAGCCGCTCCCGTCGAACGACACGCTGAGCGGCACGCCACCGCTTGTAGGCGTGGCCGTCGCGATCGCCGTCGGCGGCCGGTTTGGCGCGTCGAGCGTGACCCCGGCCGGCGTGAACGGCTGAACTCCCATGTCGGCGAAGACGTTGTAGGTCGCCTGCTGGATGCGGGGACTCGGAGACGAGTCGTTCGAGGGGACGAGGCCGCGGTACCACTGGATGGTGCCGGCAGCGAAAACCAGCGCTCCGCTCGGAGCCCTGTACTTCACCGCGTTGACGGTCGCGGGCTGGCCGGGCGGCGGCACGATGTCCCGGTTGCGGCCCTCGTCGACGATCCAGCTCGAAGGCTGAGTGGGAGGCGCCGCGATGGGCGATTCGCTCAACCTGGTCACGCCCTGGGGCTGCCTCGAGACGTATTGCGGCTGTGTCGGAATCGCATCCCATTCCCACCCGACGTAGTCGCCGCCAACCGTCGTGGATGTGCCCGGGTCGAGGCCAGCGTTGCGCCAGATGCGGTCGCCCGCGAACTCGCCGGCGCCGTTTGCCGCGGGCACTACGAACGGAAAGTGGACCGCGTCGTTGTCGCCGACGTACATCACACCGAAGAGCTGGTTCTCCGGCATGTCCGGCCCGACGCGACCGCCCGGGGGCGCGTTCGGGTCGCCGCTCGGGGCGCCGTTGTCGCGGAAGGTGGTGGTGGAGTTCTCGGGGTGATCGTCGGCCGTGCCGGCGGTCCCGTCCAAGCCGAGCGCGTCGTCGGCAGTGCCCGTCGCGCCGTCCGGACCCGGATCGTTGGGCGTCGTGGCGCCGCTGCTCCCGCTGCCGTCGCCCTGGACGGTCTTGTAACAGACGAGCGTGCGCTGTCCGTCCTCGTAACGGACCTTCCAGTACGAGGTGTTTGCGCCGAACGAAGCGATGTTGACGCCCGCGTCGCGTGCACTCACGAAATTCTGGAACTGCTCGAGCGACCAGTACTCCGAATGGGCCGGGATGACCAGCCCCTTGTGGCGGCGCAGTTGGGCGCCGTCGAGATGCGCCTGAACGTCGTCGCTGTAGGACACGTCGTAGCCCTGTTGCTCGAGCCACTGCACCGTTCGGAAGTCCGGCTCGTAGTAGCGGTTCATGCCGTCGTTGGCGGCCCACAGCGGGCGGTTGAACGACACCTCGACGGCGCGGCCGCCGCCCGAGACCGTCTGCGGCCCTCCGTCCTTGTCGAAGTAGAGCGACTTACCGCCCCACAGGTTGTAAGCCTGGTAATTCGCCACCGGCAGGACGAAGAGGAGCTTTGAGGCGGGTGAGCGCGCATCGTCGCGGACGGTGAAGACGATCCAAGTCTCACGCCAGGTGTCGGTGGTCAGCTTGGCGACGTAGACGCCGGACGCCGGCAGCGCGCTGCCCGGGATCGTGTGCGTGACGTTCCAGTTGCCGCAGTCGAGCCTGCCCGTCTGCGCGTCGCGGGGGTTGCATGTGAAGTCGTTGTTGAGGGGGACGTCGGCCACGCTCGCGGCGGGAATCCGCCGCGCTCCGAGGCCGCCGTACCAGCCTGTCCGAAAGACCTCGATGTCCACGTTGGTCGCCGCCTCGGTGGGTGAATTGCGAGCGATCTTCAGCGCGACGTCCTGGCCACGGTCGTAGCTCGTGCGGACGCTGAAACCGCCGATCTCGTCGCTGTAGCTGCCCGGAGTCAGCCGCCAGTCCATGGTCCCGGGGCCCTGACAGGAGTTCTCATCGACGACCGGGATCGGGTTCGGGCAGCTCACGGCCGCGCTTGCGGGCGCGGGCGCGGTCAGCCCGGCCAATACGAGCAAAGCGACGAGCAGAACCTGCGGGGACAGCCTGGCAATCATGCCCAAGCAACGCCTCACCCTGCCCCGAACTGCCGGGCCGACGCAAGTTGGGGGTTCGCAGGCCCGTTTCTCAGGCGTCGAGCCCTGCCCCCGTAGAGGTCATTCAGATGATCAACAAGTCATGAATGCGCGCGCCGCTTCGCTGCTGGTCCCCCTGACCGTCGCGTTCCTGCTGGCGGTCGCCCTTCTGCCTCACGTGGCCGGCGGCGCCGTAGCGGGCGATGGCGATGGCGACGGCTATGTGCCGCCTGCCGACTGCAACGACGCGAACGCGGAGGTTCATCCCGGCGCGACCGAGGTGCCCTACAACGTGATCGACGAGAACTGCGATGGCCGGC
>JBEVKF010000112.1:0-11306 GCA_040509755.1 Thermoleophilaceae bacterium | reverse complement strand
CGGCCGGCCAGACATCAGCGGGGGTCCGGGGGCGTGAGCCCCCCGCGGCCCGGAGTCGGCCGGCCAGACATCAGCGGGGGTCCGGGGGCGTGAGCCCCCGGCCCGCTTCTCCGTCCGAAGGGCCCCATACCGTGAGGTCCCAAGGTGCCGCCACTCATCTCCCAAGAAGAGGCGCTCCAGCTAGGGCAGATCGAAGACCACGCCGAGATCGAGGCTCTGGTCGAACGCGCCTGGCTGGTTCGCCTGGAGCGCTTCGGCGACTCCACAGACATGTGCTCGCTCGTCAACGCCAAGTCGGGGGGCTGCGCCGAGGACTGCGGCTTCTGCGCTCAGTCGCGCTTCGCGGAGTCGGACACGCCGATGCACGCGATGATGACCGCCGAGCAGATCCTCGAGCACGCGCGAGCCGCGGAGGCAGCCGGGGCGCACCGCTTCTGCATGGTCACGCAGGGGCAGGGACTCTCCAAGCGCGACTTCCAGAACATCCTCGACGGCGCCCGCCTGGTGGCCGAGCACACGAACCTCAAGCGCTGCGCTTCGATCGGCCACATGTCGGTCCCCCGCGCGCAGGCGCTCAAGGAAGCCGGCATCCAACGCGTCCATCACAACGTCGAGACGGCCGAGAGCTACTACCCCGAGGTGTCGACCACGGTCCGCTACGAGGGCCGCCTGCGCACGATCGACGCGGTGCGCGAGGCCGGCCTCGAGACCTGCGTGGGCGGCATCCTCAACCTGGGCGAGACGCCCGAGCAGCGTGTGGAGATGGCGTTCCAGCTTGCCGAGATCGAGCCGAACAGCGTGCCGATCAACCTGCTCAACCCGCGGCCGGGCACCAAGTTCGGCGACCGCGAACTGATGGACCCGTGGGAGGTCGTCAAGTGGGTGGCGATCTTCCGCCTGGTCATCCCGAGCGCGCTGTTTCGGCTCTGTGGCGGGCGCAACGAGAACCTGGGCGAGGGCGAGTTCCACAAGCTCGCGGTCAAGGCCGGCCTCAACGGGGTGATGATGGGCAACTTCCTCACCACGCTTGGCTCCGAGCCCGAGACCGACCGCGCGATGTTCGAGGAGCTCGGACTGAACGTGGCACGCCAGCCCGACAACGGCGCCAACCCGCGGCCCGACAACCGCTCGGGCTGGATGGCCGGCGATACGCCGCGCACGCCTGTCGACGAGCTGATCGACTCACAGGACGAGGCAAACTTCTGGAATCCGGCCGCTCAGCTTCGCCACAAGAAGAAGAGCTCGGTGCCGCCGCGCCCTGATGGCGCGCCCAACGCGTTCCCCGAGCTCGTCCACGTGAATCCCGCCCAGAAGCCGAAGGCCGCGTGACCAGCGACATCGAGGAGCGCCTCGGCGAGATCAGGGGGCGCGGCCTCTACCGCCGGCTGCGCTGTGTCTCCGGTCCCCAGGGCCCCCGGGTCCTCCTGGATGGGCGCCCGGTCCTGCTGCTGTGCTCGAACAACTACCTCGGCCTGGCGGATCACCCGCGCGTGCGCGAGGCGGCCGCCGAGGCGGCGATGCGCTACGGCGCCGGCTCCGGAGCGTCACGGCTGATCTCGGGCAACATGACGATCCACCGGCGCCTCGAGGAGCAGCTGGCCGACTTCAAGGGCGCGGAGGCGTGCCTACTGTTCGGCTCGGGCTACCTCGCGAACGCGGGTGTGGTCTCGGCGCTCGCGCGCGAGGGCGACGTGGTGTTCTCCGATGCGCTGAACCACGCGTCGATCATCGACGGCTGCCGGCTGTCGCGGGCCGAGACCTTCGTGTATGACCACTGCGACGTCGATCACCTCGAGTCGGGGCTGCGCCAGGCCGAGGGCCGCGGCGCACTGATCGTCACCGACGGCGTGTTCTCCATGGACGGCGACGTGGCGCCGCTGCCCGAGATCGTCGAGCTCGCCCAGCGCTACGACGCCCGGGTGATGGTCGACGAGGCGCATGGCACGGGCTGCATCGGTCCCGGTGGGCGCGGGCTCGTGGCGCAGTGCGGCCTCGAGGATGAGGTGGACGTGATCGTCGGAACACTCGGAAAGTCGCTCGGGGCCTACGGGGCCTACGTGCTCTGCGGCGCGACGATGGCCAAGTACCTGATCAACACGGCGCGCACACTGATCTTCTCCACCGCGCTGCCGCCGCCGGCCGTGGCGGCCGCGATGGCCTCGCTCGAGCTGCTGCGCGAGCAGCCCCGGCGGGTGGAGAAGCTCCAGCGCAACTCCATCGTCCTGCGGGAGGCACTCGCCGAAGCCGGAATGGTGGTCCCGGACGGCGAGACGCCGATCGTCCCGCTGATCGTGGGTGACGCGAACGCCGCGGTTGCCGCCAGCGATCGCGCGCTGGAGCGCGGGATCTTCGCCCAGGCGATCCGCCCGCCCACGGTGCCGGCGGGCAGCTCGCGATTGCGGCTCGCGGTCATGGCGTCCCACACGAAGTCGGAGTTGCGCGAGGCGGGCCGGGTGCTTGCCTCGGTGGTACCGGCCTCCGCGCGCAAGGCAGCCGCGGCGCGCGTCGCCGACGAGGCTGACGCCGGCGAGCGGTCGCGCATCTTCGACGGCCTGGCCGACGCCGCCTAGCTCCGCGAGCCGGCCTGTGCGCGGGCTCTTCATCACCGGCACCGACACCGGCGCGGGCAAGTCGGTGGTCGCCGCCGCGATCTGCGCCGCCCTGGCCGCGCGCGGGGAGCGGGTCGTCGCGTTCAAGCCGGCGGTGACCGGCCTCGATGACGCGGCGCTCGACTGGCCGCACGACCACGAGCTGCTGGCCCAATCGGCGGGCGGGGGCCAGGCGGCGACGGACGTGGCGCCCTACCGGTTCGGCCCGCCACTTTCACCTCACTACGCCGCCGAGCTGGCCGGCCAGGCGATCGAGCCCGCGCGCCTGTTGGAGGTGGCGCGCGCGGCGGGCGACGGGGTGCTGGTGGCCGAGGGGGTGGGCGGCCTGCTGGTCCCGCTCACGCCCGGCTACCTCGTGCGCGATCTCGCCGTGGACCTTGCCCTGCCCGTGGTGATCGCGGCTCGCACGGGGCTCGGCACGATCAACCACACGCTGCTCACGATCGAGGCGGCACGCGCCGCCGGGCTGCGGGTGGCGGGAGTGGTGATGACGCCGTGGGCCGCGCGGCCCGAGCCGATCGAGGAGTCGAATCGGGCGACGGTCGAGCGCCTCGGCGCGGTGCGCGTAAGCGGGCTGCCGAGCACCTCGCCGCGGGAGCTCGCCGAGGCCGGCGGGCACCTGCCGCTCGACGACTGGCTACGGTGAGCCGACGTGACGGGCGGCGACGACGACAGACCAGAGCTGCTGATCAAGCTCCAGGAGCGCAAGGCGCGGCACAAGCAGCGCAACCTCGTCCACCGCGCGGCCGTCGTCGTCTTCGGCTTCCTCGTGATACTCGTCGGGATCGTCCTGTCGGGTCCCGGAGTGCCGGGGCCCGGCTTCCTGGTGATCCTGATCGGCCTCGGCTTCCTCGCTCTGGAGTTCGACCGCGCCGAGCGCCTGCTCGAGAAGGCGATCATCTGGGGCGATCAGCTGGCCGAACGCGCGGAGCAGACGAGCACCGCCCAGCGCGCGCTCGCCGGGATCGTCGCGGCGCTCGCGTTCGTCGCGTTCGTCGCGGCGGCGATCCTCTGGGACATCCCGCTGGCGCCGGTCTAGCCGACGCGCGCCCGGCTGAGGGGTCTGACCTCCGTGACAATCCTCTAGGTCTTCGCCTCGGCCTGCTTTCGCGCACGCTCCTGCTCGCGCAGCTCGATCCGGCGGATCTTGCCGGTCAGCGTCTTGGGGAGGTCGGCGACGAACTCGATCTCGCGCGGGTAGGCGTAGGCCGAGTGCCGTTCGCGGACGTGAGCCTTGATCTCGCCGGCCAGCTCGTCGGAGGGCTCATGCCCAGCGGCGAGCACGATGAAGGCCTTGACCAGGTCCCCCCGGCGCGGGTCCGGTGAGGCCACCGCCGCCGCCTCCTTGACGGCCGGGTGCTCGACGCATGCGGACTCCACCTCGAAGGGCCCGATCCGATAGCCGGCCGAGATGATCACGTCATCCGCGCGCCCGGCGTACCAGACGTAGCCGTCCTCGTCGAGCTCGGCCGCGTCCTTGGTGTGAAACCACTCGCCGCCGAATACCTCCTCGGTTTCCTCCGGGCGATTCCAGTAGCCGATCGGATAGTGCGGGTTCGACCGTGCGCGCAGGCAGATCTCGCCGCGCTCGCCCGCCGGCAGCGGCTGCTCGTCCTCGTCGAGGATGGCCACGTCCCAGCCCGGCATCGGGCGGCCCATCGACCCTTCCCGCACCTCGACGGTCGGGAAGTTGCCGCACAGCGGGTAGCTCTCGGTGAGGCCGTAGTAGTCGAGCACGGTCACTCCGTACTGCTCGCGAAACCAGCGGATCACCTCGGGGTTGAGGGGCTCGCCCGCCGAACAGGCGATCCGCAGCGAGTCGAGCGGGAAGCGCCTGCCCGCGTCCTCGACTCCGGTCATGGCCCTCAGGGCGGTCGGCGTGGTGAACACGTTCTCGACGCCGTGCTTGGAGAGAAAGCGCAGGTGCTCCTCGGGGTCATAGCCGCCCTTGCGGGCCTGCACCAGCGCCACCGCGCCGTAGCGCCAGGGCCCCAGCAGGGGGCAGATGCCGGCGGCCCAGGCCCACTCGCCCGAGCCGTGAAAGAGCTCGCCGTCGCGCACGTCGTGACAGAACTCGAACTCCTCGTGAGCGAGGAGGTAGCGGTGGGCATGGAGGATGCCCTTGGCCTTCCCGGTCGTGCCGGACGAGTAGTAGAGCTGCGCCGGATCGTCCGCCGCGGTGTCCGCGAGCTCATAGCGGTCGCTCGCCCGCGCCATCGTCGCGTCGAAGTCGATGTCGTCCGCCTCGCCGCTGCCGCCCATGACGAGCACCTTCTCGGCGAGGCCGTCGGGGATGCGGTGGCGGTTGGCCGAGTCGGTCACGACGGCCTTGGCCTGCGAGTCGCGCAACCGGTGGTCGATGCCCTCGTCGCCATAGAGGACGGACATCGAAAGCAGGATCGCGCCGCGCTTGTAGGTGCCGAGGAAGACCGCCGCGGTCTCGGGCAGCGAGGGCAGCAGCGTGGCCACGCGATCGCCCCGCTCAACGCCGCTCGCCTCGAGCACGTTCGCGAAGCGGTTCGACAGATCCTGCAGCTCACCGAAGCTGACGTGCCGCTCGCGGCCCTCCCAGTCCTCCCAGACCATCGCCGGCCGGTCGCGCTCGTGCTTGTCGCACACGTCGGCGGCGATGTTGTAGCGCTCGGGCACGTCCCAGCTGTGCGCCGAGCACATGTCCTCGTACTTGCCGACCTCATACTTTCGGAGCATTGCTCTCCCCTCTCCTCACCAGCTACCCCGTGGCGGCCGATGACATGCGGCGATCCTCTCAGGTAGCCGCGAATACCTGCTCCGCGGCCACGCGCGGAGACCGTGCTGGTGCGCCCCGATCCTGAGCCTGCGACAGCCGGCTAGCAGGCGCGCGCTAGTCGCGCCCGAAGCGCGATGCCCGCAACGCGGCGGGCACCTCCTCGCGCCCAAGGAGAGCATCCGCCGCCAGGCGCGCGGTTGCCGGCCCCGTCGAAATGCCCCACGGCCCGTGCCCCGCGGCCACCCAGAGGCCATCCACGCCTTCCGCGGGGCCGACCAACGGTCGCCCGTCGAGCGACACGGGGCGCGCGCATGCGCGCGCTCCCTCAACGCGCGCGTTGGCCAGAGCGGGCACGAAGCGCTCCGCCCCGTGGCGCAGCCGCGGTACCCACGCGACGGGGTCGGGCTCCGCGGCGAGAAAGGTCGATCCGACCGAGGAGAGCCCGCCGGCCGCAACCAGGCTGAAGATCGAGTCGGGTACCGCGGCCTGGCCCTTCGGTCCGCGCCCTGACACGTCCTCCACGCCCACCTCCTCCACGACATGGCGCGGCGGGTCGTCCATCTGCATCTCGACCACCACGCCCCACACCGCCACGATCGGCCGCCATGCACGGGTGGGATCGATCACCTCCGGCGTCCACGGCCCGGCGGCCACCAGCACGGCGCCCGCCGGGCAGTGCTCGCCGGCCGCGAGCACGCCGCGCACGCCGCCGCCCAGTACCCAGGGCCAGGCCGTGCGGCCCTCGTGGAGCACGGCGCCGGCCCGGCGGGCGCGCTCGGCGAAGGCGAGCGTGGCCGTCGCCGGCCGCACCGGCCACCCGGTCTCCAGCCGGCAGCCCCAGAGCTTGCGGGCGAGCCGGGGCTCGGTCCGGACCACGGCGCGCGGGTCGAGCAGCGCCGGCTCGAGCTCCGGCTGCTCGCGGGCGATGTCCGCCGCGACGGGCTCCAGCGCCCGCCGGTCGCCTGCGAGCATCAGCACGCCCGCCGGCGCCTCGGGCAGGTGGAACCCCGCCAGCTCGCGGTAGTGGCGCAGCGTCTCGAAATGCAGCCCCGCCAGGACCGGGTCGAAGGGGTGCTGGATCGAGCCCGAGTTGCGGCCTGAGGCGGCTCCGGCCAGCTCGGACCGCTCGAATAGCTCGACGCGCGCGCCCGACTCGGCCAGGAACGCGGCCGCCGCGCAGCCGACGATTCCCCCGCCGACGATTGCGACGTCGGGAAGCCCGGTCACTCCAACGTCAATCTCCCGCTGCGTAGTCCACTATCGACTTGTCGATCAGCCACTCGACGGGCGCCTTGTCGTCCGTGTAGACGTCGCCGCCGCGCAGCGGAGCCTCGACGCGCCGCGCCGCGGCCAGCGCCGTGGGCCGCAGGCCGACCGGCAGGTCGCTCACCGCCGCGCGCAGGCGCTCCTTTGAGAGCGGCGACTCACTCGCGACGATGAGCGTGTTGGTGGGCTCGATCGGATCGCGCAGGACGTGCCCGAAGACCTCCGCGATCGTCGCGGTCAGGACCTTCTCAAGATCGTCCTGGCCCTCGGGGTGCCCGGCGTTGACGATCAGCACCCCGCCGTCGCGCAGGCGCTCGCGCACGGTCTCGAAGAACTCAACAGTCGTCAGGTAGAAGGGGATGTAGGGCTGGCGGTAGGCGTCCACCGAGATCACGTCGTAGCTGGCGTCGATCCGGCGCAGGAAGGGGCGCGCGTCCTCGTGGTAGAGGTGCAGCCGCGGGTTGTCCATCTCGAAGTAGCGGCGCCCGATCTCCGACAACTCCGGGTCGATCTCCACGCCGTCCACGCGCGTGCGGGGGAAGAACTCCTCGTAGGCGCGCGACGTGGTCCCGGCTGCGTTGCCGAGAATCGCCACGCGCTCGGGCGCGCGCTCGAAGGCCGTGAAGCCGAGCACGAGGTGCCCGTCCCAGACATCTCCCGTCAGCACGGTGTCGGGGCGGTAGCGCGAGTGCTGCGCCTGGCCCTCGTTGAGCTCTAGCCAGCGCTCGCCGTCGTCGCGCTCGATCACCCTGGCGTACTGGTACTCCGTCTCGGTCTCATAGATGACCCGGCCGGATTCGGCCTCGGCCTTCAGCGTGCCCACCGGGAGCGCGATCAGAGCGGCGATCGCGGCCGGTGCGAGCACGTAGCGGCGCACCGGACGCAGGCCCCAGACCGCAACCACGGCGATCGCCAGCGCGAAGACCAGGAACGTCCGCCTGGTACCGACGAGCGGGATAAGCAGGAGCGCGGACAGCAGCGTGCCCACGAGCGACCCGGCGGTGGAGAGCGCGTACAGGCGGCCGGCCACCGTGCCGGCCTCCTCGACGCTCGTGACCGCGAGGCGAATGGCGTAGGGCGAGACGGCGCCGAGCAGCATGACCGGCACAGCCACCAGCACCAGCACGCCGAACAGCGAGCCAAGGAAGGCGCCGGCGGAGATCTCGTCGAGCGCGTCGACGGCGATGTGGAGCATCGGGTCGGCCACGAACGGCACAAGGGCGAGCAACGCGGCGGCCGCCAGCGCCAGCAGGCACAGCCCGCGCATGTTGGGATTGCGGTCGGCCAGGCGCCCGCCGAGCCAGTAGCCGATCGACAGGGCAACGAGCACGATCCCGATCGTGTTCGCCCAGACGACCGTTGAGGCGCCGAAGTAGGGAGCGAGCAGGCGAACGGCGGCACTCTCCGCGCCGAGCGAGCCCGTCCCCACCACGAAGACGAGCAGAGGAAGGGGCGGCATGACCGCTGCGCAGGTTAGCTACAAGGCACCGGTGCGCCAGGGTACATCCGGGGTCCGGGGTAGCTTCGCGTGCATGGACCTCGTGAGCGCCGATCGCACCTTCCTATGGCACCCGTTCACCCAGCAGCGCGGCTGGATGGAGGAGGATCCGATCATTGTCGAGCGCGCGGAGGGGACGGACCTGATCGACGTTGAGGGCCGGCGCTACATCGACGGCGTCTCGTCGCTCTGGTGCAACGTCCATGGGCACGGCCATCCGCGGATCGACTCGGCCGTCCGGGCCCAGCTCGAGCGCGTCGCGCACTCGACGATGCTCGGGCTTTCGCACCGGCCGGGCATCGAGCTCGCTCAGCGGCTCGTCGAGCTCGCGCCGACCGGCCTCACGCGCGTCTTCTACTCGGACTCCGGCTCGACCGCCGCCGAGATCGCCCTCAAGATGGCCTTCCAGTACTGGCGCCAGCGTGGTGAGGAGCGGCGCTCGAAGTTCGTGGCGCTGCGGATGGCCTATCACGGCGACACGATCGGCTCGGTGTCGGTCGGCGGGATCGACCTCTTTCACTCGATGTACCACCCGCTGCTGTTCGACACGCTCAAGGCCGAGCCGGGCGACGCCGCCGCCATGGAGGCCGTGCTGGCCGAGCACGAGGGCGAGGTGGCAGCGGTGATCATGGAGCCGCTCGTGCAGGGGGCGGCTGGGATGCTGGTCCATCCGGAGGGCTACCTCCGTGCGGTGCGCGAGCTGTGTGACCGCCACGGCGTCCTGCTGATCCTCGACGAGGTGGCGACCGGCTTCGGGCGCACGGGCAGGATGTTCGCCTGCGAGCACGAGGACGTCGCACCCGACTTCCTCTGCCTCGCCAAGGGCATCACGGGCGGCTATCTGCCGCTTGCCGCCACCCTCGCGACCGAGCGCGTGTACGAGGGTTTCCTCGGGAGCTTCGAGGAGTTCCGGACTTTCTTCCACGGGCACACCTACACGGGCAACCCGCTGGCGTGTGCCGCGGGGATCGCCACGCTCGACGTGTTCCGCGAGGAGAAGACGCTGGTGCGCCTGCAGCCCAAGATCGAGCTGCTGGCCGAGCTGCTCGAGCCGATCAACGCCCACCCCGAGGTCCGCGCCGTGCGCCGCTGCGGGTTCATGACCGGAATCGAGCTCGAGGAGCAACCGCTTCCGCTTCGAATGGGTCACCGCGTGACCCTCGAGGCCCGCCGCCTCGGCGCGATCATCCGTCCGCTGGGGGACGTGGTGGTGCTGATGCCGCCGCTTGCGATCTCGCATGCGGACCTGCGCCGACTGGTCGAGATCACGGGCGAGGCGATCGAGACTGCGACCGCCGGCGCGGGCGAAGCGCGCCAGGCCGCGTGACTCCGGGCACTTTCAGTAGCCGGGTCTGAGCGCGCGCCGCTGAGCGGCGCGATCCGCAATTCGTCCAGTGCCCTGTGTGTAGGCCGTCGAGCGGCCGACCACCCGGGGCATGGGAAGGACCGGATTCCTTCTTGCGGCCAAGACGGCGGTCCCACTGCTGCTCGCGCTTCTCGTTGCGGGCGATCAGGCGCTTGCGCAGGGACCACTGCCAGGCGCCGCAGCCAAGGCACCCAAGGCGGGGGCCGGTGGCGGCCTGCTCGTGGGCGTTGTCCACGGGCCGCGGGCCGCGGCACGGGCGGGCCTCGGAACACGAGTTGCGCAGGGGATCCGGCTCCTCCCTCGCACCCCTGGATCGCTGCGCCGGCTTCGCCGCTCGCCAGGTGTGCGCTGGGTCGAGCCCAACCGCCGCTTTGCGGCCAGCGCGCTTCCCGATGACCCCCTCCTCGACCGCCAATGGGGCCTGCAGGCGCCGACGGGCATCCGGGCGCCTGGCGCCTGGTGGACGACGACCGGGGGTGCGGTCACGGTCGCCGTGCTCGACAGTGGGATCCGCACCGACCATCCGGACCTGGTGCCCAATCTGTGGATCAATTCGGCGGAGATCCCGGCGAATGGCGTGGACGACGACCGCAACGGCTGGGTCGACGACGTGCACGGAGCGGACGTCGTCGGCAAAGACGGCGATCCCCAGGACGGGCTGGGGCACGGCACGGCCGTGGCCGGCGTAATCGGCGCCCGCGGCGGCAACGGCCTCGGGATCAGCGGGGTGGCTCCGCGCGTGCGCCTCCAGGCGATCAAGGTCCTGGACGACGGTGGGGTGGGCACGACCGTCACCGTGGTGGAGGGCATCCACTACGCACTCGCGCACGGCGCGCGGGTGATCAACATCAGCCTCAACGGGCCGCAGGGAAGCCGGGCGCTCGAGGAGGCGATCGGCGCCGCGGAGGCCGCCGGAGTGGTGGTCGTGGCGTCCGCCGGCAACGACGGGGAGAGCCGCGAGCTGGTGCCGTCCTATCCGGCATCGATCGATTCGCCGGCACTGGTGAGCGCGGCGTCGATCGGCCCCGCCGGATTCCTGGCGCGCGGCTCGGCGTACGGGCCGCGCAGCGTTGACCTGGCGGCGCCCGGCGCCGGCGTCCTGACCACCACGCCGACTGGGTATGGCCCGTTTTCGGGCACGTCCTTCGCCGCCGCCCACGTCTCGGGCGTGCTGGCGCTGCTGGCGGCCGCTCGACCCGCCGCTTCGGGCGCTGAGCTGAGCCGGGCGCTCCTGGCCGGCGCGCGCCGGCGGCCCGCGCTCGCCGGACTGGTCGCCCACGGCGAGCTCGACGCCGAACGCGCCGTTGCCGCGCTGGTGCCCGAAGCGGCTCCCCGAGTTCGGCTCCTGCGCAGGGTCGCGCCGCTCACCTGTCCGCTCGCCGCCTGGCGCGCGGTCGGCGACACCGCCGCGATCGCCGCCTACCGCGTCTCGGTCGACGGCCGCCGGACACGGGCGGCCGTCGCAGCGGGACACGGGCGCCGCCCCTGCGGCCGGCGGCTGCACCCGGGCTCGCACCGGTTGCGCGCGACGGCGCTGGACGCGTCGGGCCTGGAGCTCGCTCGGATCAGCCTGACGGTCCGCGTACCGCGGCGCGAGGCCGGCGGGCACCGCCCTGGATGATTGGTTCCGGATCCGTTTGCCTTCGGGGGCGCGTCATCCGGAGGTGCAGGGATGTGGAATCGGTCATCTAGCCGTCGTAGCGCTCGAAGTCCTTCTTGCGCGCGCCGCACACGGGGCAGAACCAGTCGTCCGGGATGTCCTCGAACGCCGTGCCACCGGGAATGCCGCCGTCGGGGTCTCCCTCCGCGGGGTCGTAG
>JBEVKF010000111.1:0-51354 GCA_040509755.1 Thermoleophilaceae bacterium | reverse complement strand
GGCGCTCCCATGTGGCCGGATTCGGCGTTCGTTTGTCGAGTTAGCGGTGTGTGGGGCCGCTAAGTCGACAATGGAGCGGTGGGCGGGCTGGCAGCTGGCTGGCTGGTGACTCGCCCGGGTTGCTTGGGCTCGGGCCAACTGCGAGCAATGAGGGGTGGGACGGTTGCCGTGGCGCTCCCATGTGGCCGGATTCGGCGTTCGTTTGTCGAGTTAGCGGTGTGTGGGGCCGCTAAGTCGACAATGGAGCGGGTTTCGGGCGCGTCACCGAGCTATCCCTTTATTGCTCCAGGCAGCGCGACGCACCCCCTGGTCCGCCGGGCCCCACCAGCACCGGCGCCGTGACCCCGCACACCTCGACGGAGCCACGCTCGTGAACGCGCACGTCCCTACAACCTGACGCAGCCGCGCTCGTCCAGGCCGAAGCGGAGCTCGGGCGCGCCCTCCATCGCCGCACGGGTCCGCTCGGGCTCCGGGCTGTAGACCAGCAGGAAGCCCCCGCCGCCCGCGCCAAGCGAGATCACTCCGCAGGACCCACGGCGCCGCGCACGCTCGCGCAGCTCGTCCATCTCGGGTGTCACGGTGCCGGGCGCGCGCTCGCGCTTGACCTCCCAGTGGGCGTCCATCAGCTCGCTCATGCGGTCGAGCGCTCCCTTCTGCAGGACGTCGCACATCTCGAGCGCCAGCTCCTTGAGGCTATGAAGCACGTGCTCGACCTGGCCGGCTCCCAGGATGTCCGAGGCCGAGCGCTCCTGGCCGGTGAAGAAGAGCAGGAAGTCCTCTCGCAGCGCCCGGCGAACCTCGTCCGAGACGGCGAGCTCCCGCGCCTCGACCGAGTCGTCGGGCCTGAAGCTGTAGGCGCGCAGACCACCGAACGCCGCGGCGTACGCGTCCTGCTTGCCGATCGAGCGCCCGAGCACGTCGATCTCCAGGTGGCAGGCCGCTTCCGCCAGTGCCCCCGGGGAGGGCATCTCATCGGACAGAGCCGCGACCGCAGCCACCGAGTACGCGCCCGAGGACCCGAGGCCGGTGCCCGGCAGGACGTCCGACACGCTGGCCAGCTCGATCGGACCGCCCCGCCAGTGGTGGACGAGCGCTTCGCGCAAGATCGGATGACGCACCTCGGGCGGACTCTCGGCCTCCTCCCATTCCAGGTGCTTGAGCCGATAGGCAGGATCGGAGCTGCGCTGGAAGGGCGTGGCCACCACGATCTGGATGTACTTGTCGATCGCGGTGGACACCACGAGGCCGCCGTGCTCGCGGTAGTGGGCGGGAAGGTCGGTGCCGCCCCCGCCCAAGGCGACCCGCAGGGGTGCGCGTACGACCACCGCCGGGAGCCTATTGCGCTGGCTTCGTATGCTGGCCGCCGTGCGACAGCGCCTGCGCGACCTGGGCTACTCCGTCGGCCGCTTTCCGACCGGCCGGCGCAACGCGCTTGTCGACGTGCCGGGCGTGCTGGTCGGGCATCGCACGCTTGCCGAGGGCGACCGGCTGAGAACCGGCGTCACGGCGATCCTCCCGCATAGCGGGAACCTCTACACCGAGAAGGTGCTCGGCGCCTGCCACGTCATCAACGGCTACGGCAAGGCCGCCGGGCTCTCTCAGCTCGCGGAGCTCGGCACAGTGGAAAGCCCGCTTCTGCTCACCTCCACGCTGTCGGTCGGTCCGGCGTGGGAGGGCGGTCTTCAGCACACACTCGAACAGAATCCCGACGCCGCCCGCGATCGCGACACCGTCAACGTCATCGTCGGCGAGTGCTTCGACGGCTGGCTCTCCGACGCTCGCGCACTGGCAGTTCGGCCCGAGCACGCGCGCGAGGCGATCGCCGCCGCCACGGTCGACGAGACGCGCGAGGGGGCCGTTGGCGCGGGCACCGGCACCACTTGCTTTGGCTTCAAGTCGGGCATCGGCACCGCTTCGCGCAGCACCGATGGCGGCGTGCTGGGCTGCCTTGTCAACCCCAACTACGGCGCGCGACGCGACCTCCACATGCTGGTCGGCGAAGCCGCCGCGGCCGACCCCGTCGGGCCTGAGCCGCCGGCTCAGGGAGGGTCGATCATGATCGTGCTGGGCACCGACGCGCCGCTATCCGAGCGCCAGCTCGAGCGCCTGGCAGCCCGCTCGGCCCTCGGGCTGGGGCGCGCCGGCTCGTTCGCCGCGAACTCGAGCGGCGAGTACTCGATCGCCTTCTCGACGGCACACCGGATCCCGCATCGCGCCGACTCGGCCTACCACGAGCTGCGCCTGCTGCGCGACGACTCGGTCGAGATGCGCCAGCTCTTCGAGGCCGCCGGCGAGCTGGTCCACGAGGCAGTCTTGAACGCCCTGTGCAGCGCAGACGTGACCGATGGCCGTGACGGCAACCGCGTCGAGGCCTTCCCCTACGAGCTGCTCGAGCACGCGCCGGGCGTCAGCGCGGCCTAGCGCTCGTCGGTAACGCTCGTATACGACGAAGGGCCCCCGAGGGAGCCCTTCGCCCAGCCCTGTGATGGCGCATCCGTGCGCCGTCACGTTTCCAAACCCCCCTACGGGCGCGGCTCCTGGTTCTTGCCTGACACGCATTTGCCGAAGGCGTTGCTCTCATCGGCGTTCGTGCCGTACTTTCCGGCAAACGCGAGCCGGCCCATCTGCCCCCGTTCCGCGGCGCAGGCGTGCGCGGCGCTCTTGAAATCTTCCGCGTCGGCGTCATCCTCGGCGTCCATCTCGCTCTTCTTGGCCTTCGCCTTGGAGGAGACACATTTGCCGTAGGCGTTGTCCGTGTTCGCGTTGGTGCCGTACGTCTGGGCGAAGGCGGCCGGGTCTGCCGTCCTTTCGGCCTTGCATTCCTTGGCCGCGTTCTTGTGGGCAGCCTCGGTCTCGCTCTCCTCCTCCGCGGCCTTTCGGCGCACACAGCGGCCGAAGTTGTCGTACTTCGATTTGAAGGCTTCGCGTGTGGCGCTCGACTTGCCACGCTCCGCCTTGCACTGCTGCTTGGCGGCGCGCTTGTCCTTATCCGTCGGCTTGGCCGTCGCCGCCGCCGGCAGGGCCAGCATCGCGGCGGCTCCGAGAATTATCATTATCTTGTTCACAACCGTTGAAACGCATGACGAGCGCGAAGGTTCGGGAGTTACGTTCGAACCTCTTCGAACCGACGGGGTTCTAACGATGTATGCAAGCTGCGTTAACGGCCGCACGGACGGGTAGGAACTCGAGACGATGCGCGCCGCCGCCTCGGTTCCGGCAACCGCACGACTCGCCCGACCCATCGAGTCGCGGCGTTTGCTCGCGCTGGCGAACGACGATCGCCTCGTCGAGCAGATCCGGCGTGGCAGCGAAGCTGCTTTCGCGGTCGCCTTCGAACGCCATTCGCCGGCCATCCTGGGGTTCTGCCGGCACATGCTCGGATCGCTCGTGGAGGCCGAGGACGCGGTGCAGCAGACCTTCGCCTCCGCCTACCACGATCTCGTGCGCACCCCCGAGCGGGAGACCATGCTCAAGCCGTGGCTGTTCGCAATCGCACGAAACCGCTGCCTCAACATGCTGCGGGCCAGGCGCGAGCAGCCGACGGACAATGTCGAGCGCGCCACGGAGACCCTCAGCGAGCAGGTCGAGCAGCGCGACGAGCTGCGCCAACTGCTCGCCGATCTCGGCGAGGTGCCACAAGAGCAGCGAGCCGCGCTGCTGCTCGCCGAGCTGGGCAATCTCTCGCACGCGGAGATCGCCGGGGTGCTCGGCTGTGAGGTCCCGCGCGTGAAGGCGCTCGTGTTCCGCGCCCGTAACAGCCTCATTCAGCGGCGCAAGGCACGTGACATCTCCTGCACCGAGATCCAGGAGCAATTGGCCAACCTGCGCGGCGGGTCGCTGCGGAGAAACGAGCTACGCCTGCACCTGCGCGAGTGCTCAGCCTGCAGCGCCTACCGCGAGCAGGTGAAGCACCAGCGGAGCCTGCTTGCCGTTGCGCTGCCGGTGGCGCCTTCGCTGGGGCTCAAATCGAGTGTCTTCGGAGCGATCGGGATCGGTGGCGGCTCGGCCGCGGCCGCGACCGGGGTTGGCCTCACCTCGGTTGGCGGCGGATTCGGCAGCGCGACGCTGACCAAGGTGGCCATCGTGGCGGTGCTGGCGGGCGGGGGTGCGGTTGCCACGCCGGCGCTCGTGGACTCGGTTCGCGACGACAACGCTCAGAAGCGAACGGCCCCGGCAAAGCCGAACCAATCGCACGCCGCGCCGGGCGAGGCCGGCGCACCCGTCCGGGTCGAGCGGAGTCCGGGAGGCGATCCGGCGTCGCGGGTGATCGGTACGCGCGCCCCGAAGGTCGTGCTGCAGGGGCCTGCCAGACGCGAGGACACGGGCGGCCGCGGGAGTATGGGGGCACAAGGGCACCCGCCGAACAAGAGTGACGGGGCGCCGGCCGGCAGGTCCGAGGCACACAAGCCACACAAGACCCGACAAGAAAAGCCGGGCAGCCCAGGGCCGAGCAATGGGAAAAGCCAGGGGCCGAGCAATGGGACCGCCCGCGGCAGGGTGGCGCCGCCTGCCGCCACTCCCGTGAGGCGCGGGCCACCGACGCCCAAGCCGGCCGAGTCCCAAGCCGCCCCGCCAAAGGCCATGAAAACCGTACCGGTGGAAACACCGGCAGCGGTCGCGCCGCCCCCGGGCCCCGGGCCAAAGGACAAGGCAGCCGGCCGCTAGCTTCCCGCCCGCCATGACCGGGCGCACCATCGACGAGATTCAGGTGGCCGCAGAGCCCGGCGCCTGGCGCGCGGCGGGATTCGACGTGGCCCGCGACGTCTGCGAGGTGGGGTCGGTACGGCTGCGGCTCCTGGGCGAGGGCCCGAGCCGCGGCATCGTCTCGTGGTCTGTGCGCGGGCCCGGCTCACTAGAGCTCGACGGCCTCGACACAACCGCGTCGCAGCGCGAGCCGGCGAGCGGCGCGACGCACCCCAACGGCGTGGTGGCGATCGACCACGTGGTGATCCTGAGCCCGAAGCTCGATCGCACGGTCGCCATTCTGCGCGCGGCCGGCTTTGACTTTCGCCGTCTGCGCGAGGGGCCGACTCCGGGTGGCTCCACCCGGCAGGCGTTCTTTCGGCTGGGCGAGGTGATCGTCGAGGTCGTTCAGGCTCCGGCCGGAGCGAAGGTCGCGTCCGATCCGCATGGCCCGGCCAGGCTCTGGGGAATCTCCTTCCTCGTGGATAACCTCGACGAGACGGCGGCGGTGCTCGGCGATCTGCTCTCAGAGCCGCGCGCCGCGGTGCAGCCGGGTCGCAGCATCGCGACGCTCGGCCGCGCGGCACGGCTCGGGCCGGCCGTCGCCTTAATGACCCCCGGACCAGGAGCAATCTGACGTGCAGACCCGCAAGCTCGGCAGGACCGGCATCGAGGTGTCGGAGATCGGCTACGGCGCCTGGGGCATCGGCGGCTCGCAGTGGGGCGGCGCGGACGACGACGAGTCGGTTGCCGCGCTCAACCGGGCGATCGATCTCGGCGTCAGCTTCGTCGACACAGCTCTCGCCTATGGCGCGGGGCGCAGCGAGCGCATCGTCGGCGAGGTGGTGCGCGGGCGCTCGGAGCGCGTCTACGTGGCCACGAAGGTGCCGCCGAAGAACGGCATCTGGCCCGCTCCGGCCGAGGCGACGGTCGACGAAGTCTTCCCCGGCGCTCACGTGCGCGAGTGCGCCGAACAGAGCCTGCGCAACCTCGGCCTGGAGGCCATCGACCTCCTCCAGCTGCACGTCTGGAACGACGATTGGACCGACCGCGGCGACTGGAGGGAGGCGGTCGAGGAGCTCCGCTCGTCCGGCAAGATCCGCTTCTTCGGCATCTCGATCAACGATCACCAGCCGGCCAACTCGCTCAAGCTGATCGCCACCGGAATGGTCGACACGGTGCAGGTGATCTACAACGCGTTCGACCAGTCGCCCGAGGACGAGCTGTTTCCCGCCTGCCGCGAGCGCAACGTCGGTGTGATCGCGCGGGTTCCGCTCGACGAGGGCGGCCTGACCGGGACCGTGCGCCCGGAGAGCGAGTTCGCCGATGACGACCACCGCTCCCACTACTTCCGCGGCGACCGCCCGCGCGAGGTCTACGAACGAGTTCAGGCGATCGCGGCCGACCTCGGCATAGCCGTGGACGAGGTGCCCGAGGCCGCGCTGCGCTTCGTGCTCAGCGAGCCCGCCGTGTCGACGGTCATCCCCGGGATGCGCTCGGAGCGCAACGTCCAGCGCAACGTCGCCGTGTCGGACGGGCGCGGGCTTCCGGACGGCCGGCGCGAGCAGTTGCATGCCCACCGCTGGGTGCGCAACTTCTACGAGTAGAGCGCCGGGCTAGAAATCTGACGCGTACTCGCGCAGGTCGTCGAGCACCGTGCGCCCCCCGACCTCGACGTAGCCGCCGCCGACCGGCCGCACCAACATGCGCGAGGCCTTGCCCTGGCGGATGTCGAGCGGCCTTCCCAGGAGCCCGCCCAATCGCACGGCCGCGGACCCGGTGGCCTCGTCCTCGGCGATTCCGAGCCGCACGGGGAACACGCGCGAGCGCACGATGCCCTCCGTCTCGTTGATCCACGCCCAGACGCCCGCCAGGTCGTGGCCGTCGGGCGGGCCGGCCAGCGCGTCGACCTCTTCGGGCGAGCCGAGCTGCACCCAGTCGTAATGCGGCGGCCATTCGGGCCGCCCGGCGACGAAGGCGTTGCCGCGCTCGTAGCGCACGGCCACGTCTCCCGCGAGCAGGCGCAGGGTCTCCACCGGTGAGCGCTCCTCGGCCAGCAGCCACGAGGTCCCGACGGCGGGGTGGCCGGCGAACTCGAGCTCGACGGCGGGGGTGAAGATCCGGATCTCGCCGCGCGCGGCGTCGTCCACGAAGACGGTCTCGCTCAGGCCGAGGTCGGCGGCCACGCGCTGACGGGCCTCGGTAGGCACGTCCTCGCCATGCAGAAATACCGCGAGCGGGTTGCCGCCGGAGCCGTCGTCGCCGCAGAACACGCGCAGGAGATGGAAACGTGACATGTCCGAAAAGTAGGGTGTCCGGATGCTCCGCGTCCTTCTGGCGGCGTCGGTGCTCACACTTGCCATCGCCGCCCCGGCTCGCGCCGCTCCCGAGCTCGCCTCGATATTCGAGTCGATCACCGAAACCGCGGAGGCGATCGAGGTGGAGCCCCCGGCCCCGATCGACTGGTTCCCGGTGCGCGGGCTCGTGGACTTCGGCGAGCCCGACGCGCGCTTTGGCGCCTGGCGCGGCGGACGCCGCCACGAGGGCCAGGACGTATTTGCGAAGGCCGGCACCCCCCTAGTGGCCATGCGATCGGGGACGGTGGTCGAGACGGGCGACGACGGCGGCCGCGGCAACTACATCGCGCTCTGGAGCCCGCAGACGCGACTCACGATGGTGTACCTCCACATGCGTTCGCCCACGCGCTTGAGGGAGGGGGACGAGGTCGGCGCCGGCCAGCGCGTGGGGGCCGTCGGCTGCACGGGCTCGTGCTGGGGGGACCACCTGCACCTGGAGATGCGCACGGGGAGGGGGACGACGGGCAAGCCGATCGACCCGCTGCCCGAGCTGAAGCTCCTCGCGGGCCGGGCTCGCTAGACGCGGCGTCCTCGGCGGCCTCGTCAAGTTCAGCGACGGCGGGTAGCCTGCCCGCAATCGTGGACCAGATGGAGTTGCGCAATCGCCTGGTGATGGCGACCCAGATGTGGCGGCAGGGGACCGACGACCCGTTGCCGCGGATGGCCCCCGGCGAGCCGGCCGAGCAGATCGAGGCCTTTGAGCTCAAGCTCGTGGACATGCTCTGCTCCCGGGCCACGCCCCAGACCGCCCGCGATGTGGCCGACAAGACCTGGGATCTGGTTCACGATCGCGCCGACGAGGACCCCGTCAAGCGCCGCGTCGTCGAGTGCCACGAGGCGCTTGCGCGGCTATCCGCACGCGGCAGCGGGCTCGACTCGTAAGCTTTTAGGCCGGTTGACGAACCTCCCCGAGCTGTTTGACTCTCGCGTCAAGGCGCGCTCGCTGGCGTACCTGTTCGCGGCGGGAGCGGGGTTGGGGCTGCTGGTCCTGGCTCTGCCTCACCCGCAGGGCGTCCGAGATCTCCAGCTCTGCGTGCTCGCGGGTCTCGCGGTCGCGACGGCCGGGCTCATCTACTTCCAAGCCGACCGGGTCGTCGAGTGGCAGCTCCACTTCCTGATAGCCGCCGGCACGACGATGCTCTCGCTCGCCAACTACTACACCGGCACGTCGACGCTCTACCCGGTCCTCTACTCGTGGGCGGCGGTGTACGCCTTCTACTTCTTCTCGCTCCGGGCCGCGCTGGCCCAGATGGCCTACATCGGCGTGGCCTACGCCGTCGTGCTTGCCAACCAGGACCCGGTGAGCCCCGCGATCCGCTGGCTGCTCGCGGTGGCCACGCCGCTCATCGTGGGCTTGCTGATCTCGCACATGATCGACCGCCTGCGCAGCTCCCGCGCCGAGTCCGACGATCGGGAGGCGCTCCTCAAGCAGAGTGAGGCGCGCACCCGCCTGGTGCTCGACAGCGCCCCGGATGCGTTCATCACGCTCGATCGGGACGGGATCATCCGCTCCTGGAACGCCGCGGCCGAGCGCATGTTGGGCTGGCCGTCGGCCGAGGCGATCGGCAAGCCCATGCGCGCCCTGATCATCCCGGCCGAGTGGCGTGACCGCCACGACGAGCGCAGGCGCGAGCTCCTCGACGGGGAGCCCGACGCTACGCGGATCTTCGATCTCGAGCTCCAGCGCCGTGACGGGAGCCGCTTCCCGGCGGAAGCGAAGGTCTCGCGCGTGACGGCGCGCGGCGAGGTCTTCGCGGCCGGCTTCCTGCGTGACGTTTCGGATCGCCTGCGCCGGGAGGCCGAGCGCGAGGCGCTGGTGCGCGAGCAGGCCGCGCGAGCCGAGGCCGAGCGGATCGCGGAGATGGTCAGCGGCATGCAGCTACTGGTCGACGCGGCGCTCGCGCACCGGACGCTCGACGACATCGTCTCGGACCTCGTCAACCGGGTGCGCGGGGTGCTCGGCGCCGACGCCGCGGCGATCTATCTGGCGGAGGAGGGCGAGCGGCTGTTCCTCAAGGCCGCTTCGGGCGGCGCGCCCGACGGCGGCAGCCGCGAGCCAGTCGCCTTCGGCGATGGCTTCGCCGGGCGCGTGGCGCAGGAGCGAGCGCCGTTGCTCGCCCACGACCCGCCGCCGGGCGAGCTCCCCTACCCGGAGCTGAGCGACCTCGAGGTGGGCTCGCTGATCGGCGTGCCGCTGATGGCCGAGGGCGAGGTGACCGGCGTTTTGCTCGTGGGCGCCTCGGCGGCTGGACACTTCACTCAAGACGACCTCAACCTGCTGCGCCTGGCCGCCGATCGGGTGGGCCTCGCGATCGACCACGCACGGGTCTACGAGCGCGAGCACCGCATCGCCGAGACGCTGCAGCGCAGCCTGCTGCCGGATCGCCTCCCGCAGCTGCCCGGCCTCGAGGTCGCCGCGCGCTACCGGCCCGCGGCGGCCGAGGCCGAGGTGGGTGGCGACTGGTACGACGTCCTTTCGGTACCCGGGGGCGGGGTCGGCCTCGTGATGGGCGACGTCGCAGGCAAGGGGCTCGCGGCTGCCTCGATGGTGGGACGGCTGCGCAGCGCGTTGCGCGCCTATGCGCTCGAGGGCCATCCCCCCGCGCGCGTGGTCGGGCAGCTCAATCGGCTGCTTTGGGCGGAGGCGGACGAGAGCCAGATGGCCACGCTCCTGTTCGTCGTCATAGACCCGGCCGAGGCGCGCGTGCGCTGGGTCAACGCGGGACACGTGCCGCCGCTGCTGATGGTGGGAGACCGGCTGCCGCACTTCCTCGAGGGCGGCAGCTCGGTGCCGCTCGGCGTGCTGCCCTTCCCGGAGTTCGGGGAGGTCACCGTGCAGATGGAGCCGGGCTCCACCGTGGTCCTCTACACCGACGGCCTGATCGAGCGGCCGGGCGAGAACATCGACGCCGGCATGGCCAGGCTCGCGGCGCTCGTGCGAGAGGCGCCGTCGCATCCCCAGGAGGTGTGCGACCACCTGCTGCGAGAGCTCGTCCCCGAGGGAGGCGCCACCGACGACGTCGCGATCCTGACGCTGCGAACGGTCCCTATGGAGGACCGCTTCCGAGTCGAGTTCCCCGCCGAGCCCGAGTCGCTGTCGGACATGCGCTCGCTTTTGCGCCGCTGGCTTCGGCACGCGCACGGATCCGCCGATGAGATCGCCGAGGTGGTGACCGCATGCGGCGAGGCGGCCACGAACGCAATCGAGCACGCCGGCGGGGGGACCGGCATTCCGTTCGAGGTGAGCGGGAGATTGGAGGCCCGCGCCATCGAGCTGACGATCCGCGACTTCGGGGCCTGGCGACCACCTCGCAAGGGCGACCACGGCCGCGGTCTCTCGCTCATGGAGGCACTCATGGATAGCGTTGACGTGACACCTACAGCCGAGGGCACCACCGTTCGCATGTCTCGGAGGCTGAACGCGGCCGCCATGGGCGACCACAAGGAACCCACTTGACCGATCTGGTCGAACTTCACATCGACATGCAGGGAGAGATCGTGATCGCCCGCGTGACGGGCGAGCTCGACATCGCCGGCGCTCCCTCCATCGGTGAGCGCCTGGGCGAGGCCGTGCCCACCTCGGCTCGCGGACTGGTGGTCGACTTCAGCGCCCTCGAGTTCCTCGACTCGAGCGGCATCGCGATGCTGTTCGGCCTTGCGCGGCGGCTCAACAGCCGCCGCCAGGAGCTTCGCGTCGTCGCGCGCGTCGGCGAACCCGTGTTCCGGGTGCTGGAGATCGTCGAGTTCGACCGCGCGGCGCCGATCCACGATACGGTCGGCGAGGCGCTCGCGCAGCTGTCGAGCGACGGCCGCTGAGCCGCCGCGTCAGGCCGGGGCGCCCGCGCGCTCCTCGATGAACTCGAGCACCGCCGTGTTGAAATCCTCGGCGCGCTCGAGGTTCGCGCCGTGGGGAGAGCCGGCGAGCACCGTGAGATTGGCGGCCGGAATCAGCCCCGCGATGTCGCGCGACTTCCAGATCGGGACGAGGATGTCGTACTCGGCGCCGATCACGTGCGTCGGCATCGAGAGCGACTCCAGCCGGTCGCGCGCGTTGTGCCGGCTCGAGGCGTCGAGTTGACGGGCGAACGCATCGGCCGGCTGCGGGTTGGGGTTCTCGAGCATCAGGCCGCGCAGCCAGGCAACGCCGTCCGCGTTTTCGAAGAAGGCCTCCGACATGTTGAGCAGCAAAAGCTCGTCGACTCGCTGCTCGCGCGTCATCGTCTGCACGCGCGCGCCCCATGTCTCAGACAGCGAGCGCGCCCAGGCGCCGCCGGCCGGCCACGTCACGGCGAGGGTCAGGGTGCGGACGCGCTCGGGCGCCGCAAGCGCGATCTCCTGCGCGATCGCGCCGCCCATCGACACTCCCAGCAGGTGGAAGGTGTCGAGCTCGAGAGCGTCGGCGAGCGCAAGCGCGTCCTGGGCCATGTCAGCGATCTCGTAGCTGCCTTCGCACATCGACGACCGGCCGACGTCGCGATTGTCAAAGACGATCGCCTCGTACTTGGCCGAGAAGGCCGGGACCTGCAGCGCCCAGGCGAGGGTGTCGGTCGCGAGGCCCGCCACCATCAACAGGGGGTCTCCCTGCCCATGCCTTTCGTAGTACAGGGTCTGGTCGTTGGCCTCGACGGTGGGCATCATTGGTCCTTTCGCGGCAACTCTGTCATCCGATGGCAGGGATCTTGGCGAATGATGTAGCGAATGGTCCTCCTGGTCCTATTTGCGGTCGTGGCGGGTGCGGGGACGGCGCTCACCCCTTGCGTCCTGCCGGTGCTGCCCGGTCTCCTCGCATCGGCGGGCACAGGTGGCCGTCGCCGCCCGCTCGGCGTGATCGTCGGCCTCACCGTCACTCACACGATCGCCATCGTGGCGCTGGCTTCGTTGATCGACGGCGTCGGGCTGCCGAACGGAGTGGTGCGAACGCTCGCAGTGGTGGTGCTGCTGGCCTTCGGACTGTCGCTGCTCGTGCCCGCGGTGGCCGCGCGGATCGAGGCACCGCTCACGCGCCTGGCGCGCTTTGGGCCGCGCGGGCGTGGCGACGGCTTCTGGTCCGGCCTGGTGGTCGGCGGCGGCCTCGGCTTCGTGTACGCGCCCTGCGCAGGGCCGATCCTCGCCGCGGTGGTCTCCGTTTCCGCGACGCAAGGCGCCTCCGCTGAGCTGGTCGCCGTCGCGCTCGGGTACGCGGTCGGCTCCGCGGTCGTGCTGCTCCTGATCGCCTACGGCGGGCGGCGGCTGATCGAGCGGCTGCGGGCGGCCGGGCGTGGTCCTATGGTGCAACGCACGCTCGGGGCGATCATGGTGGCCACGGCTGTGGCGGTGGCCGCCGATCTCGACGTTCGTTTCCAGACCGCCCTGGCCGACGAGCTGCCGGCATTCGCAACCAACCCCACCCGTGGGCTCGAGCGCTCGGGCGCCGTCGAGAATCGCCTAGCCGATCTGCGCGGGCGCTCGCGCTTTGCAGAGGGCGGGGACAGGGAGCCGTCGGCGGGCCTCCCGGTGCTGGGCAAGGCGCCCGACTTCGTCGGCAACAGCCACTGGTTCAACACGCCGGCCAACGCTCCGCTCGATCTGGAGGGACTGCGCGGGAAGGTCGTCCTGATCGACTTTTGGACCTACACCTGCATCAACTGCATCCGCACGCTGCCCTATCTGCGCGCCTGGGATGGGCGCTACCGCGACAGGGGGCTGACGATCGTCGGGGTGCACACGCCCGAGTTCGCCTTCGAGCGCGAGACCCGCAACGTCGAGCGGGCGATCATGCAGAACCGGTTGCGCTACCCGGTCGCCCAGGACAACGACTTCTCGACCTGGAGCGCGTGGGGGAATCAGTACTGGCCCGCCAAGTACCTGATCGACTCGCGCGGCCGCGTCCGCTACGCGCATTTCGGCGAAGGCGAGTACGACAAGACCGAGGCGGCGATCCGCGCGCTGTTGGCCGAGGCGGGGTCCGATCGCCTGGGCGCTCCGGCACGCGCACGGGTCGAGACGGCGTCGGCCGGCCTCGCGACTCCAGAGACCTACCTCGGCTTCGAGCGCGCGAAGGGCTTCCTGCCCGCCGGGCTGCGTCCAGGGACGAGCCGCTACCCGGGAGTCGATGAGCTGCCGCCGGTCCACTTCGCGCTCTCGGGTACCTGGAACGTTTCGGGCGAGTCGGCCACGGCGGTGAGCGGCGCCGAGCTGGACGCCCGCGTGACCGCGCGCCAGGTCTTTCTCGTGTTGAGCTCGCGCGGCGAGCGCCCGCGCGACGTCGAGGTGCTGCTCGACGGTAAGCCGGTCAACGGCGGCGAGGCCGGCGCCGATGTGACGGGCGGCCGCGCGACCGTCGCAGAGGAGCGCCTCTACCGCCTCGTGTCCCTCCCCGACGTCCAGGACCGGAAGCTGACCCTGCGCTTCCCGCCCGGCGTGAGCGGATACGCGTTCACGTTCGGGTGAGGCCCGGCACCCCAAATGAAACTGGCCAGCCAGCCAGGGCTTGGTAGCCTCGTCGCGGGTGGCCAAGGTCTGCATCATCGGAGCGGGTTCGTCAGGCATCGCGGCCTGCCAGGTGCTCCACGGGCGCGGGATCGACTTCGACTGCTTCGAGAAGGGCTCCGGGGTGGGCGGCAACTGGCGCTATGACAACGACAACGGCATGTCGTCCGCCTACCGCTCGCTCTTCATCAACACCTCGCGCGAGATGATGGAGTACGCGACCTACCCGATGCCGGCGGACTATCCGGACTATCCGCACCACTCGCAGATAGCCAAGTACTTCGACGACTACGTCGACCATTTCGGCTTTCGGGACCGCATTCGCTTTCGCACCGAGGTGTCCGCTGTCGAGCCCGGCCGCGACGGCGGCTGGCAGGTCACGCTCGACGACAACAGCTCACACACCTACGACGCCCTGATGGTCGCCAACGGCCACCACTGGAACCCCAAGCTTCCAGAACCCCCGTTCCCCGGTCAGGACACCTTCACCGGGGAGCAGATCCACTCGCACCACTACCGCGTGCCGGATGAGCGCTTCGCCGACAGGAACGTCCTCGTGCTCGGGATCGGCAACTCGGCCACCGACATCGCCGTGGAAACCTCGCGCGTCTCGAAGATGACCTACCTGGCGATGCGCCGCGGCGCGCATGTGCTGCCCAAGTACATCGCCGGCACGCCGACCGACCAGGTCGGCCCGAAGTGGATGAGCCGGCTGCCGTTTGCCGTGACGCGGGCGCTGTTCATGCGCGAGCTCAAGCACGTCCAGGGCCCGATGGAGAACTACGGGCTGCCCAAGCCCGACCACAAGCTCGGCCAGGCGCACCCCACGATCTCGGCCGATCTGCTGCCGCGCATCGGACACGGGCGCGTCGCTCCCAAGCCGAACATCGCTCGCATCGAGGGCGCCACGGTGCATTTCGTCGACCGCACGAGCGTCGACATCGACACGATCGTCTGGTGCACCGGCTATCGCATCACCTTCCCATTTCTCTCGAGCGAGGTGCTCGACGTGGAGGACAACGTCGTGCCGCTCTTCCGGCGCGTCGTCCATCCGCAGCGGCCCGGCCTCTACTTCATCGGGCTGGTGCAGCCGTTGGGCGCCATCATGCCGATCGCCGAGCTCCAGTCGGAGTGGATCGCCGACCTGTTCCAGGCCAAGGCGGCGCTGCCCGGCCCCGAGGAGATGAGGCAGGAGATCGAGAGCGAGCAGGCCGCGATGCGAAAGCGCTACATCGCCTCCACGCGGCACACGATCCAGGTGGACTACTACCCCTACATGCGCGTGCTCGCCAAGGAGCGCAAGCGCACGCAGGGCGTCAGGCGCGCGCTGCCGGCGCGCGCGGTCGAGCCTCGCCCCGCACTCGCGCGAGGCTAGGTTTCCAGCACCTTTCGACAAGGAGACGAGATGGCTTCATCGACCACCGCACCCGAGGTTCAGGCCAATGGCGCTACCGCGCCCGCGACGCAGATCGAGGTCGAGAACCCGGCAACCGGCAAGGTGGTCGCGGTCGTGGACATCGTCACCGCCGAGCGCATCCCCGAGCTCGTCGCCTCGGCCCGTGCCGCCCAGCCGGGCTGGGAGGCGCTCGGCTTCGAGGGTCGCGCCGAGGTCTTCAAGCGCGCCCAGAAGTGGATGATCGACAACAGCGAGCGCGTCATCCAGACGATCGTCTCCGAGACCGGCAAGGCGTGGGAGGAGGCGCAGCTCGCCGACATCGCCTACGTGGCGGGCGCGCTCGGCTTCTGGGCCAAGAACGCCGAGAAGTATCTCGCCGAGGAGAAGGTCAGGACCGCCTCGCCGTTCGTCAAGGGGCGCAAGCTGAGGGTGCGCTACGCGCCGGTCGGGGTCGTCGGCGTGATCGGTCCCTGGAACTACCCGCTTGCCAACTCCTTCGGCGACGCGATTCCCGCGATGGCGGCGGGCAACGCGGTGATCGTCAAGCCGAGCGAGGTTACGCCGCTCTCGCCGATGCTGATGGGGGAAGCGCTGCGCGAGTGCGGCCTCCCGGACGGCGTCTACCAGGTCGCCCCGGGCTTCGGCGACACAGGCGCCGCGCTGATCGACGAGGTGGACTTCATCATGTTCACCGGCTCAACCGCCACCGGCAAGAAGGTCATGGAGCGGGCCGCCCGGACGCTCACCCCGCTCTCGCTCGAACTGGGGGGCAAGGACCCGATGATCGTCTGCGCCGATGCCGATCTCGAGCGCGCCGCCAACGCCGCCGTGCACTACTCGATGCAGAACGTGGGCCAGACCTGCATATCGACCGAGCGCGTGTACGTCGAGGAGCCGATCTACGACGAGTTCATCGAGCTCGTGACCGACAGGGTGCGCGGCCTGCGCCAAGGTGCCCCCGGCGGGGCGGGCAGCACCGATCTCGGCGCGATGATCCATCCACCGCAGTCCGACATCGTGGAGGCGCACGTAAAGGACGCGGTCGACAAGGGCGCGCGCGTGCTCGCCGGCGGCAATCGCCGCGACGACGACGGCCACTACTACGAGCCGACGCTGCTGGTCGACGTGGACCACGACATGACGTGCATGCGCGAGGAGACGTTCGGCCCGACGCTGCCGGTCATGAAGGTGGCCGACGCGGACGAGGCGGTCCGGCTGGCGAACGACTCTGAGTACGGCCTCGCGGCCTCGGTCTGGACCAAGGACGTCGCCAAGGGCGAGCGCCTCGCCCGGAGAATCGAGGCCGGCGCCGTGACCGTCAACGACGCCCAGATCAACTACGTGGCGCTCGAGCTGCCGATGGGCGGCTGGAAGTCGTCGGGGCTCGGCTCGCGCCACGGCGCCGACGGCATCCGCAAGTACACCAAGAGGCAGTCGCTCCTCGTCACGCGCTTTGCCCCCAAGCGCGACCTGCACATGCTGCCCTACTCGCGGGGGCGTTCGAAGCTGATCGGGCGGATGCTCAAGCTGATGTACGGGCGCAAGCGCCGCTGATCCAACTCGGCGCCAAGCGCGAAAGCTGGCGCATGTTCACAAATCCTCGCACCGGCGCCTGGATGCGCCCGCTCGACAGCGCCGATGGCGACATGAGCCTCGAGCGCCTGATGAAGCCCCACAGCGGGAAGGCGGATGCACACATCCACCTCGACTTCGACGAGCGCTACGAAATCCTCGAAGGCACCGCCACGTCGAGTTGGCCGGCCGGCGGATCGAGGCTCCCGCCGACGAGACGGTGGAGGTGCCGCGGGGCACGCCCCACCGCAACCACTACAACGCGACCGGCGAGGACCTGTGTCTCCGCCACACGGTGTCGCCGGGCTCGGAGTTCGCGGAGTGCTTTATCTCATCGCTCGGCCACCACATGGAACAGGACACCGTGAATGACCAGGGTGAGTTTCCGGACCTGCAGCTCTTTGTCGTGCTGCGCGCGACCCGTGCGAGGAGCTACCTCGCCGGCCCGCCCGTTGCGCTGCAGAAGCCGGTGATCGCGGCGGCAGCGGTCCTCGGGCGGCTGCGCGGCTACAAGCCGCGGTACGACTAGGGATAGAGGTCGCCGCTCTCGCCGGCGATGAAGATCGCGCTCACCGGGCAATTGCCGGCCGCGTCGATCACCTCGTCGAGCGACGCGCCGTCGGGATCCACCACGACCGCCTTGTCCTCGTCGTCGAGCTGAAACACATCGGGCGCTGTGTCCACGCAGTCGCCCGAGCCGATGCACAGGGCTCGGTCGACCGTGATCTGGATGCGGTTCTCCGGAGAGAGCCCGGCCATCTCAGCCGCGGCGCCGCACCAGCACAAAGGCCAGGAGCGCCGCGAGCGCGAGCAGCGGCAGGAGCGTGCGCGGGTCCGGACCGCCGCGCTCGTCGCGCGGCTCGGCGCCGGCGGGCATGGCGAACTCCTCCGCGGCCAGGACGTCGTGGGGCTCGTGGATGCCCGAGGGGTCCGGAGGCAGGCGCTCGTCTCGGGTTCCGATTCCGAACTCGTCGGCCGCCAGGACGTCGTGCGGCTCGTCGATCCCGCTGGGATCGCCGGGGACGTCGGGCGGCCTGGATTCTCTCTCAATCACGCTCCCTATCGTTCCAGATCGATGGGAGCTGCCCTCCGCACCGCGTTTCTGACCGCCTGCTGCGTGGCTCTTGTGGCCGGCTGCGGCGCGGGGGAGGGCGACGGCGGCGACTCCCCCCAGGAGGTCGTCCTCACGCCGGAGGCCGCCGCGAAGGCGCGCGAGCGCCTCGACGACGGGCTCCCACGGTCCGGTTCGCAGGCACGCGCGGTGGAGCTGCGCGGCGCGGGCGCCGAGCCGGAGGACACGGGCGACCCGAATGCGGATGCTCCCAGCCCTGGAGCGCCGACCGACGCCGAGGTGCGCACCGAGCTGCGCGAGGCCCGGGCCTCGCTGTCGCGCTTCAAGCAGTACCTCAACACGACCGCGTACCTGCAGACCGGGCCGCGGGCGCGCGTGCTCGGGGACGGGACCGCTATCGCGCCGGAGAACGCGCCCGAGGCGGTCAAGCGCGTGATCCTGGCGGGCAACCAGATCGCGAAGTTCCCCTACAAGTGGGGCGGCGGCCATGGCGTCTGGCGCGACAACGGGTACGACTGCTCCGGGTCGGTCTCGTTCGCCCTCGCCGGCGCGGGGCTGCTGGACCGGCCGCTTACCTCCGGCCTGCTGGCGGGCTACGGGCGGCCGGGGCCCGGACGCTGGATCACGATCTACGCGAACAGCGGCCACGTTTTCATGATCGTGGCCGGGCTGCGCTTCGACACCAGCGGTCAGGGTCGCGCGGGCACGCGCTGGCAGGACGCCGCGCGCCCCACCGGAGGCTTCGCGGTGCGCCACGTCCCCGGTCTTTGACGGTCAGCCCGTATAGGGCGGGGCCTCGCCCCAGCCCCAGCGCGGCACGGGCGCCCTCGGGGGCGGCACCGCTCCCGGCTGCGAATTGCCGAGCGCCAGCCGCGTTCCCCACTCGATGTAGGCAACGAAGGCCGAGCGAAACTCGGGGTCGGTAGGCAGGCCGGCCTCGTCGGCGGCATCGCAGATCAGGCTGACCCAGCGCCGGCGCTGGCGTTCCTCGATCGCCAGGCCCTGGTGCTTGGCGAGCATGTGCGGATAGCCGCCGTGCTCTTCGGTGTAGCCCGGCGGGCCGCCGAAGACCTCGGCGAGCCAGGTCGCCACGTGCTTGGGGTGGTCGGGATCCATGCCGCGGAAGACCGGCTCGAGGATCTCGTCCTCCTTGACGTGCGAATAGAAGACCTCGGTCAGCCGCTCGAAGGCCTCGGTGCCGCCGGCCCAGTCATAGAGGGTGGGTGTCTCCTCACTCACGGATCTCAGCCTACGTCGAGCTCGGCCGGCACGAGCTCCAGCTCCATCGGACGCCCCGCCCGCAGCAGGCGGATCCGCGCGGGAACACCGATCAGGTCGGCGGCCATCAGACGCTGGAGATCCTCCACCCGCTCGGTCGAGGTCCCGTTCACGGCCACGATCAGGTCCTCGGCGCGGATCCCCGCGTGCTCGGCCGGGCTGTCCGGCAGGACCTCGACCACCTCGACACCCGCCGCGCTGCCCGCGGCGGCGCGCGCCTGAGGCGGGACGGGGCGAGGCCCTCCCGCGATCCCGAGATGCGCGCGGCGCACGCGCCCTTCTCGCATCAGCGAGCCGATCACGCGCTGTGTGGCCTCATTGATGGGCACCGCAAGGCCCAGGCCGACGCCGGCGACGGCCGTGTTGATGCCGACCACCCGGCCACGCGAGTCTGCCAGAGCGCCGCCGGAGCTTCCCGGGTTGAGTGCCGCGTCTGTTTGGATGACGTTGTCGATGATCCGCCCGGTGCGTCGCGAGCGGGCCGGGAGCGAGCGCCCCAGGGCAGAGACGACTCCGGCGGTCACCGAGCCTCCGAGGCCGTGGGGATTGCCGACCGCCACCACCAGCTGGCCGACTCGCAGCCGCTCGGCCTCGCCGAGCACGGCCGCCGTGAGCGAGACGCCGTCAACGCGCAGCACGGCCAGGTCGGAGAGCGGGTCGCGTCCGACTACCTGGAAGTGCTCGTCACGACCGTCGGCGAACGCCGCTCGGCCGCCGCGCGCGCTGCGTCCCACCACGTGGGCCGAGGTGAGCAGGAACCCGTCCGGCGTGAGGGCGACCGCGCTACCGGAGCCCGCCGGCACCTGCCCGCCGCGCACGCGCCGCATCACGCGCAGGCTCGCGACCGACGGCACGACCGCCTCGGCGACCGCGACGACGGCCCGGGAGTAGGCATCGAGCGCCTCGGCCTCGGCTGGCTCGATCGGTGGGTGGGCCGCGATGGCGCTCACGCGGCGTCCTGTTGGGCCGCGGCGAACTCGGCGGTCACCGTCCGCTCCTCGGTGCCGCGGACTACGGTCAGGTCGAGCTCGCCGGGTGTCGAGACCTGATCGAGCGCCTCGTACAGGGCGTCGACGCTGGCGAGGTCGCGGCCGCCGGCTCCCACCAGCAGGTCGCCCCGCTCGATGCCGGCGCCGGCGGCCGGGCCGCCGTCCTCGACACCGCGCACCAACAGTCCCTCGCGCTCGGGCAGGCCGACCGCGCGCCGCATGCGGCGCGCCACCCGTGGCGGGGCTACCGCGACCCCCAGCCGCGGCGTCTGCGGTGCCTCGCCGCGGCCAAGCCTCGACGCGCGCTCCTTGACGGCCGCGGTGGCCGGCACGGCAAGGATCAGGCCGCCGTCGAGACGCAGGGCGTTCAGCCCGAGCAGGCGTCCCTCGCCGTCCACGAGCGGACCACCCGACGAGCCGCGCGGGAGCGCGGCGGTGTGCTCGATCGCTCCGCGGATCCGGCGCCCGCGCGGACCGCGGAAGCTGCGGTCCTCCGACGATACGAAACCGAGCGTGACCCGCAGGCCCCGCCCACCCGGGTTGGCGAGCGCGAGCACCGGGGTGCCCAGGCTCGGCGGGTCGGCGGGCTCCCACGCGATTGCCGGAGCGTCGCCGGTGTCGACTGCGAGTACCGCAAGGTCGAGATCTGGGTCGGCGCCCGCCACCTCGGCGGTGGCGCGCCGGCCGTCCGCGAAGGCGACCGTCACCTGCTCGCGGCGCAGATTGCGGGCGTTCGTGAGCACGCGCCCCCCGCCGATCACCACCCCAGATCCGAGGCCCCAGCCCCGGCCCAGGCCGACCACCGACGGACCGACTTGCTCGGCTGCCGTCGCGATCGCCGTCTGCAAAGAATTGAGCACGTCCACGAGGTTCTCCCTAGTCACTTGCGATTTGCAAGCGACCACTGTAGCGCAGGTGGCTCCGGTAGAGCAGGCCCGCCTCCGGCGGCGGGCGTACCATCGGTTGCATGGCCGATACGCCTCCAACACCGCTGGCCGCGGCGCTCGACAGCGTCGGCGACCGCTGGACGCTGCTCCTGGTGGAGGCGCTGCTCGACGGGCCACGCCGCTTCGGCGACCTCCAGGAGGCGCTCGGCGGGATTGCGCCGAACGTGCTGACGCAGCGGTTGCGCAGGCTCGCGGGCGAGGGAGTGGTGCTGGCACAGCCCTATTCGGAGCGACCGGAGCGCTTCATCTACGAGCTCACCTCCTCGGGCCACGAGCTCGCCGGGGCACTGCGGCTGTTGGCCGACTGGGGCGCACGCCATCGCGAGGCGGCCGAGCCGCCGCGCCACGAGGCCTGCGGCACGCCCGTCGAGGTCCGCTGGTGGTGTCCGACCTGCGAACGGCCGGTCGGCGACGACGAAGCAACGAACCTGCACTACGCCTGATCGCGGCGAGGCTGCGCGGTCAGTTGCAGGAGGCTCCCGTATTCCCGGCAACTGCTACGTTGAGCCATTCTGGACGACCAGCCCACACGCCGTCTCGACACCGGAGGACAGCCGCCGGACGGGCCCGCGCCGGGATCCTCAGGCGGGCCCGAAGGCCCCGGTCGCGACCCGGACTCCATCTATAGGCGCCGCCGCATGGTGGCCGCGGGAGCGGCCGTTGTCGTGCTGCTGCTCCTGATCGTGGTGATCGCCGGTGCGACCGGCGGCGACGAAGAGCCCAAGACCAGCCCCTCCGACCTCGGCGTGCCCACCACGACCGAGAGCCTCGGCGACCGCAGCGACACCGAGACGACCGAGACCCAAGAAACCGAGACCGAGACGACTCCGGTCACTCCCGTGACCCCGCCCGCCGACAACACGGGAGGCGGCACCGTCACTCCTCCGAGCCAGGGGACCGGCGGCGGTACCGGCGAAGCCACCCCGCAGCCGCCCGCGCAGCCGCAGGGCGGCGAGGGCGGCGGCGTGCTCGCGCCCTCCGGCGACGGCTAGTCCGAGGACCATCATCTAGTCCTCCGGGCGGCGGCGCATCCGTTTCAGGTCGCTGCGGCGGCGCTTGCCCTCGAGACGCCGGCGGCGAGCGGCACGCGACGGCTTGGTGGCTCGGCGCGGCCTGCGAACCACCAGGGCCGCGGCCAGGCGCGAGCGCAGGCGCTCGAGCGCGAGCTCGCGGTTGCGCGCCTGGGAGCGGGTGTCCTGGGCGGTCGCCCGCACGACCGGGCCGAGGCGGGCACAGATGCGCCGCTTGTGCTCATCGGTCAAGGTCGCGGACGCCTCGACGTCGAAAGACGCCTCGACCCGCGAGGCCGTCACGTTCGCGTGCTGGCCACCGGGCCCGGACGAGCGGCTTACGCGCAGCTCGATCTCGGAGAGCGGCAGCTCGACGTCGCGGGCGATGCGCAGGCGATTGTCCATCGCCTCGCCACGCTAGCCTGCCTGCGGCCTCAGGCGGAGCGACGCCGCAGACGCGGCATCCGCCGCCGCCGCGGGGGCGGGCCGGCGGGCTCGCGCCGGTCACGGCCGGAGCGATAGCGGGCGATCGTCATTCCCTCTGGAATGTCGCCCTCGAGCGGGCGGAAGGCCTGTTCGCGGACTGTCTGAGTGGTGGCGGTCATGGCTTTGTCGAACCCGTTGCTTCTCGGACGGTTGAGTTCGTCCGCAATTACGGTCTTCCTTTCGAAGCGCAGGCGAAATCGGATGCCTGAGAGACTGCGCGGCGTGCGCGCAGCCGTGGTGGGACATGTCGAGTGGATCGAGTTTGGCCGCGTCGACCATGTGCCGGCGCCCGGCGAGATCGTCCACGTGAGCGAGTCCTGGCAGGAGCCCGGGGGCGGCGGTGCGGTGGCCGCCGTCCAGCTCTGCAAGCTGGCGGGAGCGGCCACGCTCTACACCGCATTCGGCGACGACGAGCTCGGCCACCGTGCAAAGCGCGAGCTGGAGGGGCTCGGCCTGCGCGTCGAGGCCGCCTTTCGCCCGAACCCCCAGCGGTGCGGCTTCGTGCACATCGACCAGGGCGGGGAGCGGACGATCACGGTGATCGGCGAACGGATGGGGCCGCGAGGGGACGATCCGCTGCCGTGGAGCGAGCTCAGCGAGACGGACGCCGTCTACTTCACCGCGGGCGACCGCGCCGCCGCGCTCGAGGCGCGCAGGGCGCGAACGCTGGTCTCGACCGTCCGCGGGCTCAAGACGCTCGCGGAGGCGGGGGTCGAGCTCGACGCGCTGGTGGCAAGCGCGAGCGATCCCGGGGAGCGCTACTCGCCGGGAGATCTCGAGCCGTCGCCGCTGCACGTCGTGCGCACGATGGGAGCGGGGGGAGGCGAGTTCGAGAGCCTGCGACCGGCGCGAGGCGGACGCTGGGCGGCGACGTCGCTGCCCGGTCCGGTCAGCGACGCCTACGGCTGCGGCGACAGCTTCGCCGCGGGACTCACCTATGGGCTCGGAAGCGGCCTGCCAATCGACGAAGCCGTGCTGGTCGCGGCCCGTTGCGGCGCGGCCTGCCTCACCGGCCGCGGGCCTTACCAGGCGCAGCTGCGCTCCGGCTAGGCCACTCGCCCGCCGGCGGGCTCAAGCGGCAGTCCCCGGCCTGCCCAGGCGTGCAGCCCGCCCGACAGGTTGTAGGCCTCGTAGCCGGCCGTGCGAAAGGCCTGGGTCGCAAGCTCGGAGCGCGCGCCGGAACGGCAGTAGAACACCACCGGGCGGTCGCGATCGATGGCCTCCGTCTCGCTCGGCAGCCGGTTGAGCTCGATGAGGACAGAGCCCTCGATATGCCCGGCAAGGTGCTCGTCAGGCTCGCGCACGTCCACGAGCTGCGCGCCCTCGCGCGCCAGCGCGGCCACCTGGTCGGGCTCCAGCTCGCCCCGCGCGTCATTCGCTTCGCTCGCCACACCCGCAAAGTTAGCGCCGCCCCGGGCTCAAGCTCCCGGCGCGGTGGCCCGATACCGGAACAGCGTGCCCCCGTCCGTATGCCCATGCATAGGATTTCCCGCGCGCCTGCGGGCCGGTACCCTGTGAGCCTGACTGTTAGGACGCTCAACGGGCAGTCCGGACTCGACCGAGTGCTCGTAGTGGACGACGAACGGCCCGTGCGCAACATGATCGCGCGCATGGTCACCTCGGGCGGAGAGTGGGAGTGCGAGACCGCTGAGAGTGCCGCCGAAGCGCGCACTCTGCTGGCGCGGCGCGGCTTCTCGCTCGTCATCTGCGACGTGAACATGCCCGGCGAGTCGGGCACCGAGCTCACGAGCTGGATCCGCGAGCACCATCCCGACGTGCCGGTCCTGATGGCGACCGGCATCGACGACCCGGAGCTGGCTCAGTCGGTTCTCCAGATCGGCGCCTATGGCTACATGGTCAAGCCCTTCAAGCGCCACGAGGTGCAGATCAACGTGGCGAACGCGCTGCACCGCAGCCGGCTCGAGATCGAGAACCGCGACCATCGCGCGCTGCTCGAGCAGCGAGTCCAGGAGCGCACGCAGGAGCTGCGCCGCTCGCGCGAGGAGACGATCCGGCGGCTCTCGCTGGCGATCGAGTTCCGCAGCCGCGAGACCGGCGAGCACGTCGAGCGAATCGGCAGCGGCGCAGCGCTGATCGCGCGCAGGATGCGGGTCCACCCCGGCCGCAGCGAGCTGATCCGGCTCGCCGCGCCGCTGCACGACGTCGGCAAGATCGGCATCCCCGACGACATCCTGCTCAAGCCGGGCGCGCTCACCACCGCGGAGCGCGAGCTCATGCAGGATCATGCCGAGTTCGGCTACCGCCTTCTGACCGGCTCGGGCAGCGACATGCTCGAGACAGCCGCAACCATCGCCTGGACCCATCACGAGCGCTGGGACGGGGCGGGCTATCCGCGCGGTCTCGCCGGGGAGGCGATTCCGATACAGGGCCGCCTGATCGCCGTCATGGACGTCTTCGATGCGCTCACCCATGACCGCGTCTACCGGCCGGCGATGACGCTCGACGAGGCGCTCACGATCCTCCGCGCGGGCCGAGGCACGCACTTCGATCCAAACGTGCTGGACGCCTTCCTCCAAACGCTGCCCGAGCTGATCGAGCTCAACCAGGCGCAGCGCATCCGGGCCATCTAGCCGGCCTCGCGCCGAGCCGGGTTAGAGTGCCCGGCATGGATCTCAGGGGCAGGACCGTCTTCATTACCGGCGCCGCCCGCGGCATCGGCGCAGAGTCGTCGCGCCGGCTGGCATCGCGGGGCGCGAACGTGGCCCTCGTCGGGCTGGAGCCGGAGGAGCTCGAGCGCGTGGCCAGGCAGTGCGGCTCGAACGCGGAGGCCTTTGAGTGCGACGTCACCGAATGGGACGCGCTGGAGCGCGCCGTCGAGGGGACCGTGGAGCGCTTCGGCGGCATCGACGTGGTGGTCGCAAACGCCGGCGTCGCACCGGTCGGTATGACCCGGTCGATCGATCCGGCAGCCTTCGAGCGGACACTCGAGATCAACCTCTTCGGCGTGTGGCGCACCGTGCGCTCGTGCCTGCCGCATGTGATCGAGCGCCAGGGCTATGTGCTCGTCACAGCATCGCTCGCCGCCGCCCTGCACGCGCCCGGAATGGCCGCCTACGCCGCCAGCAAGGCCGGCGCCGAGGCGTTCGCCGACTCCCTGCGCGTCGAGGTCAAGCACATGGGCGTCGACGTCGGCGTGGGCTACTTCGCCTTCATCGACACGGACCTGGTGCGGGCCGCCGACGCTCACCCCGGGATGGGCACGCTGCGCAAGGAGATGCCCTGGCCGATCGGGAAGACGTATCCGCTCTCGACGGTCGGCGAGGCGATCGCGACGGGGATCGAGGAGCGCCGCCGCTGGGTCGTCGTCCCGAGCTGGGTGCGCGCGATGCTCGTGCTTCGCACCGCGATCGCCCCGCTGGTCGACAAGGTTTCGTTCGACCGCGCGGCGGAGGCCGACGGGCTCTTCGCCAAGGACGTCGAGAACCGCGGCGTCGAGACCGCCTCCGCTCCCGTGGGCGCGGGCGGCGAGGCGGCCCGCGAGCGCGAGCCAGACCCCGCCTAGCGGAGCACGCTCCCGAGTCTTGTCTGTGTGGCAGCGACAATCGCGGGAGCGTGGCCGGCCCCCGCAATGCATGCCCCGGGCGGAGATAGCGACTGCTCGCGCGGCTATCGTCACGATCGTGGCCAAGCGCGATCCTCGCATGATCCCCCTGGGTTACGGCAAGTTCGTGCGCGCCGACCGCGTCTTCGCACTGGTGCCGCTCGAGCGGGCCGAGCGACGTGACGGCCGGCGGACCTACGTGCACGTCGACGGACTGACGGAGCCGCTGGTCGCCTCGCGCTCGGAGCGCGCGATCATGGCCGACGTCGAGCAGGCGCTGGCCGAGGCGGCCGGCATCCCGCGGCGCAGGCGGGCTGCCGCCAGCGGTCAGGAGTCCCTGCTCTAGCTAGAGCTCCTTGACCTCGCTCAGCACCTTAGCGACCGACTCCTTGGCGTCGCCGAACAGCAGCGCTGTGTTCTCATTGTAGAAGAGCGGGTTGTCGATGCCCGCGAAGCCGGTATTCATCGAGCGCTTGAGCACGATCACCTGGGTGGCCTTGTCGACGTCGAGGATCGGCATCCCATAGATGGGAGAGCCCTCGTCGTCGCGCGCGGCCGGGTTGGTCACGTCGTTGGCGCCGATGACGAGCGCCACGTCGGTCTGCGGGAACTCGGGGTTGATCTCGTCCATTTCCTTGAGGTGGTCGTAGGGGACGTCGGCCTCGGCGAGCAGGACGTTCATGTGGCCGGGCATGCGGCCGGCTACGGGGTGGATCGCGTAGTCCACCCGGATTCCTCGCTTCTCGAGCTCGTCGGCCAGCTCCCGCACTGTGTGCTGGGCCTGAGCGACCGCCATGCCGTAGCCGGGCGCGACTACCACGCGGGAGGCGTAGGCGAGCTGAATGGCCACGTCTGCGGCGTCGGTCGAGCGCACGGGCTTCTGCTCCCCGTCGGCGCCCGCGCTCGGCGTGACGGTGACGCCGCCAAAGCCGCCGGCGATGATGTTCGGGATCGAGCGGTTCATCGCTTCGGCCATCTGCATGGTCAGGATCGAGCCCGAGGCGCCCACGAGCATGCCCGCCACGATCAGAGCGACGTTGTCGAGCGCCATGCCTGCCGCCGCGGCCGAGAGGCCGGTCAACGCGTTGAGCAGCGAGATCACGACGGGCATGTCGGCACCACCGATCGGCAGTACGAACATGTTGCCGAGCACCGCCGCGGTCAGCAGGATGACCAGGAACAGCACTTCGGATTCGGTGCCGGCCGCGATCGCCACTCCGCAGCCGAGCGCCACGGCGAGCAGGAGGATGTTGATGAACTGCTGGCCCGGCAGCGAGATCGGCCGGCCCGGAATCAGCTCCTGCAGCTTCGCGAAAGCCACGTTCGAGCCCCAGAAGGAGACCGATCCGATGATCGCCGCGAACAGGATCGGGATCAGCGTCTCGAGCTCGGGGTTGACTCCGAAGATCTCGAGCGATTCGCGGTACTCGACGAACGAGATCAGCGCCACGGCGCCGCCGCCGACGCCGTTGAACAGCGCCACCATCTGCGGCATTGCGGTCATCTTCACCCGGCGGGCAGCGGGAGCCCCGATCGCCGTGCCGATCGCCATGCCGACCGCGATCAGCAGGTAGTCCCCGACCGACTCGATCAGCAGCGTCGCGATCACTGCCACGGCCATCCCGCCCGCGGCCACCATGTTGCCCCTGCGCGCCGTGCGCGGATGGCTGAGCAGGCGCAGGCCGAGGATGAAGCAGATGAAGGCAATGATGTAGAGGACCCGGATGAAATCCGGGTCCTGGAGGAACGACGCCATGTACATCAGTCGCGCCTCTTGAACATCTCGAGCATGCGGTCGGTTACCAGGAAGCCGCCGACCACGTTGATAGTGCCGAAAGCGATCGCGATCACCAGCAGCAGCTCGTCGAGGAACCCGGTGGCCTCGCCGATCAGCAGCAGGCCGCCGAGCAGCACGATGCCGTGGATCGCGTTGGTGGCGGACATGAGCGGCGTATGCAGCGTGTTCGGCACCTTCGAGATGACCTCGAAGCCGACGAAGGCCGCGAGCACGAGGATGGTCAGCTCGGTGAGCAGATCCATTACGCGGTGACCTCCGCGGCGTTGCGAGCGCCCTCGTGCACGATCTCGCCCTCGTGGGTGATGCAGGCGCCCTTGATGATCTCGTCGTCGAAGTCGATGCTCAGCTCGCCCTCGTCGCTGACCATCAGCTGGAGCAGCGACTGGACGTTGCGGGCATATAGCGAGGAGGCGTGGTCTGCCATCGTCGAGGGCAGGTTCGTCGGCCCGGCGATCGTGACGCCCTCGCGCACGACCGTCTCGCCCGGCTCGGTCAGCTCGCAGTTGCCGCCGGTCTCGGCCGCCAGGTCGACGATCACCGATCCGGGCTTCATGTTCTTGACGGCTTGCGCGGTAACGAGCAGCGGTGCGCGGCGGCCGGGGACCGCAGCGGTCGAGATGACGGCGTCCATCTTGCCGATCTCGATGGCAAGCAGCTCGCGCTGCTTGGTCTGCTCGTCCTCGGTGAGCTGCCGCGCGTAGCCGCCCGCGGCCTCGGCGTCGTCGAGGCCGATGTCGAGCTCGAGGAAACGGGCGCCGAGCGACTCGATCTGCTCCTTCACCGCCGAGCGCACGTCGAAGGCCGAGAGGACCGCGCCGAGCCGGCGCGCGGTGGCGATCGCCTGGAGACCGGCCACGCCGGCGCCCAGCACGAGCACCTTGGCCGGGCGCACCGTGCCCGCGGCGGTCGTGAGCATCGGAAAGAAGCGCGGCAGCTCCTGGGCGGCGACCAGCGCCGCGCGATAGCCCGCGACTGTCGCCTGCGAGGAGAGCGCGTCCATCGACTGGGCGCGCGTGATCCGCGGGATCGCCTCCATCGCGAAGCTCGTGACCCCTACCTCGGCAAGTCCGCGCACGGTCTCGTGGGCGGTGAGTGGGGAGAGGAAGCCCACGAGCACCGACCCGCGCGCCAGCCGATCGATCTCCGGCGCGCTCGGCGGCGCCACCTTGGCCACCACCGGCCCTGCGAAGCCGTCGCCGAGCACAGCGCCGGCCTTCTCGTAGGCGGAATCGAGGTGGCTGGCGCTGTCACCGGCGCCGGCCTCGAGGGTGACCTCGAGGCCTTTCTTCGCCAGGCGCTCGACCACCTCGGGCACTAGCGCGACGCGCCGCTCGCCACCTGCCGTTTCCTTTGGTACTGAGACGTTCATGGGCTCGACCGGTGCCGGGGGCGGGGCATCCTATTCGATCGCGAGGCGTGCCGGGCATGCGGCTACACTCGAGACTGGGCCCGTTTCATCGGCCCTTGCATGGACGAAAAGACCCTCGAGAAGATCGATCGCGTAGTCGTACGCTTCGCCGGCGACTCCGGTGACGGCATGCAACTCACCGGCAGCCGCTTCACCGACGCCACCGCGATGGTGGGCAACGACCTGGCCACGCTGCCCGACTTCCCGGCCGAGATCCGCGCGCCGGCCGGTACCCCGGCCGGCGTCTCCGCCTTCCAGATCCACTTCGCCTCGCGCGACATCCTCACGCCCGGCGACAACCCCAATGTGCTCGTGGCGATGAACCCGGCCGCGCTCATCACTCAGGTCAACTCGCTGGAAAAGGGCGGCGTCGTCATCGTCAACGAGGACGGCTTCACCGACACCAACCTTCGCAAGGCGGGCTACACGTCGAACCCGCTCGAGGACGACTCGCTCGACGACTTCCAGCTCTTCCGAGTGCCGATGACCTCGATGACGGTGCGCGCCACGGAGGAGATCGAGGGCATCACCTCGCGCGACGCCGCGCGCTGCAAGAACCTGTTCGCGCTCGGACTGGTCTCATGGATGTACGGCCGCCCGACCGAGCCCACCACCGAGTGGATCGAGAAGAAGTTCGCGCAGGCGCCGCCGCTGCGTGATGCCAACCTCGCCGCCTTTCGCACGGGCTACAACTTCGGTGAGACCGCCGAGCTGCTCGCGGTCCACTACGAGGTGGACCCCGCACCGGCGCCGCCCGGCACCTACCGAAACGTCAACGGCACCCAGGCGCTCGCGCTCGGGCTGATCGCGGCAAGCGTCCAGTCCGGCCTCGGGCTCTTCCTGGCCTCCTATCCGATCACCCCCGCCTCCGAGCTGCTTCACGCGCTGTCGCGCCACCGCCGCTTCGGCGTGCACACGGTCCAGGCCGAGGACGAGATCGCCGCGGCCAACATGGCGCTCGGGGCGAGCTTCGCCGGGCGCCTCGGGGTCACGGCCACAAGCGGCCCGGGGATGGACCTGAAGGCGGAGACGATCGGACTGGCGGTGGCGATGGAGCTGCCGATGGTGATCGTCGACGTCCAGCGTGCGGGCCCCTCCACCGGCATGCCCACCAAGACCGAGGCGGCCGATCTGCTGATGGCGCTCTACGGGCGACACGGTGAGTCGCCGCTGCCGGTGGTGGCCGCCTCCACCCCCGCCGACTGCTTTGACACCGCGATTGAGGCGGCGCGTATCGCAGTGACCCACCGGACGCCCGTGATTCTCCTCTCGGACACCTTCCTGGCCAACTCGTCGGAGCCGTGGCGGCTCCCGGACGTGAGCTCTCTGCCGTCGATCGACCCGAACTTCGCCACCGCGCCCAACCACGACGAGGGCTTCATGCCCTACCTGCGCGACGACAAGCTCGCGCGTCCGTGGGCAGTGCCGGGCACGCCGGCGCTGCGCCACCGCATCGGCGGGCTCGAGAAGGAGGATGTCACCGGCAACATCTCCTACGACACCGAGAACCACGATCACATGACGCGGCTGCGCGCCCGGCGCGTCGCGCGTGTGGAGGTGCCCGATGTCTCTGTCGACGATCCCGACGGCGACGCCACGCTGCTCGTGCTCGGCTGGGGCTCGACCTACGGCGCGATCGAGGGCGCGGCGCGACGGCTGCGCCGCGAGCAGGGCCTCAAGGTCGCCACGGCCCACATCAAGCACCTGAATCCGATGCCCGCGAACCTCGAGAGCGCGCTTAGCGCCTACGAGCGCGTGCTGGTCCCGGAGATGAACCTGGGGCAGCTCTCGATGCTGCTGCGCTCGGAGTTCCTCATCGACGTCGAGAGCTATACGAAGGTGGATGGCATGCCGATCTTCACGCGCGACGTGATGGAACAGGTAATGGAGCGCCTGACATGAGCGAGCACAGCAACGGCAGCGGCTCGCAGCCCGCCGTCGAGCTCCCGGTGCTGGCCAAGGCCGACTTCTCCTCCGACCAGGAGACGCGCTGGTGCCCGGGCTGTGGCGACTACGCGATCCTGGCCTCGGTCCAGGGCTTCATGCCCGAGCTCGGCGTTCCCCCGGAGAAGATCGTGTTCGTCACCGGGATCGGCTGCGCCGGGCGCTTTGTCTACTACATGGACACCTACGGGATGCACGGCATCCATGGCCGCGCGCCCGCGCTTGCGACCGGGGTGGCGACCTCGCGCCCGGACCTCTCGGTGTGGGTCGTCTCCGGCGATGGCGACGCGCTCTCGATCGGCGGCAACCACCTGATTCACACCCTGCGCCGCAACGTGCCGTTGAAGATCCTGCTCTTCAACAACCAGATCTACGGGCTCACCAAGGGCCAGTACTCGCCCACGAGCGAGGAGGGCAAGGTCACGAAGTCCACTCCCTTCGGCTCGCAGGACCATCCCTTCAACCCTGTCTCGCTGGCGCTCGGCGCCGAGGCGACCTTCGTCGCGCGCACGGTCGACACCGACAAGAAGCACATGGCGCAGACGCTGCGGGCCGCCGCGGCGCACGAGGGCACGGCCTTCGTCGAGATCTACCAGAATTGCAATGTCTTCAACGACGGCGCCTTCGACGCCGTGCGGGCCAAGGGACAGAAGGAGCTCAACCAGATCCGCCTCGAGCACGGCGAGCCGATCCGCTTCGGAGTCGACGGCGAGCGCGGCGTCGCGCGCGGCGCCGACGGCCGGCTCGAGCTGGTCGACGTGGCCGACGTCGGGGAGGAGGGCCTCGTTAGCCACGATGCCCACCGCCTCGAGCCCAGCCTTGCTTTCGAGCTCGCGCATCTGTCCGCCCGTCCCACTGGCCCCACGCCGATCGGCGTGTTTCGCTCGGTCAGGCGCCCGGTCTACGGCGCCGACCTGGCGGAGTCGCTGGAGGAGAATAGGGCGGCCGTCGGCAGCGAGCAGCTCGAGGAGCTGCTGCACTCCGGGGAGACGTGGACGGTCTCCTAGCCAAGGGGCAGGCCGCGGATCACATCAACCTCGCCACGCTTGAGGCGGGTCTCCCCGACGTGCGCCGCTCGCCGAAGGACGCGGGTGTGGTCGAGCTGGTCGTTCGGCGCCCGGCGGAGAACGAGCGAGAGGTCCTCGAGCAGGCCGAGCTGGATGTGGGTGTTGGGCTGGTGGGCGACAACTGGGGCACTCGCGGCAGTAAGGCGACCGAGGATGGCTCGTCGCACCCCGACCTGCAGCTCACCGTGATGAACGCTCGCTCCGCCGCGCTCGTGGCCGGCGCCCGTGAGCGCTGGGCGCTCGCCGGGGACCAGCTCTACGTCGATTTCTGGCTCGGCTACGGTGATCTGCCGCCGGGGACACGGCTCGCCGTGGGCTCGGCGGTCATCGAGATCACGGCCGAGCCGCACCGCGGTTGCGGGAAGTTCGCGGCCCGCTTCGGTGTCGACGCCCTGAAGTTCGTCAACTCGGCGGTCGGCCGCGAGCTGAACCTGCGCGGGGTGAACGCCAGGATCGTCGAGGGCGGCGTCGTGCGGGCCGGGGATTCGATTAGCAGGGCGCCCGGCTAGGCGCTGCTTTCAGGCGGCGAGGTCGAGCACCAGCTCGTCCACGCCGAATCCCGTGTGATGCCGTTCGAGGCGGCGGGTGAGCTTTTGCATCAGGCGGTGGGCGGGCAGGTTGTCGCTGGCCATGGTCGCCGTGAAGCGGCGGATGCCCAGGCGGCGGGCCTCGTCGGCCAGCAACTCGGTCAGCGCTGAGCCGACACCGCGGCGGTGCCAGTCGTCTGCGACCACGATCGCCACCTCGGCGGCCTCGGGGTCGTCGTGAAGTCGGACGAAGCGACCGACCGCGATCAGGCGGCGTGCAGGTTGAGAAGGAGCTGGGCCGTAAGCGCTCGGCTCGGCCGAGTGCGCACGGATGTTTTCCTCGGCAACCAGCGCCACGTGATCGCGGCCGTCCACTTCTGTGAGGTATCGCAGCTCGCTCCGGCTGAAGCTGCTCTTGGGTGTGAGAAAGCGTCGCTGCACGCTCTCCTTGGAGAGATGCCGCAGCCCGTCCTCCAGCATGCGCTTGTCATCCGCGCGGATCGGCCGGACGAGGATCGAGGCTCCGTCTTGAAGGCGCTTGAGCACGTAACGATCGTGTCGCGCCGGCCGGGGGGCTTGTGTGCGGTTGGTCACTGTCCTCCAACAACTGCAGCAATAAAGCGGACCCGGGCGGATTGGCGCGTTGTCTGCGTATAGACGGCGGAAGTCGACACACCCACCCGGAGCCATCCCCTTATTGCTGCCGTCTTTCGACGGAGCGCAGCAGCCACGCAATCTGGGCCTGGCGCTCGACGACCGCCGCGGCGTCGAGGGCGCGCGCCGGCGACTCGCCCAGCGCCACCACGCCGTGGCGCCCGAGCAGGACGGCGCCGCGGTCGCCGAGGGCACGCACCGCCGCCTGGGCGATCTCATCCGAGCCGGTCGGCGCATAGCGAGCGGTGAGCACGGCGCCGCCTACGGCCAGCTCGAGCTCCTCGGTCTCAGTGTCGAGCGGCTCGTCGAGAAAGCTCCAAGCGGTGGCGTGGACGCTGTGGGTGTGGATCAGGGCGCCGGCGTCGGGACGCGCGGCGTAGACGGCCAGGTGCACGCGCCGCTCGCTCGACGGCTCGCGCCGGCCGGCGACCACGGTCCCATCGAGGGCGAGGGTCACGATGTCGTCCTCAGTGGTGTCCGCGTAGGGCAGGCCGCTCGGCGTGATGTGCACCACCTCGCCCTCGCGCGCGCTGACGTTGCCCGACGAGCCGGCCACCAGGCCGAGCCGCATCATCTCGCGCGCGGCGGCCAGGACCTCAGCGCGCGGTGACACGGGCGATCGCCTCTCCATAGGGCGCTTCGAGCGTCCCCGCCTCGGTGAAGATGGCGCTGACCAGCTCGGCGGGCGTGACGTCGAAGGCGAAGTTCACCGCCGCGATGCCGGCGCCGAGCTCGGACGGGTCGCGCTCCTCGATCGGGATGCCGCCGCCGTCGGGGGTGGCCGGGTCGAGTGTCGAGACGGGAGCCGCGACATAGAAGGGGATCTCGTGGCGGGCCGCCAGCACGGCCAGCGGGTAGGTGCCGATCTTGTTCGCGACGTCTCCGTTGGCGGCGATCCGGTCGGCCCCCACGACCACGCGGTCGACGAGCCCGCGCGCCATCAGGGTGCCCGCGCTCGAGTCGGTCACGAGCTGGTGGGGGATGCCCGCCCGGGCGAGCTCGTAGACCGTCAGGCGCGCGCCCTGGTTGAGTGGGCGCGTCTCGTCTACCCACACCGATTCGAGGCAGCCGCGCTCCCAGGCGGCGTGCAACACGCCGCCCGCCGTCCCGAAGCCGGCCGTTGCGAGCGCGCCTGCGTTGCAGTGCGTGAGCGCCCGGTCGCCCTCCTCGAAACGGGCCGCGCCCAGCTCCGCGAGCCGGCGGTCGTCCTCGTAGCGCGCCTGGTGGAGCTCGCGCGCCCGGGCGAGCGGATCCTCGGCCGCCAGGGTCTGTTCGACCGCCCAGCCGAGGTCGACGGCGGTCGGGCGGGTGGAGCGAAGCAGTTCGGCGGCCGCCCGGCAATCCTTCGCCAGCGCGATCCCGTATGCCGCCGCCACCCCGATCGCCGGAGCGCCGCGGACCGCCAGGGTGCGGATGCAGTCCGCCACCTGCTCGGGTCGCTCGCAGCGGATCCAGCGCTCCTCCGTGGGCAGCGCGCGCTGGTCGAGCACCAGCAGGGCGCCGTCCTCGAAACGCAGCGGCTCGACGGTCGTCACGGGGCGAGCCTACGCGGCGTGAGGCATGAGCACCGCCAGGCGCTCGTCGAGGATCTCGAGCTGGCGGGCGGGCGGGAAGGCGCGCGGCTCGAAGGTGGCCTGTACCGCCAGGCCGTCGGCGAATGCGACGAGCTGCGTCGCCTCGACCTCGGCGTCCACCTCCGGGTCGATCTCGCCACGCTTCTGGGCCTCGCGCACCATCTCGGTGGTCAGTGCGCGACAGACGCGGTAGGCGTCGCGCTGTGCGGCGGCGAGGACCGGCCGGGTGAGCGCGAGGCCGAGGAACGCGAACCAGACCCGCACCTCGGCTCGGCGCTCGGCGTCGAGCGGCAGCATCTCGGCCACGAGCGTGCGTAGCGCCGGTCCGTCGCCGCTGCGCCCCTCCTCGAGCGCCGCGGCAATGCGGCGCCCGGAGCGGTCCGCGACGATCTGGAAGGCGAACAGGAGGAGCTTCTCCTTGTCGGAGAAGTAGTGGTTGAGCGCACCGGTGGACCAGCCCGCCTCGGCGGAGACGGCCCGCAGCGTGACGGCCTCCAGGCCGTCGCGTGAAGCCAGTCGCCAGACCGCCGCGGCCAGCTCGGACCTGCGCTGCTCGTGATCCACGATCTTCGGCATGGCTCTGGATTCTATACCAAACGTATGATATAAATAAAGCATGGACCTCAAGTGGACACTCGCCATCGCCCTCGAGGCCAGCTTCTGGTTGATGCTGGCCGCCTTCCTCGTGCTGCGCTACCGCTACGGCATGGACAGCATCACGCGCCTGTTCGTGATCGGCGTCGTACTCGACACCGCCGGAATCGTGGCTCTCGGCGTCTGGGACTTCGCCGGCACGGGCCGGGTGAGCGCGTACACGCTGTTCATCGCGATCCTGATCGCGTACAGCCTGACCTCGGGCAGGCAGCACCTCGAGCACCTCGACGCGTGGATGGCGCGCAAGATCAAGCCCAAGCCGCGCAGCCGCGCCGGCCGGGCAGCCGCCGCCGGTCGCCCGTGCTCAGACTGTCCCTAGCGCACGGTCCGCAGGCGGTGGGGACTTACCAGTCGGCCGTGCCCGCGCCGCCTTTGAACGGCCCGCGGATGTCCGCCGTGATCCAGCCGCCGTAGAAGCCGCCCTCGCCGGCCTGGACACGTTCCTCATCGAGCAAGCAAGCGTCAACACGCTGCGGGTAGAAGGCCAGATGGTCCCGCAGCGCGGCGAAGGCCGGGATCGGCTCGGGGTAGGACCAGGCCGCCGCTGGAGCGCCCGGCAACGACCAGTAGCTCGCCCGGCCCTTCCACTCGCAGAAGGTGCGCCGCTCGTGTGGTTCGAGCAGGTCCAGGCGCACATCTTCTGGCGGGAAGTAGATCCCCGGCGCCTGGCTTGTCTCGAGCACGCGCAGCGCGCGGGTCGACTCCGCGACCAGCTCACCGCCATGTACGACCCGCGCCCGCCGCGTCGAGAGCTCGACGGCGGGCGGGCGCGGATAATCCCAGACGGACTCCATCCGTCCTTATACGGCTGGGAGCTAGCCCTCGACCAGTCCGGACTCCTCCAGGTACTGGCCGGCTACGTCCTTCGGTGTCTGCTTGTCCAGGTCCACGCGCGCGTTCAACTCCTGCATGACCTCGTCGGTCAGGCCCTCGTTGACCCGGTCAACCACCTCAGGGAGGTCAGGTCCGGCCTTTTCGACGATGTCGTCTCGCACGACGAGAGTCGAGTTGTAGGGCGGGAACATGCCCTTGTCGTCCTCGAGCAGGACAAAGCCCTCGCGCTTGATCTGCGGGTCGGTCGTGAACACGATCGAGACGTCGGCCTGGCCCTTGCTCAACACCTCGTGGCGCAGGGCGGGGTCGACCGGCACGAACTTCTTGAACTTGAGGCCGTAGACCTCCTGCAGGCCCAGTAGGCAGTCGAGCCGCTGGCGGCACTCGGGCGTGCCGTAGAGGGTCAGGTTCTCCGACTTGCCTTCGAGGTCTGAGATCTTCGAGAGGCCCTCCTTATCGGCGGTCTCCTTGGTCACCGCCACCTCGTTCGAGCTCACGAACGGCGTGGGTGGGAGCGCCGTCAGGTCCTTCTTCGCAAAGTCCGCCTTGGCCTGTTCGTAGGCCTTGTCCTCATCGTTTGGCAGCTCATCGGCCTGCACGCCGAAGAACGAGAGCAGCGCGGTGCCGGTGTACTCGGGGTAGGCGCTGATGTCGCCCTGCTCGAGCGCCTTGAGCGCCGTCTTCTCGTCGGCAAGGCCGAGCTCGGTCGAGATCTCATAGCCCGCGGCGGCGAGCGCCTGGGCGTAGATCTCACCGAGGATCTTCTGCTCGGTGAAGTTCTTCGACCCGATGGTCATCTTGGTCGCCGCGTTTGCGTCGTTCTTCACGATTGCGGCCGACGCCGCTTCTTCCTCGGCGGTCGTCTCGGAGCCGCCGCCTCCGTCGTCGTCATCGTCGCCGCAACCGGCCACGGCCAAGGCCGTGATCACCAGCGCCAGCAACATCAGCCAGCGGTACTTGGTCATGTGGAGACCTCCCTCCTCTTGATGGGAACGGCGAAACGGCGCCATCGCGCGCCCGCCTCGAGCTTGAGGCCGCGCGGCGTGACGGCGCGCTGCAGCGCCGCGAGCGAGACCTCGGTGACGACGGCAAGGAGCGCCACGACGATCGCCGCCGCAAGCCTTCCCTCGTCGCCGTAGGTGTTGACGTTGATGATCGGGTCGCCGAGCGTGATCACGCCCGCGAGGGGAGCGATCGTCGCCGTGGCGACGACGTTGACGGCCGAGATGCGGATGCCGCCGAAAATCAGGGGAAGGGAGAGCGGCAGCTCGACGCGCCGGACGATCTGCGCGCCGGTCATGCCCATGCCGCGGGCCGCGTCGACCGCCTCGGGCTCGACCTGGCGCATGGCCGTGTAGGTGTTCGTCAGGATCGGAGGGATCGCGAGCAGCACGAGGGCAAGCGTGAGGTTTGTGAAGCCGACCCCGATGTAGGCGACGAAGAACGCGATCAGCGCGAGGCTGGGGACCGCGCGCCCCGCGTTGGAGGCGTTGATCGCCAGGAAGCCGCCCTTGCCGACGTGCCCGAGCCAGAGGCCGAGCGGGATCGAGATGGCACACGCGATCAGCATCGACACGACCGACAGCTTCAGGTGCTCACTCATGAGCTCCCACAACTCGCCCAGCCCCCCGACCTGGGAGCCGCCGGCCGGCGACTCGTGCTCGGTGAAGATGAAGTTCACCGCGTCGCCGACCTGGCCGAGGAATGCAAGCGTTGTGTTCATTTGGCCGCCACCGCGCGGGTCCAGGGCGTGATCGCCCGCTGAACGAGCAGGATCAGGCCGTCGAGCACGACGGCCAGCAGCACGGCGAGCCCGCCGGCCACGACCACGTTCGACTTGAAGGTGAGGTCCGCGAAGATCTGCTCGCCGAGCCCGCCCGCTCCGGCGAAGAAGACGAGCGTGGCCAGCCCGACCGTGGTGGTCGCCGCGATGCGAAGGCCGGCCATGATCTCGGGCAGGGCCAGCGGAATCTCCACGCGCCAGAGCAGCTGGCGGTCGGTCAGCCCCATCCCGCGGCCGGCATCCTTGGTTTCCTCGGGCACGTTGTCGAGCCCTGTCAGGACGTTCCGGAAGATGATCAGCAGCACGTAGGCGACCAGGGCGATCAGGGCGGTGTCCGTGCCGCGCCCCGTGAGCGGCAACAGCAGGAAGAAGGCCGCGATGCTGGGAATCGTGTAGAGGATCCCCGTGACCTGGGTGACCGGGTTGATCAGCCAGCGCCGGCGATAGGCGATCAGCGCGAGCGTGAACGAGATCGCGAAGCCGATCACCAGCGTCGCCAGCGTCAGGACAACGTGCTGGAGGAACGGGTCCACGTAGCGGTCGTAGTTGTCGATGATCCAGTCGGGGCAGAAGCCGTTGTTGGCCTCGCAGGTGTCCGTGCGCTCGCGGATCTCGACCTGGGCGAGGAGCATGCTCATGCCGCGGCGTCCGCTCCGCTCGGCACCTCGTCGGGGTCGGTCCGCAGCGCGTGCGCGAGCATCTCGATCGAGAGCACCCCGCAGACCTCGCCGCGGTGGTTGACCACGGGCCCGTACTGGGCCTCCTCCTCGAGCAGGTGGGAGAGTGCGTCGCGCAGGATGTCGTCGAGCTCGAGCACCGGCTTGGCCGCCGAGCGCAGCTCCTCCTCCACTCGCTCGCCCTGGAGGCCCCTCTCGGACAGCCAGCCGAGCGGGTGGCCGGCCGCGTCGATCAGCAGGGGATAGGGGACCTCGCTGTCAACCGACTTGGCGCGAGCTTCGGCGACGGTCTCCCCGACCCGCACGAGCGGCGCTTTCCAGAGATCGACGTCGCGCACGCGCTGCAGGGCGAGCCGCTTGAGCGCGCGATCGGCGCCCACGAAGTCCTCGACGAACCTGCCGTTGGGGAACATGAGCAGCTCCGCCGGCGGGGCGTACTGCGCGAGCTTGCCGCCCTTCTGCAGCACCGCGATGTGGTCGCCCATCTTGATGGCCTCGTCGATGTCGTGGGTGACGAAGACGATCGTCTTGCGGATCTCCTGCTGGAGGCGCAGGAATTCGTTCTGCAGCCGCTCGCGGTTGATCGGGTCGATCGCTCCGAACGGCTCATCCATCAGCATCAGCGGCGGGTCGACCGCCAGCGCCCGGGCCACGCCGACGCGCTGGCGCTGGCCGCCCGAGAGCTGAGCGGGAAAGCGGTCGCGCGTCTCGTGCGGGTCGAGGCTGACCAGCTCGAGCAGCTCGTCGACTCGCGCGCCGATGCGGGCCTTGTCCCAGCCCAGCAGCCGCGGCACGGTGGCAATGTTGCCGGCCACGCTCAGGTGCGGGAAGAGGCCGATCTGCTGGATGGCGTAGCCGATGTCGCGCCGCAGCTCGGCCGGCTGGCGCTCCTTGACGCTGCGACCGTCGAGCAGGATGTCACCGTCGGTGATGTCGATCATGCGGTTGACCATCCGCATGGCGGTCGTCTTGCCACAGCCGGAGGGACCGACCAGCACGCAGATCTCGCCGGCCGGCAACTCGAGCGAAAGGCGGTTGACGGCGGGCTCGTCCTGGCCGGGATAGCGCTTGGTCGCCTCCCGAAATTCAAGGGTGGCGGCGGCCGGGCGCGACGACGGCCCCGGAGGCTGGGCGGAGTCTGAAGTATTCACGGGTGGGGGTTCCCGGAGGAAGTCGGGATCCTACCCAGGGGCGGCAGTCGGCCGGCGCCTGATTACCGAAGGCCTAACAGTCAGCCGGCGGCCGGGCGGCGGTCGCCGCCGGCGCGCGAGGCTCTGATGTCCGCGCCGGCCAGTCGCGCGAGCTCGCGGCGCAGGTCCTCGCGCAGCTCGCGGACCTCTTCCGGGCCGAGCTCGGAGCTCGCCTCCGCCGTCTCGACAAGCGCGGCGGCCAGCGTCTCGTTGGCCGCGCGCAGGTCCTTCTCGGCGGCCGCGCGGTCCGGTGTGCCGCGCAGCTCGAGCGCCTTTTGCTTGAGGTCCTCGGCGAGCATCTCGATCCGCTGGCGGTCGGGCTCGGGAAGCAGCTGCCAGCGGCCGTACATCGAACGCGCGACGCGGATGCCGAGCGCGGCTGTGGCGGCGGCGCCGCCGATCAGGAGCTTGGCCGAAGGCATCCACCCGCCATCGTGGCGGGTGCGGTGGACGGAAGGGAGGCGTGTGCCTCTACAGCACGGCGGCCGCGAGCTTGTCGACCTGAGCGGGATCCGACGAGGCCGGGAACATGATCAGCTCGTCGCAGCCCTGCTGCTCGAATCCAATGACGCGCTCCCTGACCTCGTCCACCCCCTTGGCGGTACCCGCCACGATCATGTCGGCGTACTGCTCGATGAACGTGTAGTAGTCGCCGATCGTGGAGCGAGCCTGGGCTTCGGGATTGTCGTCGAGGGAGAAGTAGGTGAGCGACATCGCCCGTGGGGCCTCCTTGCGGCCGGCGTCGCGGAAGGCGGCCTCGAGCTTCGCGCGAGCCTCGCCGAACCTCTCGGGCGGGCCGCCGCCCATCATCCAGCCGTCGCCGTACTTGGCGGCGCGCCGGAAGGCGGCATCGGCCTGGCCGCCGACGATGATCGGCGGCGGGTTGGCGGATACGTCGGGCCCGACGCCGCCGGCGTAGCCGACCTCCTCGCCGGCCCACAGGCGCTTGATCAGGTCAAGCATCTCGTCGAGGCGCTTGCCGCGCCCCTTCGTCGACACCCCGAAGGGCTCGAAGTCGTCGTCGCGCCCGCCGGGCGCCGTCCCGAGGACGAAACGCCCGCCCGAGAGGACATGGATCGTTGCGCCCTGCTTGGCGATCACGGCCGCGCTTTCGCGCGCAGGCGCGAGCAGGACCGAGGTGGTCAGCTCGATGCGCTCGGTCACCGCGGCCGCCGCGCCGAGGCCGACCAGGGAGTCCCAGTTGGGGTACACGAGCCGGTCGATCGTGCCGAGGCACGAGAATCCCGCCGCGTCGGCCCGCTTCGACCACTCGATCACCTGGGCTCGTGTGACGCCGGGGATCGTGGTGGGCAGTCCGATTCCGATCTTCATGCGCTCCGCTTCCTCTCGTAACCTCGGCGTGTGACCCTAGAGGAGCTACCCGGGTGGGCCCTGGAGTTGATCGGAAGCGCACGCGTGGCGAGGCTCGGGTTGCTCGACGAGGACGACCTGCCGCGCGTTCTGCCGGTCACGTTCGCCGCGCACAACGGCGCGATCTGGACGGCGATCGACCAGAAGCCGAAGTCGGCGGCCGAGCCGGCACGGGTGCGCCGCCTGCGCCGGCGCCCCGAGGCGGCGCTGCTCGTGGATCTCTACGACGACGACTGGTCGCGACTCGCCTGGGTCGAGCTGCGCGGGAACGTGGCGGTGCTCGACTCCGACGACGTCCCAGAGGCGCTCGGCGTCCTGGTCGCCAGGTACGAGCAGTACCGAGCTGACCCGCCGCCCGGGCCGCTGCTGTGCCTGACGCCCGAGCGGTTTTCCTGCTGGCGCTATCTCGACGGCGGTTAGATGACTGATTCCAAACCCGTGCACCTCCGGATGACGCGCCATACCGGCGCTGGTTCGCCACCCGCGTCCTCGCCGATAGTTCTTTAACTATCGGCTTCGTCCGCGTGCGGCGCCCAGCTTGGTCTGGCGCGCCCCCGAAGGCACACGGGTCCGGAATCAATCATCTAGCGGGTCTCCCGCTCGACGGGAAGCCCTCGGCGCGACCATTCGCTCCACGACCCGGGGTAGAGCCGCGCCTCGATCCCGGTGACCGCGGCGGCGAGCAGCAGCGTGGATGCCGTGACGCCCGAGCCGCAATAGGCCACGAACGGCGTTTCGCCAAGCCGCTCGCGCAACTCCGCGGGTGCTGGAAAGCGCCCGTCGGGCGCGAGCTCGGCGAAGGGGACGTTGTGCGCCCCGGGGATGTGGCCGGCCAGCGGGTCCAGGGGCTCGGCGTCGCCCCGGAAGCGCTCGCGAGCGCGCGCGTCGAGCAGGCGCGGCGCCTCGGCCTGCAGCTCCTCGGCCGTGACGGTGTCGCCGTCGCGGGAGCGGGCGGCGAATGAGCCGGCGCCGGGCCGCTCGCTGCCGGCACGCAGGGCTCCGTCTCGCGCGCGCCACGCCGTCAGCCCGCCGTCGAGCACGGCCACGGCGTCGTGGCCGAAGTGGCGCAGCAGCCACCAGAGCCGGGCGCCGCCGCCCTCGCCCGCCTCGTCGTATGCGACCACGCGCGAGCCTTCGTCTATTCCCGCCCGGCGCGCCGACGCCTCGAACGCGCGGGCATCCGGCAGCGGATGGCGGCCTCCCCTGGCGCCGCCGTCGCGCAGCTCGCCGGAGAGGTCGCGGCCGAGGTCGAGAAAGGCAGCGCCCGGCAGGTGGCCGGCGAGCCAGCCGCGCTCACCCGCCGCGGGGTCGGTGAGCGTGAAGCGGCAGTCGACCACGACAAGGTCCGGCTCGCCCAGATGCGAGCCCAGCCAGTCCACGGTCACCAGTGGGCCGAACGGTTCGCTCACGAGTCGCGAGCGTAGACACCACGGCCGCCGGCCGCCGCGCCCCTGCCTAGGCCGCGCGCGGCAGGCGCGCAACCCGCGCGGGCGGGGCCGGGCCGCGGCGCGCCTCGGCGCGGCGGAAGCTCTCGAGCGACATCGCGACGGCTCGCCAGGCGGCCGCGCTGAGCGACATTCCGCAGTGGCTTGCATCGATCTCGACCTGCTCGTCGGCGGCGGGATCCAGGCAGGCGCGCCAGTCGACGATTCCGTCACTGCACGAATAGACCGACACGAAGCCGACGTCGGCGCGGAGGGGGCCGGCGAGTTGCTCCCAGAAGCCCGCACAGCAGTCGCCCTCGAGGCAGGCGCGCTTGAAGAATCCCGGCGCGCCGAGCGTGCCGAGCCGTCCGACGGCCTCGACCTGCAGCCTCACGAGTGGATGGATCGCCAGTGGCTCGACGTGCGGCGAGCCCAGCGTGACGATCCCGCAGACCAGATCGGGGCGGCGGTGGGCGAGCACCTTGGCGAGCCCCCCGCCTCTGCTCTGGCCGACGATCGCCGCGCGCCTGCCCTGTTCGGCGACGATCGGTTCAAGCCGCTGCTCGAGGCGCTCCAACAGCGCGCCGGCGCAGTCGACGTTGGCGCGAATGCCCGCCCTAGTCGGCCGGTAGTTGGCGCGCTTGAGCCAGTTGCCCATCACGCCGAGCGATCCGTCGCCGGCCAGGAAGCCCGGTATCAGCAGCACGGGGCGACCCCGTCCGTCGTTGAGGCCCACGCCTCTGAAGATCGGATCGCGCAGCAGGGCGGCGGCCTCGAGGCCAAAACGAGCCTCCCGCCAGATCGGCGGCCGGGCGCTACGCGGAATGAGAGCGGGTCCCATCAAAACGCGGCTTCTGCACCCTATTCAACGGCTGGGACGGGCCGTTTCGTATGGGCGCAAGTAGATTCCCGCGGATGAAGGCCATAACCGTCCAGGACGGCAATCTGGTGGTCGAGGAGCGCCCCGACCCGGAGCCCGGTCACGGCGAGGTCCTGGTTCGAGTCCGGGGCGCCGGTATCAACGGCGCCGACATGCTCCAGCGCAAGGGCGCCTACCCGGCGCCGCCCGGCTCGCCACCCGACATCCCGGGCCTCGAACTGGCTGGAGAGGTCGTCGCGACCGGCCCCGGCGCCGCCCGCTTCTCCGAGGGCGATCGCGTGATGGCCGTGGTGGGCGGCGGCGGTCAGGCGGAGCTCGCGGTGGTCCACGAGCGCGCCGCCATGCCGGTGCCGGAAGGGCTCGACTGGCCCCAGGCGGGCGGCCTGCCCGAGGTCTTTACGACCGCGCACGACGCGATCTTCACCCAGGCCGGGCTGCGCTCCGGCGAGCATCTGCTCGTCCATGGCGCGGCCGGCGGGGTGGGCACAGCAGCTGTCCAGCTCGGTCGCGTTGTGGGCGCGCGCGTCACGGCGACCGTCCGCCGCGAGGAGCATCGCGGCGAGGTCGGCAAGCTCGGAGCCACGGCGATCGCCCCGGATGGCTTCGGCGAGCACGGCCCCTACGACGTGATCCTGGAGCTCGTGGGGGCCGCCAACCTCGCGGAGAACCTCAACTCGCTCGCCCTGGGAGGACGCATCGCGGTGATCGGGGTTGGAGGAAGCGGCCCGGTCGCGGAGATCAACCTGCTGGCCGTGATGCAGAAGCGAGCCCGGATCCACGGATCCACGCTGCGCGCGCGCCCGCTGGAGGAGAAGGCCGCGTGTGCGCGATTGCTCGAGAAGCAGGTGCTTCCGCACTTCGAGAACGGCGCCCTCACCGTGCCGGTCGCCGACCGCTTCCCGCTCGACGAGGCGGAGGCGGCCTACGAGCGCTTCGGGGCCGGAGGCAAGCTCGGGAAGATCGTCTTGGTCGCCTAGCCGCCATGAGCGACCGAGCCGCCTGGAGATCGGAGTCGCTGGGTCCCGCGAGGGTGCTGGACCTGGGCGGCGGCAGGCGCATCCGCGCGCACGTCACGGGGGACGGGCCGGCGATCGTGTTCGTCCACGGCGTCCTCGTGAACGCGAACCTGTGGCGCAAGGTGGTCCCGCGCCTAGACGGCTTCACCCGAGTGACACTCGATCTGCCGCTGGGCTCCCACCTCGAGGCCATGCCCAAGGGGGCCGACCTGCGCGTGTCCGCGCTGGCCAACCTGATCGCGGACGCGCTCGAGGCGCTCGAGCTCGACAGCGTGACGCTCGTTGGCAACGACACCGGCGGGGGCCTCAGCCAGGTGGTGGCGGTCAGCCGGCCTGAGCGGATCGGCGCGCTCGTGCTCACCTCGTGCGACGCCTTCGAGAACTTCCCGCCCCGCTTCTTTCGCATCGTGCTCGCGCCCGCGGCCATTCCCGGGGCGATCCCGCTCGTCTTCGGGGGCATGCGCCTCCGCGTGCTGAGGCGGCTGCCGATCGCCTACGGCTGGCTGTCGAACAAGCCCATCGATCCGGAGGCCGACGACTCGTATGTGCTGCCCGTGCTCACCAGGGGCCCGATCCGCCGCGACCTCCGGCGCGTGCTCGCAGGCATCGACCCGAAGTACACGATCGACGCCGCGCTGAAGCTCACCAAGTGGGACCGCCCCACCCTGATCGCGTGGTCCGCGAACGACCGCTTCTTCCCGCCCGCACACGGCGAGCGGCTCGCCAAGCTGATTCCGGGCGCGCGCTTCGAGCTGATCGATAACGCGCGCACGTTCTCGGCCGAGGACCAGCCGGAGCGTCTGGCCGGTCTCATCGAGGCCTTTGCGCGGGAGCGCTCCGCCTCTGAGAGGTAAAGGGGAAAGCGGGGTCTGCCGACAGGGAGCATTAGGCATGACCCCCAATGCCAACCCTTTGAACGTCGTCATAGTCGATGACCACGTGGCGCTCCGCCGCGGCATGGAGTTGCTGCTCCGCCGCAGCGGTCACCACATCGTCGGAACGGCCGGCGACGCGGAGTCCGCCGAGGCGCTGATCCTGCGCCGGCGCCCGGACATCGCCCTGATCGACCTCGCCCTGCCCGGCGAGAGCGGTGCGGACCTCACCCGCCGGCTGTTGGCCGAGCACCCGGCGATGCGAATCGTGCTCTACACCGGAGCCACCGACGAGCGCCAGCTGCTCGATGGGCTCGACGCCGGTGCGGCGGGCTTTGCGCTGAAGAGCGGCGATCCCGAGGAGCTCGAGGAGGCGATCCGAACGGTCGCGGCCGGAGACGAGTGGCTCGACCCGCGCGTCAAGGCGCTCCTCCCGCGCGCCAACGGAAACGGCTCGGTCTGGCTGCTCTCCCCGCGCGAGCGCGAGATCCTGCTGCTGCTGAGCAAGGGCCTCTCCGGCGAGGGTGCCGCCAAGCAGCTCTACCTCTCCTCCGAGACCGTGCGCACCCACGTGCGCAACGCGATGACCAAGCTCGGCGCCTCGACGCGCGTGCATGCGGTCGCGCTCGCCCTGCAGCGCGGCGAGATCCCGGGAAGCCGGACAAGCGACTGTTAAGCGGTCAGTCCCCTTAGTAATCGCGCGATCAAGCTGGTAAAGGCGGTCGTTTTCGAGCAGGTGGCGGAATTGCCTGGCGAGCCGCGACCTCCGCGCCGCAAGCTTCGGGCCCCGGCCGCGCTCACGCGAGGCGCTCGACGAGCATCGCCTGGCCCTGTCCGCCGGCCACGCACATCGTCTCGAGGCCGATCGTCTTATCGTCGGCCTCGAGACCGTTCAGCAGCGTGGTCATGATGCGCGCGCCCGTCATGCCGAAAGGGTGGCCGAGGGCGATCGCCCCGCCGTGCGGGTTCATCTTCTCGAGCGGGATGCCGCACACGTCCATGATCGGGATGACCTGGGCCGCGAAGGCCTCGTTGAGCTCGACCGTGTCGACGTCCGCCATCGTCATGCCGGCGCGGTCGAGCACCTTGCCGATCGCCCCGATCGGGGCGACGCCCATGTACTCGGGCTCGATCGCGGCCGTGGCCGAGGTGATGATCCGGGCGCGCGGCGTTAGTCCCAGCTTGTCGGCCTTCGAGTCGGACATGACCAGCACCGCCGCCGCACCGTCGTTGAGCGGGCAGGAGTTGCCCGCCGTGACCTTGCCGTCCTCCTTGAAGACCGGATCGAGCTGGGCGAGCTTCTCGAGCGTCGAGCTCGCTCGCGGACCGTCGTCCTTGGCGACGGTTGTGCCGTCGGGCAGCGTGACCGGGACGATCTCGCGGTCGAAGTAGCCGTTCTCCTGGGACTGCACGGCGAGCTCCTGGGAGCGCTGGGCGTACTTGTCCATGTCCGCGCGGCTGACCTCGTAGCGCTCGGCCACGTTCTCGGCGGTCAGACCCATCGAGATATAGGCGTCGGGATCGCCATTTCTCCCCTGCAGTCGCTCGTTCTGGTCCTGCGGGCGGGCTCCCTCGACGGCCTCGCTGTAGCGCGATACCCACTCCACTCCTGCCGCGATGTAGGCGTCGCCCTGGCCCGCGACGACGGCGTTGGCCGCCTGGCGGATCGACTCGAGGCTCGACGCGCAGTAGCGCGAGATGGTCGTTCCGTTGGTGGCGAGCGGGAGGCGCTCGGAGAGCAGGGCGATGATCCGCCCGAGGTTGAAGGCCTGAAGTCCCTGCGGCAGGCCGACCCCGGAGTAGACCTCCTCGATCAGGGCCGGGTCGACGCCCGGGTTTCGCTCGAGAAGGGCGTCTACCACGAACGCGCCCATCTCGTCCGGGCGCAGCTGGGCAAGCGAACCCTTGAAGGCGCGGCCGATGGGCGTTCGAACCGCGTCGATGATGACTGCTTCGGGCATGGTTCCAGACTATCTCGGCGGCATCCGCAGCGCGCCGTCGAGCCGGAGCACCTCACCGTTAAGCATCGTGTTCTCGGCGATGTGGCACGCCAGCCCGGCGTACTCCGCGGGCCGCCCGAGGCGTGAAGGGAACGGGATCTGGGCGCCGAGCGCCTGGCGCGACTCTTCGGGCAGCCCCGCAAGCAGGGGCGTGTCGAACAGGCCCGGCGCGATCGTGCAGACGCGGATGCCGAGCCGCGCAAGGTCCCGCGCCGCGGGGAGGGTGAGTCCCACCACGCCGCCCTTCGAGGCCGCGTAGGCGGTCTGGCCGATCTGCCCCTCGAAGGCCGCGATAGACGCAGTCATCACGACGGCGCCGCGCTCGCCCTGGTCGTCGGGCTCGTTCTCGGCCATCGCGGCCGCCGCGAGCCGCAAGACGTTGAAGGTGCCGATCAGGTTGACGCGCACCACGGTCTCGAAGGGTGCGAGGGCGGCCGGACCGTCGCGCTTGACCGTTCGCTCGGCCCAGCCGATGCCCGCGCAGGAGACCGCGAGGCGCAGCCCGTCGGTTGCCTCGACCGCCGCGCGCATCTGTTCCTCGTCGGTCACGTCGGCCAAGACGAAGCCGCCGCCCAGCTCGCTCGCCAGCGCCTCGCCCTTCTCCTCGTTCAGGTCGGCGAGGGTCACGCGGGCGCCCCGGCCGGCGAGCTCGCGCGCGGTCGCCTCGCCGAGCCCGGAGGCCCCGCCGGTAACGAGCGCGCCGATCCCGTTCAGGTCCATGCGGCCCGCCAGCCTACCCGGCGACGCTTGCGGCGTTACGCGAAGCGCCCGGCTCGGCCGGGTGCGCCGCGATGCTCTTGGGGACGAGGCGCTCGCGATGCAGCGCCACGCCGAGGATCACGAGGCTCACGCCGAGCAGCTCCGCCACCGAAGGCATTTGCGCAAGCACGACGATCCCGATCACTGTTGCCGTGGCGGGCAACAGCGAGACCATCAGCGCATAGGTCGAGCGCGCCAGGCGGCGCATCGCGAGCTGGTCGCTCACGTACGGGATCACCGAGGACGAGATCCCGACTCCGATCCCGGCCGCCAGCGCCACCGGGTCGCCGAGCGCCGGCAGCGCGGCCCAGCCGGCCAGCGGCGTGACCGCCGCTGCGGCCACGAGCATGGAGGCGGCCAGCCCGTCGACGCCGCTCATCTCCTCGAGTCGCGAGACCCGGTGCGCGAGCACGATGTAGACCGCGAAGAGCGCCGCGTTGGCAAAGGCAAAGGCGATGCCGAGCGCCTCGCCCTCGATCCGCACCCCGGTCAGCAGATAGACCCCGGGCACGGCCAGCGCGAGCGCGGCCGCGTTGCGCGCGGTCCGGGCGCCGAACGCCGCCAGCACGATCACCGGCAGGAACTCGATCGCCGCGACGGTGCCCAGGGGCAGCCGGTCGATCGCCAGGTAGAAGCAGCAGTTCATGACCGCGAGCACCGCGCCCCAGGCGACCAGCAGCCGGCGGCCGGGGTCGTCGGCGTCGCGCAGCACCCGCCAGGGCCGCCGCCAGAGGGAGAAGAGGAGCGCCGCGGCGGCGATGCGCAGCCACGCCACGCCCAGCACCGCGACGCGGGCGAAGAGCAGCACGGCGAACGCGGGTCCCAGGTAGTGGAAGACGGCGCTGACTACGAAATAGAGGTGTGGCGGGACGCGTTCGCTGTTGATCTCTCAACGTTCGCGCGGTAATCGAGTAGGCTCCAGGCATAATCGAAGCCAAATCGACATTTGTGCCTACGAATCGTAGGCAAACCGCGATCGACGACACGAATCTTCGCCTCCTGGAGGAGCTGCAGGCCGATGCCCGCCTCTCGAACGCCGAGCTCGGCCGGCGCGTCGGCCTCTCGGCGCCCGCGGTGGCGGAGCGGCTGCTTCGCCTCGAGGAGGCCGGCGCGATCACCGGCTACCGCGCCGCCATCGATCCGAGGGCCGTGGGCTACTCGCTGAGCGTCGTCCTGCGCATTCGCCCGGCCCCCCGCGAGCTCAAGCAGGTGGCCGAGCTCGCCCAGCGCACCCCCGAGGTGGTCGAGTGCCATCGCATCACCGGCGACGACTGCTATTTCATGCGCATCTGGGTCCGCGACGTCGAGCACATGGAGGAGCTGATCGACCGCTTCGCCCCCTACGGGCAGACCACCACGTCGATCGTGCAGTCATCGCCGGTACCCCAGCGCGGCCTCCCGCTCCGCCCGGTGTAGTTCCTACTCGGAGACGCGTTCGACCAGGAAGGAGATACGCACGAGCGCGCGCCACTCGTCGAGGTTGTCGCCGCGCAGCCCCGTTGACACCACGTCCACGGCCTTGATGTTGCGCAAGGAGACACGGGCATCGTCCAACGCTGCCTTGACCGCTCCGTCCGAGCTCTCGGGTGAGCTGCCCACCACCTCGATGATCTTCGTGACCGCCACTGAGGTCCTCCTATGGGTCGGGGATTGCGAGAGCCTATCCGGCGCTGTACGGTCTGGGCGGATGGAGGCCTCGAGCGCTGAGCGGAGGGGGGACTATCTCGACTTCTCGCGCCTTACGCCCGGCGAATACCTCGGGATGGGCGCCGCCGTCGTGCTGTTCGGCTCGCTCTGGCTGCCGTGGTTCACCACGAGCGCGGAGAATCCGAATTCGCGGCTGTCGGGCGCCAGCGGGGGCGATGGCGCCAGCGCCTGGGCGGTGTTCTCCACGCTCGACTGGCTGTTGGTGCTCGCCTGCCTCGCCCCCTTCATTCTCTCGTGGATCGTCGCCCGCGGTCACAAGCTGACCTGGAAACCCGGTGAGGTGACGATGGTCGTCGGCATCACGGCCTTCGTGCTGATCCTCTGCAACGGGATCATCCTCGGCCGTCCCGGCGACTCGGTCGACATCAGTCTGGGCATCGGCTACTTCGTCGCGTTGATCGCCTCGGCCGGGATGCTCGTGGCGGGCTACCTGCGCCAGGCTTTCTACACCACCGCGCGCAAGCCTCCCGGCGTCATATAGCGTCCGGCTCATGGGGGTGAGCCCGGACCGCAACCTGGCAATGGAACTCGTGCGAACGACCGAGTACGCAGCGCTGGCCTGCGCGCGCTGGATCGGCCGCGGCGACAAGGAGGGAGCGGACGGCGCCGCCGTGGATGCGATGCGCCTGCTGCTCGACACGGTCTCGATGGACGGCGTGGTCGTGATCGGCGAGGGCGAGAAGGACGACGCGCCGATGCTCTTCAACGGCGAGCAGGTGGGATCGGGTGAGGGCCCCTCGACCGACGTGGCGGTGGACCCGATCGACGGGACCCGCCTGACGAGCACCGGCCAGCCGAACGCGGTGAGCGTGATCGCGCTCGCCCCGCGCGGCTCGATGTTCTTCCCCGGGTCCGCGATGTACATGGAGAAGATCGCCGTCGGCGGCGAGGCGGCCGAGGTGATCGACATCACCGCGTCGGTCGAGGAGAACATCCGCGCGGTCGCGAAGGCGAAGGGGAAGCGCCCCGAGGAGGTCACCGTGACCGTGCTCGACCGGCCCCGGCACGAGGAGCTGATCGCGACGTGCCGCGAGGTCGGGTGCCGCGTCGCGTTGATCACCGACGGTGACGTGGCCGGCGCGATCGTCGCGGCGACGCCGCGCACGCAGATCGACATGCTGCTGGGGGTCGGCGGCACGCCCGAGGGTGTGGTCGCGGCGGCCGCGTTGAAATGCCTCGGCGGCGCGATCCAGGGCCGGCTGGTCCCGCGGGACGACGACGAGCGCGGCGCGCTGGTCGCCGAGGGCTACGACCTCGACCGGGTCCTCGGGATCGATGACCTCGTGGCCGGCGACGACGTGTTCTTCGCGGCGACCGGCGTGACCGACGGGAACCTGCTCACCGGCGTGAAGTACTGGCCCGATGGCGCGTCGACGCACTCGATGGTGATGCGGT
>JBEVKF010000110.1:0-13337 GCA_040509755.1 Thermoleophilaceae bacterium | reverse complement strand
GGGCCATGGCAAATGGCCGCCACCGGCTTGCCGGCTTCGAAGAAGTCGCGCACGAACTTCACCGCATCGTCGTTGGCGCGCAGGAAGTCGGGGTTCGCAACTCCGCCGGGTAGCACGAGGCCGTCGTAGTCGGCGGCGCTGGCGTCCGAAACCGTCCGGTCGACGCTGAACTTGTCGCCGTGATCGAGGTGCTGGAAGCCCAGAATCTGACCGCTCTCCAGCGAGATCAGCTCCGGCGAACCGCCCTCATCCTCAACGGCCTTCCAGGGCTCGGTCAGCTCGACCTGCTCCACACCGTCCGTCGCCAGGAAGGCGACCTTCTTACCATCGAGTCGATTGCTCATATTGTCGTTGCTCTCCCTTCTGATGCGTCCTCTCTTGAGCGTACCGGGAGCCCGGTGGTCTAAACGAGGAGGGTCTGGGTAACGGGGCGCGATGGCGACGGCACCCGCCCCGGGCCCTTTGCGACCAAGCCCACCGAGCAGCTCATCGAGGCTGCCGAGGGAACGCGGCTCAACCCGGCCGTCGGCGCCCTGGACCTGACCGCGCTCGGCATCAGCGCGATCATCGGCACGTCGCCTACGGCTACCGCCACTCGCCTCTGCGTCGCGACGCAGAGCAAGCCTGAGCACGACTACATCCGTTCCAGGGCCTGCGCCGCGGCTAGCTCGCCCGAGCGAACGGCGCCGTCCATGTAGCCGTTCCAGACCGTCGAGTACTCGGCTCCCGCCCAGTGGATCGGTCCGACCGGCTCACGCAGAGCTGGGCCGTAGGCGGTCCAGGCGCCGGTCGGCATGTGGCAGCCGTAGCAGCCGCGGCTCCACTCCTCCTCGGCCCAGAGCCGCTCGACGTACGCATCGGGGCGCGCCGCCCGCGGGCCGAACAGGCGGGCGAAGCCGGCCACCACCGCGACCCGGCGCTCCTGCGCCCCCAAGCGGCCGAGCTCGCGCGCCCGGCGGCCCTCGAGGAAGCCGAGCAGGACGCCGGGCGACCCATCCGGCGGTGAGTTGTCGAAGGTGAGCTTGGCGGGGCCGGTGTCGCTTGTGCCCTGGCCCGACAGGCCCTCGTCGCGCCAGAAGGGCTCGTCGTAGATGGCCATGCACTTGACGACCGTGCCGAGCGGCATGCGCTGGGTGAGCTGGTCGCGAAAGCCCGAGAGGGGCGGGTCGTAGGAGATGCGGCCGGCGAGCGTGGGCGCGATCGCGAGGATCGCGCGCTTGGCCCTGACTGTCGCCCCCTCGGCCTCCACGGTAACGCCGTGCGGGCCGTGCCGGAGCTTGCGCACCGGGGCGCCCAGGATCAGCTGCTCCTCGGAGAGCTGCTCGGCCATCCTGATCGGCACGAGCTGCGACCCGCCGACGAAGCGGTCCTGCTGGGCTCCCCCCTCGGTATCGAAGAGCATGTCGAGGCCTCCGGCCGAGTGGATGTAGAAGAGGACATGCAGGAGCGACATGTCTTCGGGCTGGGCGGCCCAGACCGCCTCGATGGCCAACTCGAGCAGCATCCGGCCCGGCCTGGTGGCCAGGTTGCGGCGCATCCAGGTGGCGGCGGTCTGCCCGTCGAGTCGAGCGGCGTTCGGCGCCTCCCAGGGTGCGTCGAGCGGGATGCGCTTGGCAAGCTTGTCGAGGCGCCGCTGCGCGCGCTCCACGTCCAGCAGCACCAGGGGGTTGATGCGCGGGATCGCGCCGGTGTAGCGGCGCAGGGTTCCCGAGTACTCGATGACGTTTTGCCCGGTGGCGTAGGTGGGAAAGGTGGCCACCCCGAGCTGGGCCGCCAGCGCCGCGAGCCGGTCCTGGGTGGGCCCGATCCACTGGGCGCCGACCTCGACGACGTTGCCGTCGCCGATGTCCTCGTTCAGCACCCGCCCGCCGACGCGCTCGCGCGCTTCGACGACCAATACCTCCACCCCCGCGGCGACGGCCGCACGAGCCGCTGACAGGCCGGCGAGGCCGGCCCCGACCACGACGAGATCGGCGTCGCGTGTCTGCGGATCGGCCACCTCGGCGGACCCTATCGCCGGCCGACCGGTCGTTATGGTCCGACGCGATGGCTTCGCCTTCGCGCAGCGATGAGCGCGAGGAGGAGCGGCGTCACCACGTGCGGACGCTCGCGATCGCGAGTACCGCCTCCGCCTCGGCGGCCGTCCTCACCTCGCAGCTCTGGATCCGCGGCACCTGGATTGCCGCGGCCCTGACGCCTGTGATCGTCACGCTCGTCAGCGAGCTCCTTCACCGGCCGACGGAGCGGATTGCGAGCAAGCTCACGTCGGAGCGGCCGTCGCTGTCGGCTCGAGCGGGTGATTCGGCCCGAGCGGACGACGCCGCCCCCGCCGACCCCGGCGAAGAAGCCACTCCCGCCGGCGCCGCCCCCGCGGAGCCGGTGCGCGTCTATCGCAGCTCGAGCGTTCCTCCGCGCAGGCGCAAGATCGCCGTAGGTGCCGTGCTCGGCACCGCTGCCCTGGCCCTGGCGATTGCGGTGGTTGCCCTCACGGTGCCCGAGCTGATCGCCGGTGGAGCGATCGGGAAGGGCGGCGAGAGCACCACCTTCTTCGGAAAGAAGAACAAGAAGAGCGACACCACCAAGGACAAGAACGAGCAGGCGCCCGCCACCGAGACCACCGAGGAACCGGAAACCGAGACCGAGGACACGTCAACGACGGAAGAGCCCGCGGAGGAGCCGGCACCCGAGGAGACAACGACTACGCCGCCGGCCGGGCAGTCGCCCACGGAGACCACACCGGTTCCACCGCCCACCCAGCCCTAGCCGGCCGGCTCGGGACTCCCGAGCGGAGCCCGCACGTATGCAGGGCATGAAGCGCTCCACTCTCGCAGTGCTCGTAGTCGTCCTGCTCTGCTCGCCGGCCACGGCTTCCGGCGACGGGCCACCGGTCACATCCCTTCCCGCCGGCCCGGGCGGTGTGGTGGAGCACGGCGGAACCGACCGGCTGGTCGCCCTCCCGGCGGCCACCGAGACGATCGTCGCGATGTCGCGGGTGCGCGGCGGTCAGATCAGGCGGGCACTCTCGCTTGCGGGCCGCTGGGGCGTGCCGGTCATAACCGAGGACGGTGGCACGGGCGGCGTGTCGGCCGACTCGAGAACGCTGGTCCTCTTCCGGCTCGCCAGGGCGTACCCGCGCAAGCGCTCGACCTTCTCGATCCTCGATCTGCGCTCGTTCTCGGTCGCCCGCACCGTCAGCCTGAAGGGCGAGTGGAGCTTCGACGCGCTCTCGCCGGACGGCCGCTGGCTCTACCTCGTCCAGCAGCTGAGCGGGCGCAACCGCGCCAGCTACGCGGTGCGCGCATACGACACCGAACGCGGCCGGCTGATGCCGGAACCCGTGGTCGACCCGCGCGAGCCGGACGAGCCCCTGCAGGGATTTCCGCTCACGCGCGTGACGGGCGAAAGCGGGCGCTGGGAGTACACCCTGTACGGAGGCGGGCGCGGCCACCCCTTCATCCACGCACTCGACACCGTCGCGCGCGAGTCCATCTGCATCGACCTCCCTCACCGGATTGCCAGGCACCGGCGCCTGTTCGAGCTGAAGCTCGAGCTGCGCGGCGGCCAGGTGAGAGTCGTCGACCGCGGGAAGCTCGTGGCGTCAGCGAGCAAGCGGGCACCCGAGAAGCTCCAGGCGGGCACCGGTCCATGGGTCTTTGCAGCGGCGGGTCTCATCCTGCTGCTCGCGACGCTGGGAGCGCGACGCCGCAACCGCGCTTAGCGCCTAACGCTTAGTCTGGCGAAATCGAAGAGCACGCCCCAAACGTCTTTCAGCTCGCCGGTAAACCGCGTAACGCGATCAACGTCTACCTGGTCGAGGACGTCCTGATCGACGCCGGCACCAATCTCTCCCACAGGCGGATCCTGCCCCAGCTCGCCGGGCGCCGCGTGGCCGCCCACGCCCTCACGCACGCCCATCCCGACCACTACGGCTCGAGCCACGCCGTCTGCGAGGCGCTTGGCATCCCGCTGTGGTGCGGCACCCGCGACGCGCACGTGGCACAGGGCGCCCGCCCCGCACCGGGCCAGGGCCGCTTGGCAAAGCTGGCGTCCGCACGGATGCCCCTCCCCGCCCCGCACGCCGTGGAGCGTCGCCTCTCCGAGGGCGACGAGGTGGCGGGCTTCACGGTGCTTGACACCCCCGGGCACTCGCCTGGCCATGTCTCCTACTGGCGCGAGGCGGACCGAACACTCATCTGCGGCGACGTGTACTTCAACATGAACATCCTCACGCTCCGCCCAGGGCTGCGCGAGCCACCGAGCATGCTCACCGCCGACGTCGCGCGCAACCGCGAATCAGCGCAGCGCCTGGGCGAGCTGCGCCCTGCCCTCGTGCTCTTCGGTCACGGGCCGCCGCTGCGAGACCCCGAGCGCTTCGCCGGCTTCGCCCAGTCGCTCGCGCGCTAGCCCGGTCTGCGCCTCGGCCCGTGAGGGCGTGACACCATCCTGGAAGTGGCGCACGACCACGCTCACCATGCGCACTCGCACGCGCACGTCGGCACCACCGACCGGGGTCGGCTCTGGCTTGCGCTCGGCCTGATCCTCGCCTTCATGGCCGTGGAGGTAGTCGTCGGCCTGCTGGCGTCCTCGCTGGCGCTGCTCTCCGACGCTGCCCACATGCTCACCGATGCCGGAGCGATCGGGCTGGCCCTCGTCGCCGCGCGGCTTGCGAGCCGGCCGGCGGCGGGCGGCTACACGTTCGGCCTCAAGCGCGCCGAGATCCTCTCCGCCCAGGTCAACGGCGTCACCCTCGTGGCGCTGGCGGCGGTGATCCTGTTCGAGGGGATCAGGCGGCTGGTGGAACCGCTTGACGTCGAGGGGACCGCGGTGCTCGTGGTCGCGCTCGCCGGCATCGTGGTCAATCTCGCCGCGACCTTCACGCTCGCCGGCGCCGATCGCCGCAGCCTCAACGTGGAGGGCGCCTTCCAGCACGTACTCATGGACCTGTTCGCCTTCATCGCCACGGCGATCGCCGGCGTCGTGATCCTGACCACCGGCTGGGTCCAGGCGGACGGAGTGGCTGCGCTGATCGTGGCCTTCCTGATGCTGCGCTCGGGCTGGGGGCTGCTGCGCGACTCGGGGCGCGTGCTGCTCGAGGCGGCGCCGCGCGGGATCGACCCGGACGAGATCGGCCGCACGCTCGCCGCCCAGCGCCACGTGGTCGAGGTTCACGACCTGCACGTGTGGGAGGTCACGTCGGACATGCCCTCGCTGTCTGCGCATGTGACCGTCGGTGCCGGCTGCGACCCGCAGTCGCACCGCCGCCAGCTTGCGGCGCTTCTGCACGAGCGCTTCGGCATCGACCACACGACACTCCAGGTCGAGGCCCGCCACGAGGGGCCGCTCGAGATAGAGCCGCTTCGGCCCGAGCGTCAGGCCTAGACGGGTGCCCCGCTTCGTGATTCAGCAGCACGACGCCACCTCGATGCACTGGGACTTCCGCCTGGAGGTGGAGGACACGTTCAAGTCTTGGGCCGTGCCCAAGGGTCCCTCCACCGACCCGCGCGAGAAGCGCCTCGCGATGGCCGTCGACGACCATTCGCTCTCCTGGGGCAGCTACGAGGGTGTGATCGGCGAGGGCCAGTACGGCGCCGGCCCTGTGATCGTCTGGGACCGCGGCACCTACAGGAACCTGCGCGAGGAGCCGATGGCCAGTGCGCTTTCCGCGGGCCACGCGTCTTTCTGGCTGGAGGGCGAGAAGCTCCGCGGCGGGTGGTCGCTCCTCCACACCGACCGCCGGCGCTGGCTGCTCGTCAAGCGCCGAGACGAGCACGCGGACTCTGGCGACCTGGTGTCCGAGCGCCCGGAGTCGGTGGTTTCGGGCCGCTCGATCGACCAGTTAGGGCAAGATCAGGGCGGGTATCGACACGACATGCCACCACCCGGAGCGAAAAAGGGCACCAAGCGGGCCCGTCAATACGAGCACGTCAAGGAAAGCCAGAAGGATCAGGGCAAGTCCGAGGGCAGGGCCGAGGAGATCGCCGCGCGCACGCTCAACAAGGAGCGCGCGCGCTCCGGCGAGTCGCGCGTGGGGTCGAAGACGTCCACCGATGACCTGTCATCAGGCCGCCGCGGCGGGCAGCGCTCCGGCACCAACAAGCAGAGGGGCCGGACGCGAGACCAGCTCTACAACGAGGCCAAGAACCTCAACATCGACGGTCGCTCGAGCATGAACAAGCAGCAGCTTCAGCGCGCCGTGGAGGCCAAGAAGAGCTGACCGAATATGCGCCGATGAAGGCCGTCCTATCGGACGAGCCCTTCTCGGATCCGGGCTGGATCTTCGAGCGCAAGCTCGACGGCATCCGCTGTATCGCTCACCGCGACGGCTCCGGGGTGCGCCTGCTGTCGCGGACCGACCGCGACATGAGCGGCGGCTACCCGGAGCTGGTGGCCGCGCTGGAGGCCCAACCGGCCGGCGACTTCGTCATCGATGGCGAGGTGGTCGCGCTCGACAGCCGCGGCGTCACGAGCTTCCAGCGCCTCCAGCGCCGCGGCAAGCAGCGTGTGGCGATCTACCTCTACGTGTTCGACCTCCTGCGCCACGATGGCGCCGATCTGCGCGCTCTGGCGCTGCGAGAGCGCAAGGCGGCGCTGCGCAAGGCGCTGCGCTTCGAGGACCCGATCCGCTATACGCCACATCGAAACCGCGACGGCGAGCGGCTCTTCAAGGAGGCCTGCCGCAAGGGCTTGGAGGGCATTATCGCCAAGCGGGCCGATAGCCGCTACTCCGCCACCCGCTCGCGCGACTGGCTCAAGCTAAAATGCCACGCCGAGCAGGAGCTCGTGATCGGCGGCTACACGGCGCCGCAGGGCTCGCGCACGGACTTCGGCGCGCTGCTCGTGGGCTACTACGAGGACGGGCGGCTGCGCTACGCGGGCAAGGTCGGCACGGGATTCGACCGGTCGACGCTCGCCGAGCTCGGCTCGCAGCTGCGTTCGAGAGAGCGTCCGGACAGCCCGTTCGCCGACGCCGAGCCGATCCCGCGCGCGACACATTGGGTCGAGCCGGAGCTGGTGGGCCAGATCGGCTTTTCCGAGTGGACTCGGGACGGCCGCCTGCGCCATCCGCGCTATCTCGGCCTGCGCGACGACAAGCCCGCGCGAGAGGTCGTCAGGGAGCGCCCCGGTTGACCGTCGAGATCACCAGTCCCGGCAAGCTGCTGTTCCCCGCCGACGGGGTCACCAAGGCCGACCTCGCCTCCTACTACGAGCGCGTGGCCGAGTGGATGCTGCCGCACATACGCGGCCGCCCGCTCAGCCTCCAGCGCTTTCCGGCCGGCATCGCACAGCGAGGCTTCTTCCACAAGGACGTGCCCGACTACTTTCCGGACTGGGTGGAACGGGTGGAGGTGGCGAAGCACGACGGCAGCGTCACCCACGCGCTCGCCGGCAACGTCGACACGCTCGTTTACCTGGTGGGCCAGAACACGATCACTCCCCACGTCTGGCTTTCGCGCGCGGACCGCATCCACCAGCCCGACCGGCTGGTGGTCGACCTGGACCCAGCGCCGGGCGCGGACTTCGCTGCGGTGCGGCGGGCCGCTCGACGCACCGGCGACCTGATGCGCGAGCTGGGTCTCGAGCCATTCGCCCAGGTGACCGGCTCGAAGGGAATCCACGTCTGGACTGCGGTGCGGCGCCGGGCCGACTTCGAGGAAGTCAAGGAGTTCGCCAACGAGCTCGCTGCGCTGCTCGCGGCGCGCTACCCGGACGAGTTGACCACCGAGTTCCGCAAGGCTGAGCGCGGTGGGCGCATCCTGGTCGACGTGATGCGAAACCGCTACGCCCAGACGGTCGTGCCGCCATACGCGGTGCGCCCACTGCCGGGTGCGCCCGTGGCGATGCCGATCGAGTGGGACGAGCTGTCGAACTCCAGGCTGCGGGCCGACCGCTGGACGGTCAAGACGGTGCTGCGGAGACTGGCGGCGAAGGGTGATCCCTGGGCGGATATGCAGGCACACGCGCGCGGGCTGTCGGCCCCGCGCCGCCGGTTGCACGCGCTGATGGACGCCGTTTAGCCACATTGCGCCGGGGTAGACCTTCTATATGCCGACGACGACGGACGAATCCGCCGAGCGCCGGCTCGAGGTGCTGATCGACCGGGGCGAAGACAGGGGCTGCGTCAACCTTTCCGAGCTCTCGGAGCTTGTTCAGGAGCTCGGGCTGGCAGACGACGACGCGCAGTTGCTGCACGACCGCATCGACGCGCGAGGAATCGAGGTGACCGACGACTGTGCCGTCAGCACCCCGCCCGGGCCGGTCTACAACCACGACGAGCTGGCGGTGATGACCAGCGACGCGCTGCAGCTGTTCCTTCGTGACATCCGGCGCCATCCGCTCCTGACCGCCGACGACGAGATCGAGCTCTCACAGCGCATCGAACGCGGCGACCTCGAGGCAAAGGAGCGCATGGTCAATTCGAACCTGCGGCTGGTCGTCTCGCTCGCGAAGAAGTATCAGGGGCATGAGCTGGCGCTCCTCGACCTGATCCAGGAGGGCATCCTGGGCCTGATCCGCGCCGCCGAGAAGTTCGACTGGAGGCGGGGCTACAAGTTCTCGACATATGCCACCTTCTGGATCCGGCAGGCGATCCAGCGCGGGCTCGCAAACCAGGGCCGGACGATCCGTATACCGGTGCACATCGGCCAGCGCGAGCGCAAGATCGCGCGGGTGGAGCGCGAGCTGGGCGCCCGGTTTGGGCGGCCACCCACCGACGAGGAGATCGCTGCAGGCGCCGAGATCACCATCGACGAGTTGCACGAGACGCGCGAGGTAATGCGCACCATCACGAGCCTGGAGCGCCCGGTCGGGCAGGAGAGCAATACCGAGCTCGGCGACCTTGTGGCGAGCGAGGAGCCCGACCCTTATTCGGAGGTGGAGATCGGCCTGCGCGACGAGGCTGTGCGCGCTGCGCTCGACCAGCTCCCCGAGCAGGAGCGCGTGGTGATCAAGCTTCGCTACGGCATCAACGGCAACGAGCCGACGCCGTTGCGCGAGGCTGGCCGGCAACTCGGCCTCTCCCCTGAGCGCGTGCGCCGCATCGAGCACAGGGCGCTGGCGCGCCTGGCGGAGTTCCGCGAGGTCGCGGCGCTCCAAGAAGTGGCCTGAACGCGCCCGGCTGCCGACTGGGTGAGTAACGAGCACCTCGATGGGTATTCGATTGCCATGGACGGCACGACTCGATCCAACGGAACCGGCGGAGATCACTCGGTCGGTGAACTGGTGCAGCAGCTCTCCCAGCAGACCTCGACGCTGATCCGCCAAGAGATGCGCCTGGCGACTGTGGAGCTGCAGGAGAAGGGCAAGCACGCCGGCAGGGGCGCCGGGATGTTCGGCGGCGCGGGGCTCGTGGCTATCTATGGAGTGGGGGCCCTCATCGCGGCCGCGATCATCGGGCTGGGTACGCTGCTGGAGCTCTGGATCGCCGCGGTGATCGTGGGCGTCGTGCTGCTCGCGGTCGCAGGCATCCTCGCGCTGAGCGGGAAGAAACAGGTCGAGCAGGCCGGGCCGCCGCTGCCCGAGCAGGCGCTCGAGAGCGCCAAGCAAGACGTGAACGAGGTCAAGAAGGCGAGGGCAAGGGCATGAGCGAGAACGAGACCGAGCAGGAGGAGCTTCGGCGGGAGATCGAGCGCACGCGCGCCGAATTGGGCGAGACCGTCGAGTCGCTCTCCCACAAGGCCGACGTCAAGGCCCAAGCCCGGGAAAAGGTCGATGAGGCCAAGTCCCAGGCCCGCGACAAGGTCGAGCAGGCCAAGACCCAGGCGCAGGCAAGGGCGCACGACCTGCAGCAGAAGATGCCCGAGCAGGCGCGAGAGCGCCCGGTCGTGCCGATCGCAGCGGGCATCGGCGTCGCCCTCGTCGCGCTCTGGCTGATCCGCAGGAGATGAGCAGCATGGCTCGCTTCCGCCGTAACGACGAACCCGACAGCCCGACTGACATGAAGGGATCGTCCTGGGGCGGCGTGCTCAAGCGCACCGTCAAGGAGTTCAGGGACGACAACCTCACCGATTGGGCGGCGGCCCTCACCTACTTCGGCGTTCTGTCGATCTTCCCGGCGCTGATCGTGCTCGTCTCGATTCTCGGGCTGATCGGCGAGTCGGCCACCCAGCCGCTGATCGATAACCTCGGCAGCGTCGCGCCGGGCCCGGCGCAGGAGATCTTCACGAGCGCGATCGAGAATCTGCAAGGCAGCTCCGGCGCCTCCGGGGTCTTCTTCATCGTCGGCCTGGCAGCGGCCATCTGGTCGGCGTCGGGCTACGTCTCCGCCTTCATGCGCGCGTCGAACGCGATCTACGACATGGAGGAAGGCCGCCCGATGTGGAAGACGCTTCCTGTGCGAGTCGGCCTGACCGTTCTGCTGATGGTGCTCACCGCCATCAGTGCGGTGGGGGTGACGCTCAGCGGCGGCCTCGCACAGCAGGCCGGGAACGTGATCGGGGTCGGCGACACGGCGGTGCAGGTCTGGAACATCGCGAAATGGCCGGTGCTGATCCTGTTCGTGAGCTTCATGTTCGCCGTGCTCTACTGGGCCGCTCCGAACGTCAAGCAGCCCGGCTTCAAGTGGATCTCGCCGGGCAGCGTGCTCGCCGTGATCGGCTGGGTGATCGCGTCGGTGGCCTTCGCGTTCTATGTCGCGAACTTCGGCTCCTACAACAAGACCTACGGTGCTCTGGCGGGGCCGATCGTGTTCCTGGTCTGGCTGTGGATCTCGAACATCATGATCCTGCTGGGCGCCGAGTTCAACGCCGAGCTCGAGCGCGGGCGGGCAATCGAGGCCGGCATGCGTCCGGAGGACCAGGAGCCGTTCGCCGAACCGCGCGACACGCGCAAGATGGAGACGAACCCCTCCTGAGCGTGGCGGGCGCCGAGCAGGAAGACGGGGCGTTCTCCGGCTACGCCGATCCGGAGGATCGGCCCCCGTTCGCGTCCTATGCCGCGTTCAGCGCGACCTTCGGGGCGGCCATGGCCGGCGTGTTGTTGGCGGCCCGTAGGAGCGGCCACACCCTGCCTGAGCGCATCGACCCAGGCGATCTGGTGCTGTCGGGGGTGGCCACCCACAAGCTGAGCCGCCTGATCGCTAAGGACAAGATCACGGCGTTCGCACGGGCGCCGTTCACGGAGTATCAGGGCAAGGGCGGTCCGGCGGAGGTAGAGGAACGCGCCCGCGGCCAGGGTCTCCAGCGCACGGCCGGCGAGCTGCTGATCTGTCCCTACTGCCTCGGCATGTGGATCTCAGGCGGGTTTCACGCCGGCCTGCTGTTCGCGCCCCGCACCACCCGCTTTTTCGCGTCCGTACTCAGCGGGCTGACGATCTCGGACTTCCTCCAGCTCGCCTACCGGGCCGCCGAGGACCGCGGTCCGCGCGCCGGCGAGAGCTGATCGTCGAGTCGCGTTGAGCGAAACAGGCGGCTGACTCTCCCGAGCTTGGCGTTGCAGCGCGGGCACTCCTTCGCGATGACCGAGAGAGTCGGACCGTAGACCGTAAGCCTGCAGCTGGGACAGTTCAGGTACGCCATTACGCTCCTTGAGCGGGGTGGCGCAAGGTACCCCAATCGGTGTCTTAGGTCAACTCTTGGTGCCACGCTCGGGCGGCTGCGAACATGCTCACCCGCGTGCCCGCTTCCGACCGAGATCCCCCGCCTCTCGAGGCCGAGATCGACCGGCTCTACGCCCTGCCGCTCGACGAGTTCGTCGCCCAGCGCGGCGCGCTCGGCAAGCGCCTGCGCGGCGCGGGCGAGCGCGAGGCGGCCGAGCGGGTCAAGGGGTTGCGAAAGCCGACGGCCGGCGCCTGGGCGCTCAACCAGGCCGTGCGGCGCCGGCGTTCGGAGACCTCCGCGCTGCTGGCTGCGGGCGAGCGCCTGCGCGCCGCGCACGAGGCCTTGATCTCCGGAGGTGGGCGCGACGAGCTGCGCGAGGCGATGGCGGAGGAGCGCTCGCTCTCCGGCACGCTCGCCGACTGCGCCGAGGCGATCGCCAGCGAGACCGGCAAGAGCGGTCCGGCGCTGAAGGAACGGGTGCGGGCCACCCTGCACGCCGCGGCGCTCGATCCCGCCGTGCGCGAGGAGCTGGAGGCGGGCCGGCTCGTGCGCGAGCACGAGGCGGTTGGGCTCGCGGCGTTTGGTGGCGGGGCGGTGGCGCCGGTTGCTTCGGGCGCTCCGGTTGCTCCGAAAAAGCAGGCAATAAGGGGTGGACGTGACCGCTCCGCCGACGCCAAGGTCTCCGCCGACGCCAAACGCTCCGCCGACCGCGAGCGCGCCGCTGAGCGTAAGCGCGCCGCCGCGGCCGAGCGCGCCGCGGCCAAGGAGCGCAAGGCTCGGCTCGCCGAGGCCGAGCGAGAGGTCGCGGCGGCCCGCTCGTCGCACCGCGACGCCGAGGCCGCTCTCGACGAAGCGCGGGAGGCGGAGCGCGCCGCGCGCGACCTCGTGCGCGAGCGCAAGCGCGAGCTCACCCAGCGGGAGCGAGAGCTCAAGCGGCTGCGCCGATAAGCCCGGTGCGATCCACGCGGCTGACGTTGAGCACAACTAGTGTGGTCAACGTCAGTCGCGTGGCGAGCAGGTCCTGCCCGCACTGAAGCGCGCCCGCGTCTGAGCCCAATACCTCGGCGCAAAGCGACTTGCCGGCTCCGCTTACCCGGCACACGAGCGCTAAACCGCCACGTTCGGTTTAGTTGTTTGGGAATAGGGAGACAACTCTGTACAGGTCGCCGCTTTGGGAGCAGTAACTACTCGGAGCGGTGGTCGGGGGTTCTAAAAGGGGGACGAGCGCATCCGTCCTGGTCGGACCGGTTGCGACTCGGACCGCACGTCAGTTGTCGTCAAACCGACGGAGGTCCTTAGATATGGCTGTTGCGCTCGCGCCGCCGAGCCAGTTTCGCGTCCCTCGCCGGAGGGATTGCGACCGGGCTGAGGCGCAGAAGACGGAACGAGAGTTGCTTGTCCGCTACCACCGAGAAGGTGACCTGGCCGCACGGGAGGAGCTCGTGGAGCGGTTCCTTCCGCTCGCCCGCGACCTCGCCCTTCGCTACACCTACACCGACGAGCTGTTCGATGACCTGCTCCAGGTCGCGAGCCTCGGCCTGATCAAGGCCATCGACCGCTTCGAGCCCGGTCGCGGCACGAAGTTCACGAGCTACGCCGCGCCGACGATCCTCGGCGAGCTCAAGCGCCACTTTCGCGACAAGGGCTGGGCGCTGCACGTGCCGCGCGATCTGCAGGAGCGCACGCTCGCGGTGACCCGCGAGACCGAGGCGCTGTCCAAGAGCCTCGGCCGCTCGCCGAGGGTCCGCGAGGTGGCGAACTCGCTTGGCTGCCCGGTCGAAGCCGTGCTGGAGGCACAGGAGG
>JBEVKF010000109.1:0-9544 GCA_040509755.1 Thermoleophilaceae bacterium | reverse complement strand
TTGCCGTCGCCTCGAGCACCGACTCGTAGATCGCGCGCGAGGCGGTCTCGGTGCCCTCGTGGCCCAGCGTCGAGGCGTAGTGGAGGACCGCGGCGGAGGCCAGGATCATCGCCATCGGGTTGGCGATGTCCTTGCCGAGCAGCGCCGGCGCGGTGCCGTGCGGCGCCTCGGCCATCACGGCCTTGGGGTCGTAGTTCTCGTCGAAGGCGAGCAGCACGGACTCGGCGCCGGCGATCGAGCCGAACATCGGCATCACGAGGTCGGAGAGACAGTCGCCGTCCCGGTTGAGCGCGGGAATCACGAGCGGCGCGTCGGCCGCGCCCGAGATCAGGCCCGCGTAGGTGGCATCGATGAGCACCGGGCTGTAGGGAACCTCGGGATGGCGCTCGGAGGCCTCATCCATCTCCTCCTTGAGCATCCCCTCGTAGACGGGGCTGACCGTCCATTTCGGCCCGCCATATACCCGGCCGTGGATCCGCCGCGCGGTACGGAAGGAGTACTCGGCGACGGCGCGACAGACGCTGCGCGAGATGCGCTCGGTCCGGTAGGCGACCTCGTCGCCGTCCTCCTCCTCGCGCCACTGCTTGGCGCCGTAGGCGTCGCCCACCGCCATGCGCACGACGGCTATCGGGTAATGGACGCCGGCGACCGGCGTCACACCCGGAATGCGCCTGCCGGTGCGGATGATCACCTTGCCGTCGATCGCCTCGCGAAGGAGCCGGTTCGGGCTGCCGACATCGTCCTGGCCCTCGGGCGTGACTGTGGCCGCCTTGAGGCCGAAGCGCGTCTCCTTCATCGCCTTGGCGGCGGCGGTGACGACCTCGTTGTTGGTGCGACGGCGGTTGTCGAGCGAAAGGTCGTAGTGCTCGAGCTCGAGGTCCACCTTGATTACCGCCGGGTCGAGCACGCGCAGCGACTGCTCGAGCAGCTCCTGCCCGGTCTGGTCGCCCTCGAGGACGATAATCCTGAGTGTCATGCGCGAGCAATCTACCGACCCTTGCTCCTGGTGCGGCGACCCGATCGAGCGCGACGACGGCTGGCGCGTCCAGGAGCTCCCGGGAACCCGAAAGGCCGCCTTCTGCCGCCTCGAGCACGTGGTCCCCTGGTCGATCCAGGGGGCGCGCTGGGAACCTGGAGAGATCGAGGAGCCGAGCGACATCGCGGACGGCCTGGACGCCTGCGCCCGGTGCGGCGCCGCCCTGGGCGACGTACACCTCGTGCTGGTACGCCACAGAGGCCCGCACCGCATCCCCGATGCCTTCTGCTCGGTCGCCCACATGGCCGAGTGGGCGAAGGCGGGCGGCCGCTGGGGCGGCTAGCCCGAGCCGCGCAGCCCGAGCTCGTCCGCGCGTTCCTCCATCGCAGCGATCAGGAACGCGACGTGCTCGTCGAACTCGACTCCGAGCTCCTCGGCGCCCTGGCGCACCTCGTCGCGGTTGACTCCCGCCGCGAAGCTCGGCTGCTTGAGCTTCTTCTTCACGGACTTGGGCGCCATGCCCCCGATACCCGTGGGGCGCACGAGCGCGCAGGCCGAGATGAAGCCGGACAGCTCGTCCACCGCAAAGAGCGTCTTGGCCATGCGGCTCTCGCGCGGCACGCCGAGAAAGGTCGCGTGGCCCGCCACCGCGTCGATCAGCTCCTGCGGATAGCCCTTCTCCGCAAACAGCTCGAGCGCCTTGCGCGGATGGCCCGTCTCGAGGTCGGGGTAGCGCTCGTAGTCGAGGTCGTGCAGCAGGCCGGTGGCGGAGTACATCTCCTCGTCCTCGCCCCACCTGCGGGCGTAGGCCACCATGCCGGTCTCGACCCCGAGCAGGTGTTTGCGAAGCGAGTCGCTCTGCACCCACTCCTCAACAAGGTGCCAGGCCTCATCGCGCGTGGGCGCCATGTGCGGCAGGTTATCCAGAGCGCGACCCGAAACTGCACGCAGATGGCCTCCGTTACCCTTGCCACCCCGCTCATGGAGAAGTTCATCATCGAGGGCGGGGCCCCCCTCTCCGGAACGGTGGTCCCCGCCGGCAACAAGAATGCCGCGCTGCCTGCGCTCGCCGCGACGCTGCTCACGAGCGAGGAAGTCGTGCTGCGCAACATCCCGCGCATCCGCGACGTGGAGGCGATGATCGAGCTGCTCGTGCACCTCGGCGCCACAGCCGAGTGGCGCGACGACAACGTGATCGCGCTCCGCTCCGACGGGGTCAACCGCACCGACCTGGACGAGACCCTGGCCGAGCGCATCCGCGCCTCCTTCTTGCTCGCCGGACCGCTGCTCGCTCGCTTTGGACGGGCGGACATGCCTCCCCCTGGGGGCGACGTGATCGGCCGCCGCCGGCTCGACCCACACCTGGACGCCTTCCGCGCGCTTGGCGCCGAGGTCATCACCGATCGTGGCTTTGAGCTGCGCGCTCCCGACGGGCTGCACGCCTGCGACTTCTTCATGGACGAGCCCTCGGTGATGGCGACCGAGAACGCCCTGATGGCCGCGGCGCTGACGCCCGGCTCCACCGTCGTCCACAACGCCGCATCCGAGCCGCACGTCCAGGACCTGGCGCGCCTGCTCATGCAGATGGGCGCGCGGATCGAGGGCATCGGCTCGAACCTCATGATCATCCACGGCCAGGAGGAGCTGCGCGGGGCGGACTACGCGATCGGCCCCGACCACATCGAGATCGGCTCGTTCATCGCGCTGGCGGCCTGCACCGGCGGCGAGCTGCGCATCCGCGACTGCGTGCCCGACGACCTGCGCATGACGAGGCTCGCCTTCCAGCGCATCGGCTGTGCGATCGAGTACGACGGCAACGACGTGATCGTCCCGTCCGGCCAGCAGCTGCGCATCAGGTCCGACGAGGGGGACGCCATCTCGAAGATCGAGGACGGGCCGTGGCCCGCCTTCCCCGCGGACCTCACCTCAATCGCCCTGGCGCTCGCAACCCAGGCCGAGGGCCTCGTCCTCATCCACGAGAAGATGTTCGAGAACCGCTTGTTCTTCGTCGACAAGCTCGTCTCCATGGGCGCTCGGGTGATCGTCTGCGACCCGCATCGCGCGGTCGTCAGCGGCCCGAGCCGGCTTCACGGCGAGCGCATGGAGAGCCCGGACATCCGGGCCGGCATGGCGATGCTCCTCGCCGCGCTGTGCGCCGAGGGCACCTCTGAGATCGGCAACATCCGCCAGATCGATCGCGGCTACGAGCGGATCGACGAGCGTCTGCGAGGACTCGGTGCGCACATCGAGCGCGTGGCCTCGGAGCGCGTGCCCGCGTAGGCGGGGGTCATGAACGCCATCCCGCCGGGCACCCGGGACGTGCTGCCGGACGAGATGCGCGAGCTGCGCGCGATCTCGGCGCGGATGCGCTCGACCTTCGAGCACGCCGGGTACGGGGAGGTGCACACGCCTGCCCTGGAGTACGAGGAGGTGCTGCGCCGCGGTGAGGAGCACGCCGCGGGCGCCCGCTACCGGACCGTCGACGAGCAGGGTGACGTGCTCGCGCTGCGCTCGGACATGACGATCCCGATCGCGAGGGTCGTCGGAAGCCGCTACCCGGAGGCCGAAACGCCACTTCGCTTCTGTTATTTCTCCCACGCGTGGCGCGCGGCCGAGCGCGGGGTGGGCGAGCCGCGCGAGTTCCTGCAGGGAGGGCTGGAGCTGATCGGGACCGCGGCGCCCGACGGCGAGGCCGAGGTGCTGGCTCTGACCCTTGCGGCCCTGGACGCGGCGGGCCTGCGACGCCACCGCATCGGGGTGGGGGACGGTTCGCTCTACCGCTCGCTACTGACTTCGCTCGGCGTGCCCGAGGACCGGCACCTGCCGTTGCTCGAGGCGCTCTCACGGCGCGACCTGGTCGGCCTCGAGATGCGAGTCGCGCAGATCGAGGGGCTCGGGGCGGAGGACCGCAACCTGCTCGTGCGCCTGCCCGAGCTGCGCGGCGGCCGCGAGGTGCTCGAGCGAGCGGACGGCCCGGTTGCCGACGCGGTCGAAGGCCTGCGCTCGCTGTACGCGCTGCTGGAGCAGCGCGGGGTCGCCGACCGTGTGATCTTCGACCTCGGGCTCGTGAGGGAGCTCGGCTACTACACGGGCGCGGTGTTCGAGGTCTACGACCCGGCGGTCGGCTTCGCGCTCGGTGGCGGTGGGCGCTATGACGACCTGCTCGGGCGCTTCGGCCGCGAGCTGCCCGCCTGCGGGATGGCCCTCGACGTGCAGCGCGTGCACCTGGCGCACGCCGCCGAGGAGGCGCTCGTGTGAACGACCTTCTGCGCATCGCTGTGCCGCGCGGGGCCCTGTTCAGCGGGACGCTCGACCTGCTGGACGGACTCGGTCTCGACACCCGCGAGGTGCGCTCGAACGACCGCAAGCTGCTCTTCGCGGAGGCCGGGATCGTCACGATGCGCCCGTCGGACGTCCCCACCTATGTCGAGCACGGGTCGGCCGACCTCGGCATCACCGGCAAGGACGTACTGCTCGAGCAGTCGCACCGCAATGTCTACGAGCTCCTGGACCTCGGCTTCGGGCGCTGCCGGATGGTGGTGGCCGCCAGCGAGGAGGGCGACCCGGTCGGCGACGCGCTGCGCCGGCTCGGGCGCGTGCGCATCGCGACCAAGTACCCGCGCGTGGCGGCTGCGCACTTCGCCGACACCGGCCGCCAGGCGGAGATCGTCGAGGTCAAGGGCTCGGTGGAGCTGGCGCCGCTGACGGGCCTGGCCGACGGCATCGTCGACCTGACCGCAACCGGCCGCACCCTCGACGAGAATGGGCTGCGCGTTCTCGAGGAGATCGGCGTCTGCACCGCCCGCCTGATCGCCAACCCGGTGGCGCACAAGCTCAAGGCAGGGCAGATCGACGCGATCGTCGAGCGGGTGCGGGCCGGATGAGGATCCGCCGCGGCGACGAGGTCTCGCGTCCGGCGCCGGCCGCGGACGTCGAGGGGGCGGTTCGGGAGATCCTGCAGGAGGTCCGGCGCGACGGCGACGCCGCGGTGCGCGAGCTGACCGAGCGCTTCGACCACGCCGACCTCGGGCCCGAGCAGCTGAGCGTCGATCCGCGCGAGCTGGAGGGGTCGCTCGGGTCGCTCGAGCCCGAGGTACTGGCCGCGCTGCGCACCGCCATCGCCAACGTGCGGGCCGTGGTGGCTGCACAGCTGCGCGATCCCGTCGTGGTCGAGCTCGACGCAGGCCAGCGGATCGAGGTCGCCGAGGTGGCGGTCAGGCGCGCCGCGATCTATGTCCCGTCCGGCCGAGCGCCCTACCCGTCCACCGTGGTGATGGGCGCGGTGACGGCGCGCGCGGCGGGGGTCGAGGAGATCGTGGTCTGCGCACCGCCCGGGCCGGGGGGACGGGCTCATCCCGTGATCCTCGCGGCCTGCGTGCTCTGCGAGGTGAGCGAGGTCTACCGCATGGGTGGAGCGCAGGCGATCGCTGCCCTCGCCTACGGCACCGAGTCGGTCGGGAGGGTCGACGTGATCGCGGGCCCGGGCAACGCTTACGTCCAGGAGGCCAAGCGCCAGGTGGCGTGGACCGAGGTGGGGATCGACGGCATCGCCGGTCCGAGCGAGCTCGCGGTGATAGCCGACGGCGACGGCCTCGACCCGCTGCCGATCGCCCTCGACCTGCTCGCCCAGGCAGAGCACGGGCCGGACAGCCTGCTCTGGCTGCTCTGCCCCGACGGCGACCTGCGCGAGGCGGTGATCGGCCAGGTTGAGCGGCTCGCCGGCGAGCGACCGAGCGTGGCGGACGCCGTGCTCGAGGTAGCCGACGCCGGCGGCGCGCGGGCGCTCGAGCTGGCCGAGCGCCTGGCGCCCGAGCACCTCGAGCTGATTGGAGAACGTGCCGAGGCACTGGCCGGTCGGGTCCGCAGGGCGGGCTGTGTGTTCGTCGGCGCGGCCGCCGCCACCGCGTTCGGCGACTACGTCGCGGGCTCCAACCACGTGCTGCCCACCGGCGGCGCCGCCCGCTTTCAAAGCGCGCTCTCAGCGTCCACATTCCGGCGCCGAATGGCTCGCGTATCCTTGCCCGGCGAGTCGCCCGCGCGGCTCGCGCCCGCAGGCGCCGCCCTGGCCCGCGCCGAGGGCTTTCCCGTGCACGCGGAGTCGATGGAGCGCCGCGCGTGAGCCGAACCTCTCACATTCACCGCACCACAGGCGAGACCGACGTGTCGCTGTCGCTCGCTCTCGACGGCGCTGGTGAGGGCACGCGCACGACCGGCCTCGGCTTCTTCGATCACCTGCTCGACGCGCTCGCCCGCCACGGTGGGCTCGACCTCGACGTGCAAGCGGAGGGCGACCTCCAGACGGGCCCTCACCACACCGTCGAGGACACCGGCATCGTGTTCGGACAGGCCATCGACGAGGCACTCGGTGACCGTTCGGGCATCCGGCGCTTCGGCCACGCGGTCCTCCCCATGGACGAGGCGCGCGCGTCCTGCGCGATCGACCTATCCGGCCGGCCTTATACGGCCTTCGACGCCCGGTTTCCCGCACAGCGGGTGGGCGACTTCGACACCGATCTTGTCGAGGAGTTCTTCCGGGCTGTGGCCAACACGGGCAAGCTCACCCTGCACCTGACCGTAGAGGCGGGCGCCAACTCGCACCACATGGTCGAGGTTTCCTTCAAGGCATTCGCACGCGCGCTTCGGCAGGCCGTCGAGGTCGAGGGCACCGGCGTGCCCTCCACCAAGGGCTTGCTTTGATCGCCATCCTCGACTACGGGATGGGCAACCTGCGCTCGGTGGCCAAAGCCCTCGAGCACGTCGGCGCCGAGCCGCTGCTCACGAGCGACCACGCCCGTGTGCGCGAGGCGAACGGGATCGTGCTTCCCGGAGTGGGGGCGATGCCAAAAGCCATGGAGCGCGTGAGCAGCCTGGCGCTCGATCGGCTCCTTCGCGAACGCGTCGAGGCGGGTGTGCCGCTGATCGGGTTGTGCATGGGCATGCAGCTGCTCTTCGAATCCACGACCGAGCTGGGCGGCGCGGAGGGAATCGGGCTATTGGCGGGAAGCGTGGAGCGCCTGCAAGCGCCGAAGGTCCCGCAGATCGGTTGGAACGAGGTGCGCTGGCGGCGGCAGAGCCCGCTGATCGAGGGGCTGCCGGATCCCTGCGCCTTCTATCACGCGAACTCGTACGCCCCGCGACCGTCCGAGGACGTGGTGCTCGGCACGGCCGACTACGGCGGCGAGTTCGTCAGCGTGGTTGAGCGCGCACCGGTGTACGGCCTTCAGTCGCATCCGGAGAAGTCGGGCCCCGATGGGCTTCGCCTGCTGAAGAACTTCGTGCGCCTGGCCGCATGATCCTTCTGCCGGCCGTCGACATCCGCGATGGCAAGGCGGTGCGGCTGCGCCAGGGCGACTTCGAGCAGGAAACCGTCTACGTGGACGACCCGCTCGAGGCCGCTCGGTCGTTTGTGGAGGCCGGCGCGCGCTTTCTACATGTGGTGGATCTCGACGGTGCACGCGAGGGCGAGCCGGTCAACCTCGACCACGTTGCGCGCATCACGAGCGAGCTCGACGTTCCCGTGGAGCTCGGCGGAGGCCTGCGCTCGATCGCCTCCATACGGCGCGCGCTCACGGCCGGCGCCGCCCGAGTGGTGCTCGGCACGGCGGCGTTCACCGATCCTGATCTGCTCGACGAGGCCCTAACCGCTTTCACCTCGCGCATCCTGGTCGGAGTGGACGTCCGCGGCGGGCAGGTCTCGGTCGCCGGCTGGACGCGCGAGACGCAGATGGGCGGCGAGGACGCGATTCGCAGCATGCAGCGGCGCGGGGCCACGCGCTTCGTCTACACGAATGTCGACCGCGACGGAATGCTGGAGGGCCTCGATCTCGAGGAGGTCGCGCGCATCTCGGCAGCGGTGCGAGGCCGCTTTCTGATCTCGGGCGGGATCGGCTCGCTCGATGACCTCGTGGCCCTGCGCGAGCTGCGGTTGCTCAACCTGGCCGGAGTGATCTCGGGCAAGGCGCTCTACGAGCGGCGTTTCACCGTTCGCGACGGCCAGAGCGCGCTCGAAGGCCCCTGATGCTGCTGCGCCGCGTCATTCCCTGCCTGGACGTGGACAAGGGCCGCGTGGTCAAAGGCGTGGAGTTCGTGAACCTGCGCGACGCCGGCGACCCGGTCGAACTGGCCGTCCGCTACCAGGACGAGGGCGCCGACGAGATCGTCTTCCTCGACATCACCGCCTCGCACGAGAAGCGCGAGACGGTCGCTCAGCTCGCCCGCCGCTGTGCCGACGACCTGTTCATACCATTCACGATCGGGGGCGGCGTGCGCTCGGTCGAGGACGCCCAAGCGGTGCTGGACGCGGGGGCGGACAAGGTCTCGGTCAACTCTGCCGCTGTAGCTCGCCCGGAGCTGCTGTCGGAGCTGGCGGAGGTGTTCGGCGCGCAGAGCGTGGTGCTGGCCATCGACGCCCGGCGTGAAGAACAGCACGCGCAAACCGATCGCTCCGGCGCGGGCCGAGCCCGCCCCCTCGCGCAAACCGATCGCTCCGGCGCGGGCCGAGCCCGCCCCCTCGCGCACTACTACGGCGTGTACATCGACGGCGGCCGGAAGGCGGTCGGTCGCGACGCCGTCGAGTGGGCGCGCGACGGCGTCGAGTGCGGCGCGGGGGAGATCCTCCTGACGAGCATGGACCGCGACGGAACCGAGGACGGCTACGAGCTCGAGCTGACCCGGGCGGTCGCGGACGCGGTCGACGTCCCCGTGATCGCAAGCGGCGGCGCGGGCTCCCTCGACCACCTCGTGGACGCGGTCAACGAGGGCGGCGCCGACGCGGTGCTGTGCGCCTCGATCTTCCATTACGGGCACTACAGCGTGCGCGAAGCCAAGGAGCGGATGCGCGCCTCTGGGATCCCGGTGCGCCTGTAAGGGTGTCAAGGGGTCAGACCCCTTAACAATTGGCCATCGCAAGAATGGGCGGCGTGGCCGCACTGACCGCCGATCTTCGTGAGCGCATCCGCCGTCTTGCCGGCATGGAGCGGCTGTTGCCCGCCCTCGACGGCCTGCCGCCGACCTACCTCGTCGGCGGCGCGGTGCGCGATCTCCTTCGTGGCGCCCGGGCGATCGATCTCGACATCGCGGTGGAGGGCGACTCGCGCTCGGCTGCGCGGGCGCTCGCCGAACGACTCGGCGGCCTGGCCACCGTGCACGAGCGCTTCGGCACCGCGACGGTGCGCACGGCAGAGGTCGTCTTCGATCTCGCTGCGACGCGCACCGAGACGTACGCCGAGCCAGGGGCGCTGCCGGAGGTCGCTCCGGCCGGGCTGGTCGAGGACCTGCGCCGGCGCGACTTCAGCGTGAACGCCATGGCCGTCGCGCTCGCCGGCGACGATCTGGGCCACCTCTACGACCCGACCAGGGGACTCGGCGACCTGGAGGCAGGCGTCATTCGCACCCTCCACGCCGGCTCGTTCCTGGACGACCCCACACGTCTGCTGCGCGCCGTGCGCTACGAGACCCGGCTCGGCTTCCAGATGGACGAGCCCACCGAGCGCGCCGCCCGTGCGGCGATCGCCCAGGGCGCGATGTCGACCGTCTCCGGCGCGCGGGTACGCGATGAGCTCATGGACC
>JBEVKF010000108.1:0-7404 GCA_040509755.1 Thermoleophilaceae bacterium | reverse complement strand
CGTTGGGGGCGAATGGGGCACCGATCACCTTGACGTCGAACCTGCGCCCCGAGACCTCCACGGCGTAGTCGCGCTCGACCTTCTCGGGCTCGTCGCCGTCGCCGTCGCGCGGCTCCGGCTTCGGGAAGGCGAGCTGCTTAAGCCACTCCGTGTCCTCGACGAGGTCTCGGCAGGTCTCCCCGTTGCGCCACTGCTCGGTGGCGAGCAGCGCCTGGTGGAAGGGGACGAGCGTCTGGAGCCCGCCGATCTCGTACTCGCCGAGCGCGCGCAGCATCCGCCTCGTCGATGCCTCGCGGTCGACGTCCCACACGATCAGCTTGGCGATCATCGGGTCATAGAGCGGCAGTACCTCGTAGCCCGCCTCGGCGCCCGAATCGACTCGCACGAACGCGCCCGCGGGCTCTCGATAGGACTCGATGCGGCCCGGCGCCGGCGCGAACCTCTTGGAGGCGTCCTCCGCGTTGATGCGGCATTCGATTGCGTGGCCGCGCAGGACGACGTCGTCCTGGGTGTAGCCAAGCGGCTCGCCGGCGGCCACCTTGATCTGCTCGCGCACGATGTCGATGCCCGTGACCATCTCGCTCACGCAGTGCTCGACCTGCACGCGCGTGTTCATCTCGAGGAAGAAGTACTCGCCCTCGGAGAGCAGCCCCTCGATCGTGCCCGCCGAGCGATAGCCGACCGCGCGCGCGGCGTCGGTGCCGATCTTGCCGATGCGCTCGCGCAGCTCGGGATCGACCGCCGGCGCGGGCGACTCCTCGATCAGTTTCTGGTGGCGGCGCTGGACCGAGCAGTCGCGCTCGAACAGGTGGATCACGTTGCCGTGGCCGTCCGCCAGGATCTGCACCTCCACGTGGCGCGGGTCGGTCAGGTAGCGCTCGAGGTAGACCGTCGCATCGGAGAAGAACTTCTCGCCCTCCCGCGCGGCGCCCTCGAAGGCATCCTGGAGCGCGTCTTCGGACTCCGCGACCCGGAAGCCCTTGCCGCCGCCGCCGCCCGCCGCCTTGACGGCCACGGGGTAGCCGATCGACTCGTCGATGATCCGCTTTGCGTCCTCGATGCTCTCGACCGGGTCGGTCGTGCCGGGAACGATCGGCACCCCCGCCTCGTCCATGATCTCGCGCGCCTTCGTCTTCGAGCCCATCGCGTCGATCGCGCTCGCCGGCGGGCCGATGAACACGATCCCGGCCTCCTCGCACGCCCGCGCGAACGCCGCGTTCTCGGCCAGGAAGCCGTAGCCGGGGTGGATCGCCTGCGCGCCCGACTGCGCCGCCACCTCCAGGATCTTGTCGACCTTCAGGTAGCTCTCGGCCGGCGGACCCGGGCCCAGCAGATAGGCCTCATCGGCGCGCCGCGCGTGGGGAGCGTCGCGGTCCGGCTCCGAATACACGGCCACACTCGCGATGCCGAGCTCCTCCAGGGTACGAACGACCCGGATCGCGATTTCGCCGCGGTTGGCTACCAGAACCTTCTCGAACATCTGCGCGGGCGGAGGTTATCGGCCCACAGTGCGCCCGCTCAGCGCGCCCGCAGGCCCGCAAAGAATGTGGCGATCATCTCGGGCGCCATGCCGTCGGGCACCGCGTCGGGCTCGAGCATGCGCTCGAGCGCTATCCCGTTGGCCATCGCGAACGTCATCGTTGCCACCTGGGCGGGCGGGATCGCAGGCTCGATGCCAAGCCGCTCGGCCCGCTGCGCCAGGAGCTCGGCGATGCGCTCGCGCATCGAGCGGTAGCGAGCGACGAGCTCCACCCGGAAGTCCTCGTTGCGAGCCGCGTAGACGGCGAACTCGAAGAACAGCCGCTCCCACTCTGGCTCCGATTCGATCGCCGCGATGAACCCCGCGGCGGCCTCGCGCGCCTGGGTGTCGGGATCCTGCTCTGTCGAAAGGATGTCGTCGAGCTCGGCCAGGCGCTCGGCGAAGCGGGCGTCGAGCATCGCCAGGAAGAGGTCCTCCTTGGAGGCGAAGTTCGCGTAGACGGCCCCCTTTGTGAAGCCGGCGTGCTCGGCCACCGCGTCGAGCGAGGCGCGCTCCAGCCCGCGCTGCGCCGCCACCGATGCCGCCGAGCGCATCAGCCGGGCGCGCGTGTGGGCCTGGCGCTCCTTGCGGCTGAGGCCGGTCACGCGGCGGCGGGAACGGCGGCCGGCAGCGGCGCCGCGCGCCGCTGCGCGATGACCTCGCCGCCGCGCTGCGGCGCGTTGGTGATCGCGCGGCGCACGAAGCGCTCGGGGCGCGGATCCGCGGCTCGCAGATCGAGCCGGGTGACCAGCTCCTGCAGGACGATCCGCATCTCGAACAGGGCGAAGCTCGCGCCGAGGCAGCGCCGCACGCCGCCCCCGAAGGGAAACCAGGTGTAGGTCCCGGCGGGCTCCTCGAGAAAGCGCTCGGGGCGAAATGCGAGCGGGTCGGGGTAGACGTCAGCGCGCCGGTGGACGAGGTAGATGCACGGAGCCACCGTCACCCCGGCGGGCAGCAGGCGGCCGCCGATCTCCATCGGCTCCTTGAGCTTTCGCACCACGAGCGAGAGGATCGGGCGCAGGCGCAGCGTCTCCTTGCAGACCGCGTCGGCGTACTCGCTCCCGCCGGCCTCGGCCTCCTCGCGCAGCCGGGCCAGCGCCTGCGGGTGGCGAACCAGACGCTCGATCGCCCATGCGAGCGAGCTCGCGGTGGTCTCGTGACCGGCCACGAGCAGGGTCATGAGCTCGTCGCGCAGCTCCTCGTCTGACATCGAGCTGCCGTCCTCGTGGCGGGCCAGCAGGAGCATCGAGAGCACGTCCTCGCGCTCTTCCAGATCGGGGGCGCCGCGCCGGTCGCGGATCTCCTGGTAGATGAGCGCATCGGCGGGCTCGCGGACGCGACGGAACATCTCGGTGCCGGCCACGCGCTTGGGACCGAGCACGGCCAGCATGGCCATGCGCTTCTGATCGCCGCCCCACTCGAGCACGTGCCCGAGGGTGGCCATCAGCCGCTCGCGGCGCGCCTCATCGGTGACGCCGAAGACGGTGCGGGTGATGATGTCGAGCGTGATCCGCTGGGTGGCCGGACGCACCGGGTGGACCTCGCCGAGCGGCCAGCGCTCGATCTCCTCGCGGGCCGCCTCGCCCATGATCCGCTGGAAGCCGCGCATGCGCTCGCCGTGGAATGGCGGCAGCATCAGCTTGCGCTGGCGCATGTGTGCGGCGTCATCGAGGAGCAGCACCGAGTTGTGGCCGAGCAGCGGCAGCAGGATCCTGTTGGCCTCGCCCGCGTGGAGCAGGCGCGGATCGCCCGTGAAGACCTGCTTGACCGCTTCCGGATCGGCGAGGAAGACCCAGGTGCCCTCGTTGGCGATCTGCAGGGTGAACATGTCTCCGTAGCGCCGGTGGAGCTCCTCCATCATCGCCGTGGGCCGGATGAGCCAGCGGATGGTCTGAACGGCGCGCGGCCAGGGGGGCCCGGGTGGAAGCGTCGAGGTGTTCACATACCGCAGAGTATCTGAACTTCGCCGGCGTCGTCAGGCGAGGCGCTTGCCCGACAGGCTCGCGTGGGCCGCGACCTCGGCCGCGAACGCGCCGAAGTCGGCAGCGTAAAGCTGCTGGGGGCCGTCGCAGAGCGCGGCCTCGGGATCCTCGGCCACCTCGACGATGATGCCGTCGGCCCCGACCGCCGCGGCGGCCCGCGCCAGCGGACCCACGAGACGCCGGTCGCCGGAGGCGTGCGAGGGGTCGACGATCACCGGCAGGTGGGTGTGCAGCTTGAGCCAGGGGACGGCGCCGAGATCGAGCGTGAAGCGCATCGCCGTCTCGAAGGTGCGAATGCCGCGCTCGCAGAGGATGACGCGCTCGTTTCCCTCCTTGAGCACGTAGTCGGCGGCCATCAGCAGCTCCTCGAGCGTGGAGGAGAGGCCGCGCTTGAGCAGCACCGGCTTGCCGAGCTTGCCGACCACCTCGAGCAGGCCATAGTTCTGCATGTTGCGCGCGCCCACCTGGACGACGTCGACGGCCTCGGCGAAGCGGTCGGCGTGCTCGGCGGAGGTCAGCTCGCTCACCACCGGCAGCCCCGTCTCTTCGCGGACCTCCCGCAGGATGTCGAGCGCGTCGTAGCCGAGCCCCTGGAAGGAGAAGGGCGACGTCCGGGGCTTGAAGGCGCCGCCGCGCAGCATCGACGCGCCGCCCGCCGCCACCGTGCGCGCCACGCCGCGCGTCTGATCGGGGGTCTCGACGGTGCACGGCCCGGCAACCAGGCAGAAGGTCTCGCCGCCTCCCACGAGGCGGCCGTCGACGGTGAACGAGGTGGGTGCGTGATGAGAGAGCTCTGAGGAGGCGAGCTTGTAGGGCCGCGAGATCGGGATGACCTGGTCGACGCCGGGCAGGCCCTCGAGCCCGAGGTCGCGCACGCCCTGGGGGTCGCCGATCGCCCCGATCGCGGTGGTCAGCTCGCCGGGCATCACCTTGGCGTGCACGCCGCGGCCCTCGAGCTTTGCCACCACCGCCCTGATCTGCTCGTCGGTGGCCTCGGGTGTCATCACGACCATCACGGGGGCACCTCACCCGGTGTGGCGCGCGGTGGTGGCGGGGGTGGCGGGCTACGCAGCGCCGCGGCTATAGCGGCGCGCCGCTTGGCCTGGCGATCGCGCGCGATGGTCACCACGAGCAGCGCGATCACCGCGAGCGGGAAAGGCACGATGACCGCCACCGGCAGGTCGAGCCCGGCCTTGATCAAGAGCGCCAGCCCGGCGCCGATCAGCACGATCGCCAGCGTCCCGCGCAGCACCGCGGGCTCCACTCGTACCGACCAGTGACTGCCGAGCCACACGCCCGGGATCGAGCCGATCAGGATGGTGCCGGCGAGGGCGAAGTCGACGTTGCCGGCGACGATGTGGGCGGCGCCCGCGGCCCAGAGCAGGATCGCGGCGTGGAAGACGTCGGTGCCCACCACGCGTGTGGGGATCAGCCGGAACAGCAGGATCAGGCCCACTGCGATCAGCGCGCCCGAGCCGGCGGAGGTCACGCCGAGCACGAAGCCGACGCACACGCCCATCACCACCGCGGCGATCTTGTGGCGGCGTTCCAGCTCGATCGACTCGCGCTCGCGGGCGTGCATGCTCTTGAGAAAGGCGCGCACGAGAGTGGCGGCGCCGGTGAGCAGGAGGGCGACCGCCAGGATCGTGAGCAGCAGGTCATCGAAGTCCTGGCCTGCCCAGCCCTCGAGCAGGGTGAGCACGTAGACGCCGAAGATCGCCGCAGGCACCGAACCGAGCGCGATCCAGCTCGACAGCCTCATGTCGACGGTCTTCTGGGTCCAGTGCTTGTAGCCGCCGACCGTCTTGGTCACCGCCGCGTAGGCGAGGTCGGTGCCGATCGCCGTGACCGGAGTGACCCCGAAGACGAGAATCAGCATCGGAGTCATGAGCGAGCCGCCGCCGATGCCGGTCATGCCGACCAGCACGCCGACGCCGAGCCCGAAGGCGATCAGCGCGTAATCCACGCGCGGGAGCCTAGACAGCCCGGTGGCCACCGGCCAGCAATCAGCGGCCGATCCCGATCCCTGCGCAGCCGGCCGAGCCGGCTGCTTCGGGCCTCGCGAGCCCTCGGACTCCTACAAGATCATGCCGGCGCCGACGGTGTCGTTGGTCGACTCGTCGATCAGGATGAAACTGCCGGTGGCGCGGTTGCGGCGGTATTCGTCCACGAGGAGTGGCGCCGAGAGGCGCAGCCGCAGCCGCCCGATCTCGTTGAGCTCGAGTCCCGTGGCGTCTTCGTCGCGGTGCAGGCTGTTGACGTCGATGTGGTAGAGCACCTCGTCGACCTTGGCCAGCGCCGTTCGCGTGGTGTGCTTGATGCGGTAGCGCCCCGAGCCCGACAGCGGGCGCTCGGCCATCCAGCAGACCATCGCGTCGAGCTCGCGCGTCTCGGTCGGCTGGTTGTGGGGGCGGCAGATCATGTCGCCGCGCGACACGTCGACGTCGTCCTCGAGGCGGACGGTCACAGAGAGCGGCGGGTAGGCCTCCTCGAGCTCGCCGTCGAAGGTGTCGATGGCGGCGATCCGCGAGGTGCGGCCGGAGGGCATGACCACCACCTCGTCGCCCGCGCGAAACACGCCCGAGGCGACCTCGCCGGCGTAGCCGCGGTAGTCGTGGTGCTCGTCCGACATCGGCCGAACGACCCACTGCACCGGAAAGCGCGCGTCCTGGAGGTTGCGATCGGAGGCCACGTGCACGTGCTCGAGGTGGTAGAGCAGCGAGGGGCCCTCGTACCAGTCCATCCGCTCGGAGCGGTGGACGACGTTGTCGCCGTGCAGCGCCGAGATCGGGATGAACGTGACGTCCTGGACGTCGAGCTTGGCCGCCCAGCCCGCGAACTCGGAGGAGATCGACTCGAAGACCGCCTGGTCGTACTCGACCAGGTCCATCTTGTTCACGCACACCACCAGGTGCGGGATCCGCAGGAGCGAGGCGATGAAGGCGTGCCGGCGCGATTGCTCGAGCACGCCCTTGCGCGCGTCGACGAGGACGAGCGCCAGGTCCGCCGTCGAGGCGCCCGTGACCATGTTGCGCGTGTACTGCTCGTGCCCGGGCGTGTCGGCGATGATGAACTTGCGCCGAGGGGTGTGGAAGTAGCGGTAGGCGACGTCGATCGTGATGCCCTGCTCGCGCTCCGCGCGCAGGCCGTCGGTCAGGAGCGCGAGGTTCACGTAGGTGTCGCCACGGCGCTTGGAGGTCTGCTCGACGTGCTCGAGCTGGTCCTCGAAGATCGACTTGGTGTCGAAGAGCAGGCGTCCGATCAGCGTCGACTTTCCGTCGTCGACCGACCCCGCCGTCGCGAAGCGGACGAGCTCAGAGGTCGGGCGGGCAGTCGCCGGCCGGCCATTCGTCGCCACCCCCGGCAAGTCAGGTCATCCGGGGGCTCACGCCCCTGAGGCCCGAAGCAGCCGGCTCGGCCGGCTGCGCAGGGATCGGGATCAGTCGCTGATGTCTGGCCGGGCTCAGAAATATCCCTCTTTCTTGCGGTCCTCCATGGCGGCCTCGGAGATGCGGTCGTCGGCGCGCGTCTCCCCGCGCTCGGTTACGCGTGTGGCGGCGATCTCAGCCACCACGGCGTCGAGGCTCACCGCGGTTGAGGCCACCGCGCCCGTGCAGGCCATGTCGCCCACCGTGCGGAAGCGCACCGACTCCTCGAATGGCTCCTCGTCGGGCATGAGCTCGACGAAGTCCGAGAGCGCGTAGAGCATGCCGTCGCGCTTGAAGACGTCGCGGCGGTGGGCGAAGTAGATCGAGGGCAGCTCGATGTCCTCCTCGCGGATGTACTGCCACACGTCGAGCTCGGTCCAGTTCGAGAGCGGGAACACGCGCACGTGCTCACCCGGCTTGACGAACCCGTTGTAGAGGTTCCAGAGCTCCGGGCGCTGGGCCTTCGGATCCCACT